>CALJJR010000032.1 GCA_937973905.1 uncultured Arenicella sp. | reverse complement strand
GGTACCCTCCCAGCCCCATTAGCGTATTGGTGCAGGGAAAACCCAATCGCCTGACGAACTCTCGAAGTTGATCCTGCGCCTGCGCCAATACGATGCCACCACCTGAATACACGATCGGGCGCTTGGAGTTCACCAGTGCTTCTACCGCCGCCACAATCTCGTTGGGCTCAGCGGGTGCGACCTGGGGATACGACCGCATCTCCACTTCAGTGGGATAGATAAACTCAGTGACAGCAGCGGTAATGTCCTTGGGTATGTCTACCAATACCGGGCCGGGCCGCCCAGTCGTTGCAACATGAAATGCTCGTTTAATAGTTCCCGCGATATCTTCTACATTCTGGATTAAAAAATTGTGTTTGACACACGGCCGACTAATGCCAACCGCGTCGATTTCTTGGAAAGCGTCATAGCCAATCAGCGGTTTCATCACCTGCCCTGACAACACCACCATCGGGATCGAATCCATGTATGCTGTGGCAATACCGGTGATTGCGTTTGTTACCCCGGGCCCTGAAGTTACGAGCACCACACCGGGTTTGCCAGTGGCTCGGGCAAAACCATCAGCAGCATGCGTTGCACCCTGCTCATGACGCACCAAAATATGTTCCACCGCTTGCTGCCGATGAAAAGCATCGTAGATGTGCAATGCTGCACCGCCTGGATAACCGAAGACGAAATCAACGCCCTCTTCTTCCAAGCTCTTAACGACAATATCTGCGCCTGTTAACTGCACCACTAACTCCAAAATTCAATGGGAAAAAATTGACCATTACTCGAGAGAAAATTTGCCGACCTTAGGTGAAGGCCGAATTAAATTTCTCGATAAACGGGCTGTAAAAAACGATGTGCGACAAAAAAGGCCCGCAATGGGCCTTAATACCCGCAAATTATAAAAGGGCCGACCTGAAAAAACAAAACAAACTCGCACTTTTTCGACACATTTATGCGACTCAAAAAATCGCGCAAATGGCGCTAAATCAAGGCCTTTGAGCGTATTGCTTGATACCTAGCGATGTTAGTTATATAAAGCATCTGCTCTATGAATGCCGCGTGACCCAAAAGTCAGTACAATCCAACCCCGTAATGGCCACTTATTTCCTTTCAGATCTACACCTAAAGCCCGAACGCCTCGACCTTGCGATCGCGTTTGGCCAGTTCCTCGCAACTACTGCTACGGACGCCGAACGTATCTACTTGCTTGGTGATTTGTTTGAGTACTGGATTGGTGATGACGCTGCCCAGACAATTGGCGCGGCTCCGGTACTTGAGGCGATGAAAGTTGCCAGCCAGCATACTGAATGCTTTTTTATTGCTGGCAATCGAGATTTTCTAACTGGCGCTCAATTCGAACGTGAGTCAGGGTTCAAAATATTAGCCGACGAAACGGTGATAGATTTGTACGGAACCCCCACGCTACTTTTACACGGAGACAGTCTGTGCACCGACGACCACGCGCATATGGCATTTCGCGAGGAGGTCGTCACGAATGAAGAACGTAAGCGTGATTTTTTGCAACTCTCGATCCCTGAGCGGATTGAGCAGGCACAAGTTGCGCGCGCAGAAAGCGGCAACCACAAAGCATCGGTGAGCATGGAAATCATGGATGTCACGCTTAAGGCGGTGGAACAGGCATTTGAAAAATACTCAGTGGCGCAGATGATTCATGGCCACACTCACAGACAGCATATCCACTCGCATAAAAATGATTGCACGCGCTACGTCTTGGGCGATTGGAACACAACATCGTCGATATTGGTTGCGACAGCGGATGACCTGGAAATTAACAATCAGGCAATACAAACTTAATTACACAAAGGTTTCATCATGTTTTGGCTCATCGTTTTAATCGTCTTTCTCTTCGTCAGCTGGTTCGTGGCGCAAAAATATCTTGCTCCACCCAATTTAAGTCACTTTGACACACCCGTCGGCGAACGTTTTGCAAGCCATGATGACGATGCTGAGCATACAGCCAATCTCGTGCAAACTCTGCGCGACTTACGGGTCAAAGCTAAAGCCAGCAAATCCATTAAACAGAGCTTCGCGATAGCGCGAGAATTTGCGGACAATATGTCATCAGACTTGGAATCTGACTGTGAGTTTACGCAGGTAGTCGCCAATGGCGTACCCTGCGAATGGGCTGTCGCGCCGAATTCCGACCCAGAACGACGCGTTTTATTGCTGCATGGCGGCGCCTTTGCACTGGGCAGCCCGAAGGGGCATCGTCACTACTCGCACCGACTGGCTCACATTGCCAAGGCCGTCGTACTGTCTGTGGACTACCGAATGCTGCCAGAGCACAAACGAATGGCCGCCACACTCGATGCACAAAACGCGTATCACTGGATTTTGACCCAAGGCCCAGAAGGAGAAACCCCCCTCAGCAAATTGATGGTGGTTGGCGATTCAGCCGGTGGAAATCTCACCTTAATGCTCGGCAATTGGAGCAAAAAATTCGCTGCTCGCAAGCCAGACGCCGTAATTGCGGTTGCACCAAGCACTGACTCCACCTTGGCCTCCCCGACTGTGAAAGCCAATCTCGCCACGGATATAGTTCTTGGGCAGATGATGGGTTTACTGTCGAAACTGCCGCGCACGCTGTCACTGTGGGTCGGCTTAGCGTTGATGCGAACGCCACCAAACAACCCTCTCATCTCGCCGTTGTTCGATGATTTGGACAATCTCGCCCCAACCCTGATCCATGCTAGTAGCAACGAATGTTTGCTGGGCGATTCAATTCGGTTCACCAATAAAGCCATTGCAGCGGGCTCTGACGTAAGCTTACAGATATGGGAAAACCAATTGCATGATTGGCATATATTTACGCCAGAAAGCGGATCGGGAAGAGAGGCCTGGGGTGAAATCGCAAAGTTTGTTGAAGCAACGTTGTAAGACCGCTGGCTGGATTAATTGGTTTTGACAGGAATGATTGGCTGACCTAACATTTCTGCTCTGACCAGCCATCAACAACACTACCATGCCCTCTACCAACCGAATCATGCCGCTACTCTCACTTCTGTGTTTATTAGCGTTATCGGCCCACAGCCTGGCCGCCACCCCGATTGTTGGCAGTACATACTTCACAAAATACAACTTTAAGATCGAAAAAGAACGCCACCTGACTACCAATTATTGGCGCGGTGAAATGATCCCCATTAATACGCCTGTGGTTCTAAAATCGATCGGGGCGAAAGAGTTCACCATCAGTATTGATGGGCGTTTAATTGTGTTTAAAAACGTACGTAAATTCACACTCAGAGACCCTAAAGTAATCGCCGAAGAACTATTGTCGCCGAGCCGATTGACCATCCCAGGCAATGCCGAACGAAGAGATGATATAGAAAGCGGCACGCTTCGATTCGGTATGACCAAGCAAGAAGTAATCATGACGCGCGGATACCCACCCAGGCATAAAACGTCTTCCACCAAGGCGAATCGTTGGGTTTACTGGAGTAGCCGATTCGTGCAACGAACGCTGGTATTTCGCAATAATGTACTGGTTGAGGGTCGCGGGCTTCATTAAGCCGGTCAGCAAGCGAATCGCAAAGAAGCCGCTCTCATATAAGCGGCTTTTTTAGTTCTAATTCAGGTTTTTTAGCCCTCGGCAGCAGTTTTAAGCTTCTCAAGCATCCGAGAACTTCGCGGGTCTTTTTTGCAGTTCTGCAAGGACTGCTTCTAATTGATTTGCAGAACCGATTATCTTGTCTTGCTCCTCTGACTCCATCAGCAAGCCTTCTGCAGCGCTCACATAATTCGCCGCATTCAATACGCGCTTACTGGCTTTAATCGCATCTGGGTTACGTTGCGCTATCTGCGTCGCAACATCCATGGCATGGGCAACAGGGTCATCGACTACTTTGGTGACAAAGTTGTATTCCTTGGCCTCGTCAATGCTGAATATACGCGCTGTATAGGTGAGTTCTCGAACCGCATCCTCTGGAATATGGTGGCGCATTAGTTGCGTGCTGCTCATATCCGGGATCAGTCCCCATTTGAGCTCCATAATAGAGAAACGAGTGTCCGGCGCCGCATAGCGCATATCTGCCGCCAGCGCGACTTGCAGCCCACCTCCCACCGCCACTCCATGCACGGCGGCAATCACTGGCACGGAAAGTTCACGCCACACCCAAACCGCATACTGAACGTCATTGGCAATTCCTTGTGTGCGCGGAGTTAACTGACTCGGCACGCTGTCTGCCCCACCGTCAGCTTCCATCATGCCAGCGAAATTCTCCATATCGAGTCCAGCACAAAAGGCACGGCCAGCACCAGAAATCACCGCAACACGAACACTCGAGTCGGCCTCAATTTGCTTTGCAGTCTCTACTAGCGCGGTAAACATTTTGCTGTCCAGCGCGTTCATTTTATCGGCACGGCTTAGCACTACATGCGCGATGTGGTTCTCGATGGTGAGCTCTATACGATCATTTATCAGAGTCATGATTAAGTTCCTATGGTTACCGGTTGATATGCGGCTTGGTCGATTGTTTTAAGGCGGCGTTTGTACTCAAGTGTGCCACCTGCCCAATTATTTGTAATTTTGCCATTGTCGAGATACCAACTATCTGCGACTGCACCAAAAGCGGTAGCGGCCAACCTTGTTTGCAGCTCTGCATTGAACTTTTGCTCCACGTCTTCTTTAACCTGCATAGCAGTGTTGGACGACATCTCTATCGCTTGAACAATATAGGCGGCCTGCGCCTCGATCATGATGATAATGGAATTGTGCCCAAGGTTCGTATTTGGGCCATACATGATGTGCAAGTTAGGGAAGCCGTGCGTGCTAACACCTAAAAAAGCATGGGCCCCGTTTTGCCAATGCTGATGAAGGGAGCGCCCATCTAGGCCAACGATATCCATAGATACAAGGAACGGATTAGTTTTAAAGCCGGTGGCAAAAATGATGACATCGAATTTTTCCTCCACGCCATCATTGCGCACAATTCCTTGTTCAGTAAATCGTTCAATACCTGTTGTATCGAGATAGACATTGTCTCGTGCCAGCGATGGATAATATTCATCTGCGAATAAGACCCGCTTTGCTCCAACCGGATACTCAGGGGTTAACTTCGCACGTAGAGCCTCATCATTAATACTCTTTTTTAAAGCATTTTGACTCAAAGTGCGCAGCAACCAACGTGAAACTCGATTCCCTCGAATAGCCGGCAAAATCCCTAGTTCTCCTTTAAGCCAGAGATTGAGGCGGTAGAACTTGGTAATCAAGGGGATTTTCTCCGACAACCATTGTTCAATTCGCGTGTAGGGCCGATCCTGTTTGGGAAGAACCCAATTCGGGCTGCGTTGAAATATAGTGAGATGTGCGGTCTGTTCGGCTATTTTAGGAATGAACTGCACAGCACTTGCCGCATTACCGATCACGGCGACCCTAAGGCCGCTTAAATCTAATGAGTGGTCCCATTCGGCGGAATGAAATGTATGCCCAGAATATGTCTCTTGGCCAGCAAAACTAGGCATCGAGGGGTGATGCAATTGACCCACTGCACTAATGAAATGCGCCGCAATAAACTGGGCCCCGCTGCGGGTATTAATAGTCCACAGACCGGTGGCTTGATCAAATTTGGCCGAGCTTAGCTCTTCATTAAAGCGGAGGTGCTCACGCAATCGATATTTATTCGCAGTATCGTGTTGATATTTGAGAATCTGTGCTTGTCCAGACCATTTATATTCCCACTTCGAATTGTGTTCAAAGGAAAAACTGTAGAGCGCCGAAGGTATGTCACACTCGGCACCGGGGTAAGTGTTCTCTCGCCAAGTACCGCCTAAATCATCGGCTTTCTCCAAGATCAGAAAATCGTTTAAGCCTGCCTTCTTTAATTTTATTCCCATGCATAAGCCAGAGAATCCAGCACCAACGATAATAGTTTCGACGCGTTCAGTCATGGGCAGATATCAGACGGTTGTATGACAGATTGGGCATTTAAGAGGCAAATGTAGAATGGCAAATTTGACAAAGTGGGTCGCACATTTTCACCCAGAGAACCAAGCGATGATGCATAATCGCATTAGGCGTCAAACTGATGGCGTATAACTTATTGTCACTATGAGTGTATGAGTTAGGAGGCGCGTCGAGCAAGTCTGCATTAGATCTGATTGCCAAACAATTACTAGTAGTAAATACGTCAATTAAGAAGAGAGAAAGTATCGATGGAAGACGCTTACCGAGAGATTATCAAGGCCTGCGGAGAAGATCTGTCACGCCCAGGACTTGTCGACACACCCAAACGCGCCTCGAAGGCCATGCAATTTCTTACGCGGGGTTATCACCAGCAGCTTGATGATGTGATTAATAACGCGCTGTTCCCTTCTGATTCAAGAGAAATGGTTATTGTGAAAGACATCGAGCTTTACTCGATGTGCGAACATCATATGCTGCCATTTATTGGTAAGGCCCATGTAGCTTATATTCCCGAAGGAAAAGTGTTGGGGCTTTCAAAGATCGCTCGCATTGTCGATATGTTCGCTCGTCGCTTACAAATTCAAGAGCAACTCACCACCGAAGTCGCAGAAACGGTTCAAACGGTGACTGGCGCCGAGGGTGTTGGTGTGATTATTGAAGCCAAACACATGTGCATGATGATGCGCGGCGTTGAAAAACAAAACTCCTTGATGAAGACGTCAGCAATGCTCGGCACCTTCAGATCAAACCCCACAACCAGGGCAGAGTTTTTATCACTAGTCAGTAGCTAACAGTCAGTAGCTAACAGTCAGTATCCAAAGGTGAGAAATCGGCGTGCGGTATCTATCACCTTAGTACTCGACCACAATTTTACCAAAATGCTGGCCTGTTTCTTGATAGCGAAACGCATCAGCAAGATCTGCTAATTCAAAGCTACGATCGATTATTGGCTTAAAACCGCTTAAATCAATGGCTCGGACCATGTCTTCTTGGGCCTGACGGTTCGCCACGGCAATGCCATGCATGTGCGCGTGTTTAAAGAAAAACTTGGGCAGCACGAATTCGCCTTTGCGCCCACCTAGAATACCAATCAGGGTAACGTGACCGCCAAATCCGACGGCTTCAACGGATTGCCCGATCGTGGTGCCACCGCCCACATCTAATACGTGCTCTACCCCTCCGCCGGAGTGTTTAAACACGGTTTTGCCCCATCGCTCGTCTTCTTTGTAATTAATGACATGATCCGCACCAAGCTCGGCTAAGCGAGTTGCTTTCGTGGCTGAGGAGGTGGTTGCATAAACGTAAGCACCAGCGGCCTTGGCTATTTGCAGTGCAAAGATCGACATGCCTCCAGTACCTTCGATCAGCACCCGATCGCCAGCCTTAAGCTTGCCCTCTACCACCAAAGCGCGCCACGCGGTTAAGGCTGCACAGGGCAACGTCGCAGCTTCGGCAAAACTATACTCACTTGGCATCCGTGTCAGTGATTCCGCTGACACCACCGACTTCTCAATCGCAAAACCTGGCAGAGACTCACCACTAATTCCTTTGGTTTGCGCAAAACTGGCATCACCGTTCAACCAATTTGGAAAGAACAAGGACATAACCCGATCGCCCACTTGCCATTTGCTAACTCCCTCGCCTACTTCAATAATTTCACCTGCGCCATCAGACATCGGGATTTGGCCATCAACCACAGGGATACTCCCATTTGCCACCAAATAATCGTGAAAATTCAACGACGTAGCTCGCCATCGAACTAACACCTGACCGGCTTGTACAGCCTCAGATTGACCCTCTAGCAATTGAAGGTTGTCTAGGCCTCCGGGTTGTTTAACCGCGACATATCTCATTATCTATTCCTCAATATATTAATCTTGTACTTCAGCCTACTCAGGCTTGTTTGGGGTTATCAACCGAGCAGCGTTTTAAGCGCAAAGTCTGTATCGGCGAGTTGGCTTGGATCTGGCCGCACCTCTGCAATAATCAATTTTTTCGCTAACATAAAATCTGCTGGCGAATTAATCGCATCAACAGCGATTAACTTTCCAGCCAATAAGTAAAATGCAGAAAACTTTCGTTGCGTACGGTCACCACGAACAACAATTTGGTCAAAACCTTGACTTAAACCAGCCGTCTGGAGCTTGACGTCGTATTGGTCAGACCAAAACCAGGGTACCTCATTGTAGCTTGCCTCCTCGCCGCAAATTGACGCCGCGGCAGTGCGCGCCTGCCCCATGGCATTGGGCACAGACTCTAAGCGCAACCGTCGATCATAAATAAAGCTTGGGTGGTTGCTGCAATCACCAACCGCGTAAATATCCAAGTCATTAGTGCGGCAGGTTTCGTCTACTTTAATTCCGTTGTCACATTCCAAACCCGCTTGTTCTGCCAATTCAACATTTGGTAAAACACCGATACCAACCACCGCACAATCAAACTCGATCTCTCGGCCATCGCTTAGTACCGCGACGACTCCATCACCAACAGTGGCAAATTTTTGTACGGTTGTCTGAAGATGGATGTCCACACCTTCTTGCGCGTGCACAGACTGATAAAAATCCGAAACCTCAGGGCTAGTGACGCGTTGCAGCACTCGCTCCATAGCCTCCAAAACTGTGGCTTTTACACCCCGTTGTACGGCTGAAGCAGCAACTTCAAGACCGATATAACCAGCGCCAATGATCAGCAACTGCGAACCAGGTTTGGTTAACTGCTTAATTTCATCGACGTCATCTTTACTGCGCAAGTATTTTATCTGCTCGAGTTCTGCACCCTCTATGGGCAATTTTCGCGCTCGAGTGCCGGTGGCCAGAATCAATTTATCGTATTCAATTTGCTCGCCAGAACTCAACGATAAGCGCTTATTTTCGCGGTCAATGGTCTCGACTCGACAGCTCAGTCGTTGCACAACCCCCAAATCATCATAGCTCGCAGCACTTTTTATATACAGTTGCTCAACTGAGACTTCATCATTAAAGTACTTTTTCGATAACGGCGGCCTTTGATATGGAAGATAAGGTTCCTCCCCAATCAAGGTGATGGTCCCCTCGAAACCCTTTTTCTTGAAGGTAGTGATGGCTTCGGCGGCGGCATGCGAGGCGCCAACAATAACTACTGATGTCATAAGCAAATTACGGCGAGAATTTTCTGCAGGCGTAAGATAGCAGACTGCTACCGCTCGACACTATTGTTTTGGAGGAAATCTAACTGGCTGTTTGCTGGCGCTGCCTAACCGCTTCGAATAGACACACACCGGTTGCCACTGACACATTTAGCGAACTCACTATTGCGTCAGCCATAGGTAATTGAACTACGTGATCACAATGCTGCATCGTAAGTTTTCGCAAGCCCTTGCCTTCGGCCCCCATGGCTATGGCGGTGGGTGCGTTAAAGTCGATGTTGTATAAATTTTCAGATGCTTTGTCTGAAGTCCCAACAATCCAGATCCCTAGCTCTCGCAGATCTTGCATGCAACGAGCTAAGTTTGTTACACGCGCTATTGACAGCATCTCGACTGCGCCACTAGCGACTTTCTGCACCACTGGCGTGATTGGACAGCTGTTGTCCTTAGCTAACACCACAGCGTCGACACCAGCGGCGGCGGCAGTTCTTAAACACGCGCCCAGATTATGTGGGTCTTGAACTTGATCCAAGATCAAAACCAAAGGCGCTTCGTCTGTCTCCAACAACGACTTCAAAGACTGTTTTAGACTATGTTCATCTAGCTCAGGTTTAGCGCGTGCTTCAAGCGCGACACCTTGATGGTTTTCAACGCCTACTTGGCGACTCATACCTCGCTTATCGGTGAATTCTACGCTGAGCCCCAGCACTCCAACTTTGTCCAGAAGCTCGGCTTGATTAGCCTGCTTGAGGTTGTGTACAACGAGTACACGCAAAGCGCGCTCTGGCTGCGTATCCAGAACCGCGTTAATCGCATGAAATCCAACCACCCAATTAGCATCGCGACTCATTTACGCCCTCGCTGCCGGTTCGCTTTGTGGTTCGATTTACGACGTTTCCCTTGCGCATGTTTCTCTTGAACAACTTCCGTCAAGGCGAAATCAATGCGCCCCTGATCCATATCTACTCGGCTAACCTGAACTTCTAAGCTTTGCCCGGTACGATAAACACGGCCTGAAGACTCACCAATGAGTTGACGCCGATCGCCGTCAAAGCGGTAGTAATCATTCGCTAGAGACGTTATGTGAACCAAACCATCGATATAAAATTCTTCGAGCTCGACAAACAAACCAAAATCGGTAACGCTGGTCACAATACCACTGAGCTTCTCACCTATCTTATGACTCATGAACTCACATTTGAGCCATTGAACAGCCTCACGCGTGGCGGCTTCGGCACGTCGCTCAGTGGTCGACGCCTGCTCGGCGCCCTGCTCAATGCGCTTAAATCGGTCTTCATCGTCTTGGCTATCAGGATTGTCCAAGAGGCGCCGAATTTGGCGATGAACAATGAGGTCCGCATACCGCCTGATCGGTGAAGTGAAATGCGTATAAGAATCAAAATTTAGAGCAAAATGCCCTTTATTTTCAACCTCATACCGAGCTTGCTTCATGCTTCTTAGCAACGCAGTTTGGACGATTTTAGCGGTTAGCGGATCATCAATTTTATTGATGACTTCAGCAAAGTGCTTCGGCTCGGGTTGATCGCCGCCACCGAGCATCAGCTTGTATTGTCTGAGAAATACACGAGCATCGGCGATGCGGTCTTCATCCGGCGATTCGTGAACGCGATACACGCCAGTCGCTCCGGAATCATCGAGCACTAACGACGCACAGATATTTGCCGCCAACATACATTCTTCAATCAAACGGTGCGCGTCGTTGCGGGTACGAGCGATCACTCGGTCAATTTTTCGTTCGCCATCAAACACAATCACAGGTTCAGGAATTTCAAACTCGATGGTGCCGAAGGCCCGCCTATGTTGACCCAGTCGATTGGCTACTTCGGCGAGTTGCTCGATTGCGGGCAACAAGTTTTGCTCGATGCCAGCCTCGTTTGGCATACCTTCGAGCACGCTCGCGACCTGAGTATAGGTCAGACGTGCGTGAGAATGCATGACTGCCTGATAAAAGTCGTAACTGTCGATTTCTCCGTGTTCGCTAATTTGCATGTCACACACGAAACAGAGGCGATCAACCTGTGGATTCAATGAACAAAGCCCATTGGACAGAACTTCCGGCAACATGGGTATGACATTGTTCGGAAAATACACCGACGTTCCGCGCTGAAAGGCCTCGAGATCTAGCGCCCCGCCCTCTTCTACATAGCTCGAAACATCGGCGATGGCGACCATTAAACGATAGCTGTTGTCCGGCTTTTTTTCGCAGTACACCGCATCATCAAAATCACGTGCATCTTCGCCATCAATGGTAACTAGGGGAAGATCTCTAATGTCTTTGCGGCCGTGCCAATCAGCCTCTGCAACCTCGGCACTAAATTTGCCTACCTGTTTTTCAACTTCAGGCGGCCAAGTATGGGGCAACTGGTGCTTTCGAATGGCGATCTCGATCTCCATGCCGGGTGCGAGATAGTCACCGAGAACCTCGGTAATTTCTCCAACTGGTTGGAAATGCTTGGTTGGATGTTTGGTGATGGTGACACAAACAACTTGGCCAGATTCAGCACCTGCTGTGTGTTCGGGTAATACGAAAACATCTTGCCCAATGCGTTGATCATCCGGCACTACAAAATTTAAGTTGTTCTCCTCAAAGTAACGCCCCACGATTGTCAGGTTGCCGCGTTCGATGATATCGATAATCTTGCCGAACAATTTTTGGCGTCGATCACGACCAACAATTCGTACTTTAACAATATCGTTGTGCAACACCTCTTGCATCTCGTGAGAACGCAAAAAAACCTTTTCCCGAGTTTCATCGGTTAGTACATAGCCGTGACCATCCACATGGCCTACTACGCGCCCTTGATGATCTTGAATTGCGTGCTTCATTGCCCAGCGATGCTTACTCAGTTGCTGTACTTCGCCATCATCTCGGAGTTGCTCTAAGATCTCGAAGGTTTCTTGACGACCTTCCTTACCCACCCGCCCTAGTGTTTCGGCGATGGCCTTGGTATTGGCGGGTTCCCTTCTTTGCGAAAGATATTTGAGGACAATGTTTTTGCTCAGCCTCTTATGCTTGCGGCCACTACTTTTGCTCGACTTCCGTTTTTTACTCACCTGCTAAGCATTACCTGCGCTTGGCGCATAAGGATTCTTTAAGACAATGGTTTCAGCCCTATCAGGGCCGGTTGAAATTATGTCAATGGGCACTTCAACCAGTTCTTCCAGTCGAGCGATGTAAGCTCGGGCCGCAGCGGGCAACGCTGAGTACTCGGTAGCACCATAGGTTGTTTCGTTCCAACCAGGCATCGTTTCGTAGATTGGCTCAGCCTCGGCAAGCGCATCGGCCCCGACCGGCGGTACCGCAAGTTGATTACCGCGGTAGGTATAACCGGTACAGATTTTTAATTCTTCAAGGCCATCCAACACATCGAGCTTGGTCAAACATAAAGACGTGAGTCCATTGACCTGCCGAGAACGACGCATCAAGGCGGCATCAAACCATCCACAGCGTCGTGGTCGACCTGTTGTGGCACCAAACTCATGGCCCTTATTGCCTAGATGATCGGCTACTTCACAGCTTAACTCAGTGGGAAAAGGCCCAGCACCGACACGTGTGGTGTAGGCTTTGACAATTCCGAGAATGGTATCGAACGAATTCGGCCCCACCCCACTGCCCGAGGCCGCACTGCCAGCGGAGGTGGTCGACGACGTTACAAAAGGATAGGTACCGTGATCGACGTCGAGCATCATTCCTTGCGCACCTTCAAACATCATTGGCATGCCTTGTTTTGAGTAATCATCCAGCAACTGCGTCACATCGGCCGTCAATGGAATTAAGCGATCGCGATAGGCCATTACCTCGTCGAGCGCCTGCTGAAAATCAATTTCGTCCACTTGGTAATAGTTTTTCAAAGCGAAATTATGGTACTCCATGACCGCCTCAAGCTTGTCGGCAAACTGGTTATCTTGAACCAAATCGCCAAGCCGAAGACCACGGCGAGCTACTTTGTCTTCGTAAGCGGGGCCGATGCCTCTACCGGTTGTACCAATGGCGTTTTTGCCGCGTTTCTTTTCACGCGCTAAATCCAAGGCAACATGGTGCGGCATAATTAATGGGCACGCTTCAGAGATCGCCAAACGCTCTGAAACCGGTACACCGCTCTGTTCGAGCCGTTCAATTTCGGTAAATAGTGCGTCGATGGCCAATACCACGCCATTGCCTATTAAGCAGCGCGAGCCAGATCTTAAAATGCCCGACGGAATAAGGTGGAGAACCGTTTTTTCCCCATTGATCACCAGCGTGTGGCCGGCATTGTGCCCGCCTTGAAAACGTACGACCACACGTGCGGATTCGGTTAACAAATCGACGATCTTGCCTTTGCCCTCATCCCCCCACTGGGTTCCGACTACGACAACTTTTTTACTCATGCTTGTTTTCTCTCAGGAAAGCTTAATTAATGACTTCAGGTCGGTACTGAAACCTGTCGCAGGTCGGGCCCGGCCAAAACGTTCGCCAATACGGTCATAACGACCCCCTTTGGCGATGGTTCGCCCGCGCCCGTCAACAAATGCTGAATATTTCAAACCCGTGTGATATCGATAACCAGAGATATCAGCCAAATCAATGTGCACACGCACATCAGGATGGGTTTGCTCAAGGTGCTCTACGACAACACTGAGTTCCTCCAGCGCTTCGCTAATAGAGGGTTCATTTGGCAGTTCACTCGATGCGCGCTCCAGCACCTCGAACCCGCCTTGTAAACGCAACATCGCTTGAAAGTGAGCGACATTAAATTCTTGTTCAAGACTGTCCAAATCCGGTGCAGATTTTCTCAGCAAGGTATCAAAAACTTTGCCTTCTTGAGCTTTGGAAATGGCAGCACTGTTCAGAATCGCTCGATAGATGCCAACATGGCCGAGACTCAGAGTAATTTGCGGTGCTTTGCTCAAAGCAAGCGACGCCAACATGGCATCAATCACTTGCAAGTCGGCTTCGTGCCCTTCTACGCCAAAGACTTCCGCTCCAAGTTGTAACAATTCTCGTTGCCCACCCATTTGATCAGGTTGTGTGCGCAGCACGGTACCTGCATAACACAGCCGATTGACCTCATTGCCATGCAAATAATGCGCATCAATACGGGCGATTTGCGGCGTCATATCGGCACGAATTCCCAGCATACGCTGAGTATGTTGATCCATAAACTTATACGTTTGTGTGTCGAGTTCCTCACCGGTACCAGTGAGTAGCGAATCAACGTATTCCATTACTGGCGGCATAACCAATTGAAATCCGCGTGCTTGCAGATCATCTAAAATAGCGCGGCGCAAAAACTCCAGTTGCGCTGCGTCTTCAGGTAATATTTCCTCCACCCCTTCAGGCAGAAGCCAGTTTGCATCATGCATAGTCAATCTGTGCGAGCGGGTTCATCAAACGAAAACATTAGTGAGCGAACTGGCTAAATGAAAGCCTATATTCATTAGCCTGGGTTTATAGATGCCTGAACGGCAACGAGGCATCCACAAGGATTATACGCGCCTCATTTAACCGAGAACAGTAAGATCAAACCAAGTGCCAACATTATTGCCCCAAAAAACCTAAGTTGACCTTCGCTTAAGTCTTGCGACATGGCTAAAAACCGCTTAAATCCACCTGGATTAAAGAACGGCAGCAACCCCTCTAGAATCAAATAGAAAGCAAAGCCAGCGAGTAGCGCCTGCCACTCGCTCACTTGATACCTGCTAACGGCATACAGTCACCATTGACCAATGCTAGTAATTAATTGGCAGCGGAATTAAAGTGTTTGAAGAAGTCCGATTCTGGATCCAATATCATCAGATCTTGGGCACTACCGAAAGTAGTCTTGTACGCATTCAAACTGCGATAAAAATCGTAGAACTCGGTATCTTGACCGAACGCATCAGCAAATATTTTGGTTGCCAGAGCATCGGCTTCACCACGTAGTATCTGAGCTTTTTTCTCGGCTTCAGCAACTAATTCAATTTTTTGACGATCCGCATTAGCTTTAATCTCAATCGCTTTCTCATTACCGGTTGCACGGTACTCATTGGCGATCCGCTGACGCTCGGAGCGCATGCGGTTAAACACGTTTTCTTGAATCTCATCGGCAAGGTCTACCCTTTTTAATCGAACATCGATTACCTCAGCTCCGATTGAAACCGCTTCTTCATCTACCGCTTTCTGCACGATATCCATGATTTGAATTCGATCGCCAGCAACAACATCGCCAATGGTTCTCTTAGCAATTTGCTCTTTCAAGCTGTTGTTAATTTTCTGGGCCAGTCGATTCTCTGCCCTGGCACGATTCTTAACCGTCTTGAAATACTTCTGTAAGTCGCTGATCTTCCACTTAACAAAACTATCAACTAGCAGCTCTTCTTTATTAACCGTGATAAAGCGTTCCGGCTCACGGTCCATGGTCTGAATGCGAATGTCATACTTTTCAATCGTATTGACCACCGGAAGCTTGAAGTTAAGCCCTGGTTGGATTTCTTCGCCTGAGAATTCACCGAATTGGAATTTAAGCGCTCGCTCCCACTGATTCACGGTATAAACCGAGGTTGAGAGTAGAGCGACAGCAGCTACGACTAATATCAATAATAAGTTCTTCATCATATTCTCCTAGCGCCCACGTCGATTGGCTTCGGTATTCGCAGCTGGCTGGGTGGCTCGCGAGCCAGACAGCACGTTGTCACTGTTTTGCGTGGAAGATGGACGGCCCTGTCGGCCTTCAATAATCTTGTCGATCGGCAAGTACATTAAGCTATTACCATTGTTGGCTTGCTGATCGATCATCACCTTGCTGGAATTCGTCAACACACTCTCCATCGCTTCGATGTAGAGCCGCTTACGGGTAATTTCCGGGGCTTTACGATACTCGGTCAAGATTTGGTTGAAACGCTCTGCTTCACCGGTCGCTTCTGCCACCACCTTGGATTTGTAGGCTTCGGCCTCTTGCAGTACGCGTGCTGCTTCACCACGAGCATTAGGGACCAAACGTTTGCTGTAGGCCTCTGCTTGGTTTTCTAAGGTCACTTGGTCTTGGTCGGCTTTAACTACGTCATCGAAGGCATCGCGCACTTGTAACGGTGGTTTAGCGTCTTGAATTTCAATCGATTCAATTTGAATTCCAGACATATAGCGATCAAGAATCGCTTGCAACAACGATTCGGTATCCGCATCCACGATTGGACGATCGGTCGTCAGCAAAGCATCCATTTGAGTTCGACCAACGACTTCACGCAGAGCGCTTTCGGTAGCCGAGCGCACTACTCGATCAAGTCCGCCTTGATAAAAAATATCACCCACATTAAACACCAAATCTTCGATCGACTTAATGGTGTACTGAACGGCCAGCGTGACATCAACAATATTCTCATCGCGAGTCAACATCAGCGCTTCTTTCAATTCAGACGAAGAGCCTCGATAACCCACCTCGACGGTCCTGACTTCCTGAGTATCGACCACAATCTTTCTTTCGATCGGCCAAAAAATAAATTGTAAGCCTGCGCCTACGGTCTGCTTGTATTCACCGAATCGGAGCTCAATGCTTTGATGACCCTCGTCGACTTGATAAAAGGAACGTGTCAGTAAAAAGAACACGCCGATCACCAGCAACAAGATCAGCGGCGAAAACCCACCCAGACCACCGGATCGGCCGCCACCGTTACCGCCGCCGCCAAATCGTTTGCGTACATTGTTGATGACTTCTTCGAGATCAGGGCCTTGACCGCCGCGATTTCGGTTGCCACCACCCCAAGGGTCTTTATTACCGGAGCCAGGTTCATTCCAAGGCATGTTGTAAATCTCCTATCAGATTTAGACGTGTGCAGTTTCCTGAAATCAACTCAGGCCAATGCACGAATATGTTAATTGTAGCAAAGTAGCGATGTACTCGGTGGTCACATCTGCTCAATTGCCAGGACATTTGATTGTTTTTGTAACCACCCAAAATCAGCGCTAGATAGCTCGAGTTCGAGATGAAACGAGCCATCATCAGCAATCTCTTCTTGTTTAACCAAGCTTCGTTCATACAAGCTGGCGCGTAGCTTGCCATTGCTGGCTGGTAAATCCACGACGCAACGGGTGTGCAACAAAGATAAGCGTTCGGCAATCGCCTGCAATAGATAGTCAACGCCAGCACCGCTGTGCGCAGACAGCCAGACCCTATCTATATGCCCCTTAGCATTACGTTTAGATTTCGCATCTGTATCGATCAGATCAATTTTATTGAAGACCATAATCGCAGGAATATCTGCAGCCTCTATTTCCTGCAAAACCTTGTTGACCTCGGTAATACAATCTTCCCGATAGCTGCTGGCCACGTCGACCACATGCAATAAGACTTGCGCGTTACTGACTTCCTCCAGAGTTGAGTGAAACGCTTGCACAAGACTATGAGGCAGATCGCGAATAAAGCCGACGGTATCCGACAGAATGGCGGCGCCAAACTCATCTAGCTCGATGCGCCGCATAGTGGTGTCGAGCGTTGCGAACAATTGGTCTTGGGCAAACACCTTGGCATCTGTGATACGGTTGAACAGGGATGATTTACCAGCGTTGGTGTAACCCACCAGCGACACCGTAGGCACGGGGACCTTAGCACGAGATTTTCTTCGTAGGTTGCGCTGCGCCGAGACCGTATCGAGACGTTTATTAAGATTTTTGATCCTATGCCCAATTAATCGACGGTCGGTTTCAAGCTGAGTCTCACCCGGGCCACGTAAGCCGATACCCCCTTTTTGACGTTCTAAGTGTGTCCAGCCTCGTACCAGCCTAGTAGATAGGTGCTGCAGCTGCGCAAGCTCTACTTGTAGTTTGCCTTCGTGACTGGTTGCACGTTGTGCAAAAATATCTAAGATCAAACCGGTGCGATCAAGCACTCTGCAGCTGAGCTCTCGCTCGAGATTACGCTCTTGAATTGGGCTTACCGAGTGATTCAGTATAACCAGGTCGACAGCTTCGGCCTTTACTCGTTGTTGGATCTCTTGGAGTTTTCCCTTGCCAATATAAGTGGCCGGATCCGGCGCTCGGCGCATCGCCGTAATGGTGTCTACAACGACTGCTCCTGCTGATTCAGCTAGGAGCTGTATTTCCTCGAGCACATCAGAGTCTGCATGACTCGACGTACGTTGGTAGAGGATTAATGCGTTAGGCTGGGCCTTAGCGTCTGCTCGTTCAAACAATGTATGCTTCTATGTGAACCATCTAGTGATGGTTGCGGGTGGTAATCAAAGGTGTATATACGTTTGAGAATGTTACGGCGGCGCCTAAGAAGCGTGTTGACCTATTCTTGCTCGTCGCTCTCGATACGAACTGGTTTGGCCGGCACGACAGTTGAAACCGCATGTTTATAGATCATTTGATTAACCGTATTGCGTAAGACAATAACGAATTGATCAAATGATTCAACTTGGCCCTGCAATTTGATGCCATTGACCAAATAGACTGAGACCGGAATTCTCTCTTTTCGCAGCGCATTGAGGAAAGGATCTTGCAGCGCTGTTCCTTTATTCTGTGCCATTTTATTATTCTCCGCCTCGTTTCTGCGCGAGGCCTTGCAAAAAACCAATGAAGTTCAGAGGTTGTTGTCCCCTAGACTGGGTAATTATAAACGAGCCTGATGAAGTTTATCTTACAAGTTACTTAGAAACTTGCTAAGAAAATCATTCAGCGGGCTAAATTTGCGGTCTCTAAGCCCAAAATCAACCCACCAGAGAATATTTCGTTGATTTCTCAACCAAGTAAGTTGTCTTTTGGCCAACTGTCGAGTTGCCGCTATACCTTGTAAGCGCATTTGATCAAAATTCAAGTCTTCATGAACATGCGCTAACATTTGCCGATAGCCAATCATTCGCATTGAACTCGCAGTTGGCTCTACGCCGGCATCGAGCAAGTCGATAACCTCCTGCTGCAAACCAAGTTCGAGCATTTGATCAAAACGTTGCTCGATTCGTTCATGTAAGTAAGTACGGTCACTGTAAGCCAGCGCAAGCTTAACCAGTTGGAATGGCAAGCCAGGTTTCCGGTTAGCATTGTGGCTTGCTACGCTAGAACCGGACTCGAGCACAATTTCGAGCGCCCGTTGAATTCTTTGCGCATCCATGGAATCTATGCGCTGTGCACTTTCAGGGTCAAGCGCAGCCAATTGCGCATGGAGCTTTGGCCAACCTTCATGTTCGGCGCGGGCAGCAATTTCATCACGTAATGCAGGGTTCGCTTTCGGCAATACCGACATGCCCTGCTCCAACGCTGAAAAATAAAAGTGCGTACCGCCCACCAGCACCGGAGTTTTTCCACGTGCAACAATCTCATTGATCAAGGGAAACGCCCGGTCGTAGAAATCCGCTACCGAAAAACTGTCGTTTGGATCGCAGACGTCGACTAAATGATGCGGATAGCGGTTTAAAAATTCAGCGCTTGGTTTAGCGGTACCGATATTCATACCTCGATAGACCAAGGACGAATCTACGCTGATTATCTCTGCACTAAACGAATCACTAAACGCCGCCGCCGCATCGGTTTTACCGGTAGCCGTGGTCCCCATCATGAAGACGACAACGGGTTTCATCTATTGGCCTCGCTTAAACCAGGCGTCAAGCTGATTAATGCTCATCGAAACCCAAGTTGGTCGACCATGGTTACATTGGCCGCTGCGCTCAGTCGCCTCCATATCACGCAGCAGCGCATTCATCTCCGTCAATGAGAGCAATCGATTAGCACGCACCGACCCATGACAAGCCATTGAAGAAAGAAGTTCATTCGTGAGTTCTTCAATACGCGTACTCTGATCAAATGCGACCAAATCTGCCAACACGTCGCGCACCAATTGCGAAACGTCCGCTCGAAGTAATAGTTCAGGCACGCTACGTACAATTAGCACTTGAGCATCGATTTGCTCCATCTCAAAACCGAGCTTGGTAAAAAGCTCAGCATTGTCAGACCAAGCGACAAGCTCTGGGTCGCTGACTTGCACCGAAACAGGCACCAGCAACGGTTGCTGATGAACGCCTTGGCTTGCCATCGCGGCCTTAAAGCGCTCATAGGTGATCCGCTCATGAGCGGCGTGCATGTCAACCAAAATCAAGCCATCCGCGTTCTCAGCGAGAATATAAATGCCTTTCAATTGCGCCAACGCATAGCCCAGCGGTGGAATTTCGTCGGATTTCGCCGGATCAGTGGAGGATGGGCTATAAATTGGCTTAGCAACGTCCTCCACACGATCCGGGCGAAACGCATCCGAGCTTATTTGGCCGTAGTTATGGAGCTCTTGCTTGACTTGCTCAGTGGTCGGATTCAGTGCCGTGTAAGGCATGGTTTGCTGAAACTCTAGAGTTTTGCCCGAGACTTGCGGTTGCGGGTTGGCCATCCGTCTATTTTCCTCCAGCTGCACGCTGCTGACGTCGCCAGCACTGGCGGCTAGCTCCGCTTGCAGAGAACGAAAAATAAACCCGTGAACATCCCTACTCTCACGGAATCGAACTTCGTGTTTTGTAGGGTGCACATTTACATCAACAGCGGCTGGGTCCATATCTAAATACAAGACGTAAACAGGATGCCGGCCGTGAAATAAAACGTCTTGATATCCCAACCGCACAGCGTGATTGACAGTTTTGTCGCGAATCAAACGGCCATTTATGAAGAAGTACTGCATGTCGGCTTGGCTGCGAGAGTACCCGGGCAGCCCCAACCAACCTCGTAAGCGCATGCCATTTCGTTCTGCCGAAAAATACACGGAGTTATCCGGCATCGAATTGCCACAGACCGACTTCAATCGGCGTGCATCCTGCTCGCCAACGGCGGGGAGATGCAAAACCACCTTCGCATTGTGAGTAAGCTTGAATGCCACATCAAAGCGCGATAGCGCCATGCGGCGAACCACTTGATCCAGATGTTTGAACTCGGTACTGTCAGTGCGTAAGAACTTTCGGCGCGCAGGCGTGTTGTAGAACAAGTCACGCGTTTCTACGCTGGTGCCTTGCGGGTGCGCAACAGGACGGGGCTCACTGATACTATTATCACCTTCACTACTCACCATCCATGCTTGCTCATCTTGATCGCTGCGCGACTTTATCGTCATGCGCGTTACCGAAGCGATACTGGGTAGCGCCTCGCCGCGAAAACCAAGGGTAGCGATTTGCTCTAAATCTTGAAGGTTTTCTATCTTACTCGTGGCGTGACGCGATAACGCGCGGGCTAAATCTTGCATGAGAATGCCGTGGCCGTCATCGCTAATTTTAAGTCTCTTGATACCGGCGTTATCAACCTCTATGTCGATATTGCGAGCACCTGCATCCAGCGCATTCTCGATCAACTCTTTGAGCATGGAAGCCGGGCGCTCAATAATTTCGCCGGCAGCTATTTGATTAATTAGCTTTGGATCGAGCGCATGAATGCGATGACTGCTGAGATTGGACATGGCCAGAATAGCTATGGAATCTTCAGCTTTTGGCCAAGCTGAACGGTGCGAGAGCGCATTGAGTTGGCGCGCATAATTTGCCGCATACTGGCACCATACCGCTCAGCAATTTCGGACAAGGTGTCGCCTCTTTTAACGACATGAACTCGTGGCTTACTGGCGATGGCAGCTGAACCACCCGGGAGTTTCAGCTTTTGCCCCACGTAGACCGTGTTTTTTGAGAGATTATTCAATCTCTTCAACGCGCTAATGGTGACATTGTATCTAGACGATATCTTAGACAATGAATCACCACGACGAACTGTATGGTAGCTGGGCCGGACAACAGGCTTGGCTGATGAAATTCTACTCGAGCTAATACTCCCAGAACTGCCACCGGGAATCTTGAGGCGCTGGCCCAGCACGACAGTGTTATTCTTTAGGCCGTTAAGACTCTTCAAGCGTGCTACAGAAGTACGATAACGCTCAGCAATTTTAGATAAAGAGTCACCGCGCACCACCTTATGGAATGCGGGCTTGAGTGGTTTAACGAGGCTTTGATAGACATCGTTTGATCCAGAACTGGCAGTGCTATTAGTTGCCGAGGCATACCTAGCTGAAGTACGAAATGGTACTTGGCCGCGATAGTCCTTGATTGCCGTATAGAGCGCTGATGCCAGCTTGGATTGAAAACTCGAGCTGCGCAAACGTTGTTCTTCTTGCGGGTTAGTAATGAACCCGGTTTCAATCAGCACGGAAGGTATGTCCGGTGACTTTAATACCGCGAAGCCGGCCTGTTCCACTCGTTTTGAGTGAAGTTTACCGAGCTTTCCCAGCTCTTTAAGCACACGCCCGCCAAAATTAACACTCTCAGAGATCGTATTGGTCATCGAAAGATCAACCAGCACCTTTGCCAACACCTCATCTTTATCCGCCAGGCTAACTCCCCCGATTAAGTCAGATGCGTTTTCTTTCTCGGCGAGCGCACTAGCCATAGCGCTGGTGGCACCGCTTTGAGACAGGGCAAATACTGAAAACCCACTCGCGGAGGCTTTAGTAAAAGCATCAGCATGAATTGAAATAAACATATCGGCGTTGCTCTCTCGTGCGAGCTCGCGTCGACGATGCAGCTTTATATAGTAGTCGCCCTCACGCACCAAGAAGGCGCGCATAGTTGGGTCTGAATTTATTCTGTCGACCAGTTTTTTGGCGATCTGCAACGTAATCTTCTTTTCACGACTACCGCGATAACCCAAAGCACCGGGATCTTCTCCGCCATGGCCAGCGTCAACTGCGATGAGAAAAGGTAAATTTCCGACATCCGGTGCTTTAATCGCCACCCTTTCAACGGCAGTGGACATCGTGTTAGTAGACGCGGACTGAAAGTCCTCGAGGTCAACCACCAAACGATGCCCATACAACTCGTTGGGCGAGAGAATAAAGTCATTTGGTTTAAGAGTTTTCTTAAGCTCAAACACGAAACGCAACTGATCACTAGTCGGACGACCACTACGAATATTCGCGATATGCGGATTTGCAAAATCTAAGTTCGGTAGTTTTTGCGACAAGTTCGCATTTTCGATGTCTACGACTAAGCGTAGCGGGTTATCCAGCGTAAACATGCGATGCTTCACGCCCTCGCTCACGTCAAAAACGATGCGTGTGCGATCCGGTGAATGCCAGAGTCGTAACTGCTCAACCTGATTAAGGCTTGCTGGAGAATTTGCCTGAGCCGATGCGAATAGAGTCGCCAGCCAACAGAATGTTATGAGCACCAAAATGCTCATTACGCGCGGCGCAATCGCAGGCCAAGATTGGCGCTGGGGACGGCTGGTATTTTTAATCACGTAAATGGAGCGAACAGAACTTGGTCTAGCCCAATTACAACAGGTTTGCGAATAGATTTGAAGAACATTACAACAGCGTCAATCTATAGCGGCCGCCGGGCGCAATTTTTAGCCACCGCAACGTTGAAAAACACGCGAAACTGGGAGATTTTAGCGCAGAGAACTAGCTGCACCCTACTGAAGAGAGCTGGACCAGCGAAAAGGGGATGGGGAAACGCTAGCCCAGCTCAGGATGCCGGTCGAAAGAAGATTCATCTAACAATTCTTCCGGCCCAAAGGAGGGTAAGTCTTTGGGAGTTAACGCCAAACCGATAAAAAATCAATCGTTTTGGGTCAATCTCGCGGCGGAGTATGTCATAGAGTTACTGGACTGTATGTCAACGAATGTTAAAAAGTCTGATAAATATGAATATTCCTAACTTCTTCGGTTTTGGCGTATTTTTTGGAAATTTCTACCACGTAATGTGGCTCTTGCAGAATTCCCTTTGCCCGTTCAGGCCACTCTACTAGAAACAAGCTTCGGGCAGACCAGAGGTCAGCAACTCCCAAGAATTCAAGCTCTTCTGGATCGTTTAAACGATACAAATCCATATGGTAAATCGTTCCACCAACACTAACTTGTTCGCTATTTGCGCTTGCAGCTGGCTCGATCTCAACTGGGTACTCGTGAATCAGATTATAGGTTGGGCTGGTTACCGCCCCCTGATAACCAGCGGCAGCGATCAATGCCTGAGAGAGTGTTGTTTTACCCGCTCCCATGTCCCCGCAAAGATAGACGCATGCAGGCCACTGCAGCATGGGGTAAATCGTGCCGGCAATGGATTGTGTCTGTTCGAGCGAGCCAGATTCAAATTCCGCTAATAAAGCTGACATAGAACGTACTCAAACTCACGATTGGTGAGCCAGTTAATAAGCGTTATGATTGCGTGGATTATGACATCACCCCCAACAATCAACCATACTGAACGGGAGATCCTCGCCAACGATATCAAACAATGGGGAGCCGAATTGGGGTTCGACGCTGTCGGCATAGCAGATCTCGGACTCAGCGAACACGAAGATCACTTAAACCGCTGGCTAGAACTTAATCGACATGGCGAAATGGAGTACATGCAACGTCATGGAAGCAAACGTAGCCGCCCGCAGGAATTGGTTCCCGGCACCTTAAGCGTCATTACTGCACGGTTGGACTACGCTCCCACAGATATACAGAATGCTGAAAATGTTCTCGAGCAAGGCGATATTGCTTACATCTCTCGCTACGCATTGGGCCGTGATTACCACAAGGTGATGCGCGCCAAATTGAAGAAACTCGCGACGAAAATCGAAGCTCGAATCGGCCCGATTGGCTACCGCGTGTTTTCCGACAGCGCACCAGTATTAGAGAAGGCGCTGGCTGAAAAAAGCGGCCTAGGCTGGATCGGCAAGCATACGAACCTGTTAGACAGCAAGACCGGCTCATGGTTCTTCTTAGGCGAACTTTTCCTCGACGTAGAACTTCCCACCGACGAGATAGCAAGCAATCATTGCGGCAGTTGCCAGCGGTGTATAGAGGTGTGCCCAACACAGGCGATTGTCGCGCCTTACGAATTAGACGCACGCAAGTGTATCTCGTACCTCACTATCGAACTTAAAGGTGAAATTCCGCAAGAGTTTCGGAGCAGTATTGGCAATCGCGTCTACGGCTGCGACGACTGCCAGTTATTTTGCCCCTGGAACAAATTCGCACAATCCTCGCGAGAGGACGATTTCAAACCACGCAAAGATTTGCATGACAGACAGCTATTAGCGCTCTTTGCCTGGGATGAAGATACTTTTCTGAGCAAAACTGAAGGCTCAGCCATACGCCGCATCGGGCATCAATCTTGGCTGCGGAACTTAGCAGTCGGATTAGGCAACGCGCCCTATTCCCAAGAAATTATAGAGTCTTTGCAAGCTCGCTTAGGTACCAGCAGTGATCTTGTTGACGAACACATTGGTTGGGCCTTGAGCGAACAATACGCCAAGCAAGCTGATCAAGCTGAGGGCTAACGTTTGCCTAATTGCTGTCGAGATTGATCAAGTTATTACGATAATATCGTAATTCTTCGATCGACTCTTTAATGTCGTCCAGTGCCTGATGGCTGGCACGCTTTTCAAACCCATCTAAAATACTCGGCGCCCAATGCCTCGCCACTTCTTTAAATGAGCTGACATCCACATTCCGATAATGTAGCCACTCACTCAACTCTGGCATATATCGGTATAAAAACCGACGATCTTGACAGATCGAATTGCCGCACAACGGCGCACGATTCTTAAGCGTATGACGTTGGATAAAATCTAAGGTCTCAATTTCAGCTTGTCGTTCTGTCACGCGCGACATTTTTACTTTCTGGACCAGGCCAGTTCGGTTATGCGTGCGGGTATTCCACTCATCCATACCGTCGAGCATTTCATCGGATTGATGAATCACCAAAACTGGCCCCTCAGCAATCGTGCGCAGATCGCCGTCAGTGATGATGGTGGCCATTTCGATAATTCGATCGTGTTCGGGATCCAACCCAGTCATTTCAAGGTCCATCCAAACTAATGCATTGTGGCTAGGTGGCACGCGCCATTCTCCTAATCTGTGATGTAATTATTCATCGACCTTAAGTTGGTCGACGATCTTTAAATGCGGCGGCCAGAGTTCGCTGATCCATATATTCGAGCTCTCCACCTACGGGAACGCCTCGTGCCAGTCGTGAAACTGTTAAATCATAAGGGGCCAGCAACTGTTGAGTATAATCTGCCGTCGCTTCCCCTTCAGGGGTAATATTGGTGGCTATCACAACCTCAGAAATATCAGCGCTTGCGACGAGTTCTGCAAGCTTCTTGAACGCCAATTTGTCAGGCCCTACCCCTTCTAATGGCGAGAGGCGGCCCATCAACACGAAATACACGCCCTCATAGGCGCCAACTTGTTCCAACGCTTCTAGATCAGCTGGCGTTTCCACCACGCACAACAAGTTTTTCTTACGTTTGTCAGAGCTGCATATTTTGCACACCTCGCTCTCGCAAAACGTGTTGCAACGTTCACAAGACTGCACTTTGGCCAGTGCGTTCTGTAAAGCTTGGGCGATTGCGCTCGCTCCCTCACGATCACGCTCCAATAAATGAAAGGCCATGCGCTGTGCATTTTTCGGGCCTACTCCTGGCAGCGCTTTAAGTGCCACCTTTAGAGCCTCAATCGCGGGAGAATTATCCATCAACAAGCAAGCCGCTTAGAACGGCATTTTCATCCCTGGGATATTGAGCCCGCCGGTTAAACCCGCCATTTTGTCTTCGGTGGTTTTCTCGACTTTGCGAACCGCGTCATTCATGGCCGCGGCAACCAAGTCTTCCAATATTTCTCGATCTTCAGGGTCACCCATCAATTCGGGGTCAATCTGTACGCTTTTAACATCATGGCGACAGGTCATCGTGAGGCGCACCATGCCACCACCTGCTTCGCCGGTTACTTCCAAACTGGCTAATTCAGCCTGCGCCTTCTGCATGTTCTCTTGCATCGCTTGCGCTTGCTTCATGATATTGCCTAAGCCACCTTTCATATAAACACCTTAACTTTCTTAACTATTCTCTAAACACTGACTAGTCAGCGGGTTTAACGCTCTGATCAACTATGGAGGCGCCAAACTCAGACATCAAGGCCTTAACACCAGGTTGTTGCTCAATCTCGGCTTTTAGCTGCGCAGTTTGTTCCACCCCCAAACGTTCTAAACATTCAGCCGGAGTCTCAGTTTCTGACTGCTCCATTAACAAATCTACAACGAACTCTCGACCACTCATGCGGCTCAGCTCCTGCTTAATTTCGTCGATGCGCTCTGGTTTGTTTAAATGCTGTAATTTTGGCGCCAACGTCAATTCAATACGGTCTTCATGGAGTCGCTCGCAGGCACAGTTCATCGCTAGTTGTCTGGTCAAGCCAATCAACTGCGATTGCTCCACCATCGCTCCCCATTCGTTATGCCCCGCCAGAACCATGGCAGCGCTTGGCGTGGCAGCCTCATTGCCGCCCTCTGCATTAGCCGCTTGGGACGGGGCCGTTGTGCTAACGGGCGAAGGCTGCGCATGGTTTTCTACTGGTGGTGGCGCTACCGGTGGTGCAGAGACATCTGTTTGTGGAACGTCCGTCTGAGAATCTGGATCTGATGTAACTGGCGGCGGACTTGCTGCCTGATCGCGAGCGACCGCTTCAAGCCTAGTCTTCGACACAGGCATCGTAGCAGTGGATAGCCCCTGCTCTGGAATTGATTCGCTCACCTTATGAGAACCAATTTCGCTGCTGCCGCTCTCGGGTCCAGGTTCAAACACCAACATTCTTAGTAAAGTCATTTCAAACCCCACCCGCGAACTCGGTGCAAAATTGATATCCTTCTTACCATGCAAACCAATTTGATAGTAAAGCTGCACAGTTTCCGGACTCATGCTACCCGCTCGCTGCGCGTAATCTGCTTCATCAAGACCTTTTGCCACCAGCGCCACAGGAGCAACCTGCGCAAGTGACACATTGTATAGTTCGACTAGGAGTTCGTCTAAGGCCGCTTCAAAGTCAACAGCATGATCGGCCATGTCTGCAATAACATTGGTGATTGCCGTTGCATCTTGCGCGATCAAAGCTTGCATTAAAGCATTGGAGTGTTCTTGTTTGATCGTACCCAGCATCCCTGATACTTCCTGCTGGGAAATCTCGCCAGTACTTTGAGCAATCGCTTGATCGAGCAAACTCAAGCCATCGCGCATACTCCCATCAGCGGCCTTGGCGAGAGCCTGAACGGCTGATATTTGATAGTCGATTTGCTCTTGCTCGAGTATTTTAATCAGTTGGTTCTCAACCTGCTCAGGCCGCATGGCGCGCAAATTGAATTGCAGACATCGAGACAAGACGGTCACCGGCAACTTTTGCGGATCGGTCGTCGCGAACAAAAACTTAACATGTTCGGGAGGCTCTTCCAGGGTTTTTAAGAGCGCATTAAAACTGTGCCCCGAGAGCATGTGAACTTCGTCGATCAAATAAACTTTGTATTTTCCCGCAGTGGGGGCGTATTGAACGTTTTCTAAAAGTTCTCGGGTGTCATCAACTTTAGTTCTGGAAGCCGCATCCACTTCAATCAAGTCGATAAACCGTCCTTCATCGACCGATAAACAAGTATTGCACTGCTGACATGGTTCAGCGCTGGTTCCCGTTTCACAGTTCAGTGATTTCGCAAAGATTCTAGCGAGCGTCGTTTTACCTACTCCGCGCGTGCCTGTGAAGAGATAAGCATGGTGCACCCTGCCGCTGTCCAATGCATTAGAAAGTGCCTTCACAACATGGCTTTGGCCAACCACTTCTTGGAAAGACCGAGGTCGCCATTTACGCGCTAGAGCTAAGTAAGCCATGATTTATTTTGCTGATAAAAAAATAGTTGTAACCCCAGTTAAGCTCAGAAATGATCACCGTAGCTCGTTTTAGAGACAGCTATCACGATTGTAGAAGCTCCGAGTAGAAGCTCCGATATGGCCCTTAGGCGCATTGAACATAGGGCGTATTCTGAGAAAGTGACGACGACGGTGACCGATCTCCAGCACCCGTATCTCCAACTACGGCTGCTTCCTTCCGGACCTGACCGGGTTTGCTGGTTCTCGTCACTGAAGTGGCCAACCGCCATCGCCGCACGGATTATATCGGACGATATTCCCTAAGCCTACTGAAACTATCCAAATGAGAGTAATTTGCAGCTGCGAATTTCGCTGGTATTTGCTTATACTTGTAGAATCCCCATGCACTCACGAAGAACCGCTTCCAGTGGCCACACACCCTATCTACTCAGTCAGCGATTTGGTCGGCGAAATGCGCCAGTTAATGGAGCGCTCCTACCCTGAAATTTGGATAGAAGGCGAGCTCTCATCACTGAGCAAACCCGCCTCCGGCCATTTGTATTTCAGCTTAAAGGACGAAAGTTCACAACTACGCTGTGCGATGTTTCGCAATCGCGCCAGCTTAAGCCGCTACGTGCCCAAAGCTGGTGACCTGGTCAAAGTTAGAGCCAAGATCTCGGTTTATACAGCTCGTGGCGACTTGCAATGCATCGTGCAACACATTGAAGATGCAGGTGCCGGGCTACTGCAAAGACAATTTGAGGAACTAAAACAAAAGCTCGCGGCTGAGGGCCTTTTTGCCGCAGAAACAAAGCAGCTTATTCCGTCGCACCCGCGTCGCATTGGTCTTATCACCTCGCCAAGCGGGGCGGCTGTCCATGACATACTCACTACCTTGGCGCGTCGTCATCCAGGTATCCCCGTCACCCTCTTCCCCGCTGTCGTGCAAGGCGAAGGCGCAGCGCAAAGCTTACGAAAAGCTCTTGCCAATGCCCATCAAGATGGGCGTTGCGACGTTTTAGTGCTCACCCGGGGCGGCGGCTCAATGGAAGATCTCTGGTGCTTCAATGACGAGGGCCTGGCGCGCGATATCTATGCGGCCACAATCCCGATTGTCAGTGCGGTGGGCCATGAAGTCGATATCACCATCGCAGACCTCGCAGCTGATTTACGGGCTCCAACACCAACCTCGGCTGGAGAATTAATCAGCCCGGAAAAAGCCGTTTTGGAAGGCACCATGATTAGCCTGGCTAAGCGCCTACGCCATAGCTTTCAGCGACAACTACAAATGCACGCTCAATTGACGGATCAAATCGCGAGCAGGCTTGCTCATCCACGTTATAAGCTGGCGATACAGCAACACAACATTAGTAGGCTAAGCAACCGGCTGCAATTGGCAAGCCGAAACACGCAAAATAACCAAATGGCGCGATTTAATCGTCAACGTCAGCGACTAATGCAACAAACACCAACTCGGTATTTGAAAACCAGTTTGAGCAAAACCATCGCGTCTCAGCACCAACTGCAAAATGCAATGCAACGACAGTTACGCATATTAGAGCAAAAGCATGCAGGACTCGGCAGCCAACTGGATATCGTCAGCCCCCTGGGTACCTTACAACGTGGTTTTGCCGTTGCGCGCGATTCAAAAGCAAATATTGTCCGTGACGCAACCCAGCTGTCAGCGGGTCAACGCCTGCAAATCGCTCTCAGCAAGGGTGAGGTTGAGTGCGACGTGGTTGCTGTTTCCGCGGTAAATAGCTTGGTGAATAACCGTTGAAGATAACTCGTCGAAACTGGTTAACGGCCTTGGCAGCGACGACGTTAACCCCATCCGTGCGGGTGCGAGCGCAACAAGGTGAGCAGAATTGGAACTACCCAGGTGGCTTACTGGACTTAAGATGGGACAAACATTCCGATGAATTGCCGACCGTCAAATTTGGCCTGCAGGAACCCATTGTCGTTGATGATGGCCCGCGTTGGCGCGCCATTGTGGGGCTTGGCCTTGAAACGGTACCTGGAGAATACCTGCTGTACGTAAAATCAGGCGATTCAGAAGAACCGGCATTTGCATTGACCTTCTCCGTCACGCAAAAACGCTATGAATTACAGCAAGACGTTCGCGACTTCGACGCGAGGTTTAGCACTATTGAACCCAAGACAGAATTGGATTTCAGCAACTCTGTGCCCCCGGCATTACCTTGGCGGTTGCCAGTGCAAGCCCAATGGGAAGACTCTTTTGGCCAACACATCGTTGCTGATGTCGAAGATGAGGAATCAATTCAACAAAACTTTGTAATGCTTCCTGAAGCATCTCTTACATCGAGGGCAAATCAAGCCGTTGTTGCTCCGCAGAATGGCATTGTCAGTCGTATTTTTGAACCACAGGCCTCGACCGCCGCCAACACAAACTTAAAATCGATTTGCATTGATCACGGACGTGGTCTCTACAGCATATTGCACAATGTCGAAGATTTAGCCGTTGAATTAGGTAATGGAGTCATTGGTGGAGCGGTCATTGGTAAGCTGAGATCAGCCCGTAATGTCGAGGCTGACAGACGCAGCAGCGTAGCCAGCTCGGTACTGACACCGGATCAATCAAGCGCAAGCGATAACTCTCTGGCGCGGAGTTTGATTTGGCAATGCGTGCTTAACAATGCATACATCAACCCTTTGATTCTTACCCAGATTGATAAAACATGATTGCGGTTAATCTTCAATTGAGCAGATCGAAACTAGGTTCCTACTGGCTTGGTTTGGCGTGCATTTTCTTTTGCGTAGAGACAATTTTCGCCCAGCCCTATGAAGTTTATGATCAGCGCCCGCCGGGCATAGAGTCTGCTTACGTCCAGTTCTCTGAGCAACGAGTGCATTACACATATTCCGGAGATCAAACTAAACGCGGGCTATTGTTTATCCATGGTACTCCTGGCAGTTGGCAAGCATTCGGTGATTATCTGAGTGATCGCGAACTGCAAAATGAGTACTTTATGGTTGCCGTTGATCGACCCGGTTGGGGAGCCTCGGTAAGCAAATCAGCCAAACCCGATGTAGCAGAAATGGTCAGCTTCGATTTTCAGGCGCGCGCTATAGACGCGGTGATGAGTCGCTACCCTGACAAACGATGGCTTATCCTTGGCCATTCGCTAGGCGCTTCGATTGCTCCAAAGGTCGCACTCATCGCGCCTGAGAAAGTTGGCGGCTTGCTACTCCTTGCCGGTTCGCAAAAACCCGCTTTGGGGGGAGCCAGGTGGTACAACTTAGCAGCAAGCATGATGGTTATAAAATGGATGCTTCCAAGCAACCTAAAATACTCGAATGACGAGATCATGGCATTACGCAGAGAACTAGCGAGCACAGAAAACAAGCTCATGCAGACTCAGCTCAACGCCGATGTAGTGGTCATTCAGGGCATGAAAGATCGACTCGTTTCACCTAAAAACGCTGCTTATGCTAAAGACAAGTGGCAATCTGTTTTTAGCAAACTGCGTGTAATTGAACTCCCCGAGGCCGGTCATTTTTTACCCTGGAAACACAGCGAGCTAGTAAGAGCAACAATACGAGAAATCGAATATTAGTTGTAACTAAACCCGCTCTAAAGAAGAAGGTGGCTATTTAGATTTGCGACGGTCGCGAGGCTTGGCCCTACTCTTGCTGCTGCGACTGGCTGGCCTTCTAGGCTTGTCATATGGGTTCTCAGAAGTCTTAAAGCTTAACTTAACTTTGGTGCCCATCATCTTAAACTCCCTTTCAAAAGTGTTTGAAAGATACCGCTGATAAGTCAGAGGAAGCTTATCTAATTGATTGCCGTGAATAATCACATGCGGAGGATTCATTCCTCCCTGGTGCGCAAACTTCATTTTAATCCGGTGATTCCCAACCATCGGTGGGTTTCTTTTCTCTTCAGCCTGTTTGAGAATCCGGTTGATTTTACCTGTCCCCATGTCCGTCATGGCACTCGCATACAGTTGGTCGACTAATGGCATCACTCGTTTGATGCCGCGGCCAAATTTAGCAGAAACGAATTCTATTGGTATGTTACCCATATGGCTGAACTTACGATCGATTTGCGCGCGAATTTGCTGTTTATCGTAATCACTCATACCATCCCATTTATTAATTAGCAGCATCAACGAACGCCCGCTGTCGAACACAAGGTTGATAAGCCGATTATCTTGATCTACAACGCCTTCTTGAGCATCTAACATCACCGCCACGACTTGCGCTAACTCCACCGCTCGCAGAGTCTTCATCACTGAAAAACGCTCTACCCGATCATCGATGCGCGACTTTTTACGCATACCCGCAGTGTCGATCAGTACGTAGTCCTTGCCTTTATGGGTAAACGGCACGTGAATACTGTCACGCGTGGTGCCTGGCATATCAAAGACAACAACTCGCTGCTCGCCCACCAAGCTATTAACCAAAGTCGACTTGCCGACATTAGGCCGTCCAACAATCGCCAATTTAGCAACACCTACTGGGATATCGTACTCAGTATGCCGACCGAATGTGTCACTCAAGACCAGGTCCATAAGACGGTGCACACCATCGCCATTCTTGCCAGAGATGGTATGAGGTTGGTCTAAACCCAGTTGATAGAAGTCTGCGGCAATCGTGCCTTTGTCTAGACCCTCAGCTTTGTTGATCGCTAGGTAAACATTGATATGGGTGTGGCGACGCAGCTGTTTTGCGATTTCAAAATCATCTGGCGTAGCACCATCGCGACCATCAACAATAAAAATCACCGCATCGCTGTCCGCCAAGGCCTGGTCGACCTGACCACGCATAAGTGAGTGAATTTCTTCCTCGTCAGCCTCAATCCCACCGGTATCAACGACCCAATAGGGATTGTTGCCCACGCGCCCGACCCCAACCATGCGGTCCCGAGTTACACCTGGGCGGTCGTCAACAATTGCATCGCGACTGCGGGTTAAACGATTGTAGAGTGTTGATTTACCCACATTCGGACGCCCGACAATCGCAATAATCGGCTTTGGTGCGTCTACCTCTATGGCATCAACATCTGCGTCATCACTGACCTTGGCTTGTGAGCCTGTTTCGTTGACCGACATCATGGTTTAAGGCAATGGTGAGAATAATTCACCACCGCAATTTTAAGATTTCGGTGTGACCTGAATTGATTGAAGGTCGCCATCAGAATCGGTAAAAAAGATGTTGTCTCCCTCTACAATGGCTTCACCGACGATCGATTTGGCCCCTAATCGATGCCGCCCGACAAAATTTCCACTACGCTTTTCGATCACATAGACGCCGCTATCGCCATCACTAACGACCACATACGGCCCCACCGAAATCGGCGCTCCAACTTCGCGCAGACGTAAACCATCCTGTGACCAAACCTTATTGCCATTGGTTCGATCGATTTGATGTACTACCCCGCTTTTGTCGCTGATATATAGATACGCAGCGTCATATGAAAGAGGGTTAAACGATGAAACGTCAACGCTCCAATCAATGCGCTGCTCTTGAATATTCAAGGCGTGGGTAACTTCTTGGTATGAACTAATATAAATGTGGTTGCCAACTAATAATGGGTCTGTATCCACATCGGCTAGACGATCAATTTCTGACGTGCCGCGCGGAAAGGAAATTGGAAAATCCCATAAGGCACGCCCGTTACCTGCTTCAACGGCTGCGAGTGTGCCATCTGCAAACCCGGTAAACACGGCTCCACCCACCATCAACGGTCTTGAATCACCTCGTAAAGTAAGGCGCGGCAATTGCCGACTAATAGTCCAGAGCACCTCACCGTCATAGGAGGCTAATCCATATACTTTTCCATCACCGGTGCGTGCAACCACCACATCGCCATCAATAACTGGGCTGGCTAAAATCTCGCTACTCAAGGAAACTTGCCAAGACACCTCACCACTGGTTTGATTCAAGGCATACACTTTGCCTTGGTCGGTAGCAAAAAGTACGAGACCGCCACCGACGCCAACGCCAGCGGTGATTGTTTCTTTCTTAAATCTAGCCTCCCAAACCTGCTTACCAGACCCCGCTTCGATTTTCTCGACCCGGCCATTAGTAGAAGCGGCATACAAGAAATCTCCGAGTAATGCAGGTGAAATAATTGCATCGCCCGTACCTATTTTTGGCCCCAGGTTACGACGCCAATTGCGATCCAGCACGGTTTGATTGTTAACCTTAGGCTTCTTAGCAGCCACTTCTTCTTGAAAGAAGTCACTGTCCTTACTGCGGCCACCGCATGCTGCAAGAACCAAGCTCAACGCAAAAATAACGAAGAAACGCATAAAATACTTATTGCTGATGCTCAACATTACTCGGTCTCACTCTGGTCAACTTCGGCGTTTTCTTCAGAGGTCGTCATATCAGAAGCATCAACCTGATCCACCGATGGTGCTGCCACCTCTTCCGCACTTGAATCAAAAGGCAATCGATTCAACTTAAGATTCAAGATTGAGGCATATCCCAGCTCTTGTTGCGGGAGGGATTCAATCGCAGCTTCATATTGCGTGCGCGCGGTACTGATATCTTTTTCTAGCACAGCTATATCGCCCAAAATCTCTGCGTAATTTGACGCAAAGCCGCCCTGCTCAGCTTGATTTGCCAGCACCTTGGCTTCGGCCAACTTACCTAGCGCCACCAGCACTTTAGCCTGACGAATTTTAGCCGTGTGCAGTAGACCACTTTCTTTGGCATTGCCAACGGCCCACTGCAGTTCTTCCTCCGCGGCCGCTAAATCACTCACAGACAACTGCCTGGAGTGCAACAACGATGCTTTAACGGCATAAGGGCTGCTTGGGTAATCAGTTTTAATTTGATTTACCTTAGCTTCGATATCCGCTAGCTCAGAAAGCTGCACTGAACTCAGCACTTGGTTGAATAGCGCTGAAGCGGCTTCAGCATCCGTCTGCAGCTTAGTCTGCCAAGACTGATAACCAAACACTGCGCCCAAGCCTAGGCCCACGCCCAGAAGCAAGGCCAGGCCGTTATCTTTCAACCATTGTCGTGCACGTTCATCCTGTTCTTCAGGGGTGAGTAAAATATCTTCAGCCATAATATCTATTAACTTTTTTCTCGCTGCCAGCTGGGCAGCTCATTGACACAATTGAGATGATATGTGCGTCGTTTAAAATTTGATCACGTCTCAGCAAGAGTAATTCGTTATCACTCTGCTTATGTGGCTACTGTGGCTACGCCCGAGGATTCATCAGAACCTGTGAAGCCTTTGTGACCGGGCATTATAGCGATTCCAGGCAATTAGTCACGGCGTTAACAACATCGTTTTGCTTAACTGTCTGCTGCGATTGCGGAGCCGCGGATCGGTCGAGGATCTTAATTCCGACGGTTTTAGCTGCTGACTCCTCCTCGCCCACGATTAGGGCTACACGTGCACCCTGCTTGTCCGCTCGTTTAAACTGGTTCTTCAAGCTACTTTGACCACAATGCAGTACAGCATTTAAGCCGATTTTGGCAAGCTTACTCTGCATGTTGAGCGCCTGCCCCCGTGCAGCATCCCCAGTCGATATTAAATAGACATCTATTTTCGACGAACGTTCTGCAATGGCCGCATTTTGCTCTTGCAGAATTTGCACCAACCGCTCCAAGCCCATCGCAAAACCAAACCCCGGCGTTGCCGCACCACCAATTTGTTCGACCAAACTGTCGTAGCGGCCACCCGCGCAGACCGTGGACTGAGCCCCAAAGCCATCATTTATCCACTCAAACACCGTGTCATTATAGTAGTCCAAGCCGCGAACCAGCTTAGTATTAATCTCGAACTCAATGCCCAGCTGCACTAGAAACTCCTGCAGTAGAGCGAAATGCTGGCTTGATTCTTCACTCAAGAAATCGCTCAGAACAGGTGCCCCGTTGAGAATTTCCTGAGTGTCGGCATTTTTGCTGTCGAGAATTCTAAGCGGGTTTGACTCCAAGCGGCGCTGGCTATCTTCATCCAACTTATCCTTGCGAGGACGCAAGTAATTCTGGAGGGCATCTCGAAACTGCGTTCTAGTTTGTTGATCTCCGAGCGAATTAATCTGCAATCGGGTTCCTCGCAACCCTAACCTCTCGAACATATCGTGCACCACGGCAATCAACTCAGCTTCAATATCCGGCGTGGTCCAGCCATACGCTTCAGCACCTAGCTGATGAAATTGTCGATAACGCCCTTTTTGCGGACGTTCGTGACGAAACATTGGCCCGCAGTACCATAGTCGTTGCTGTTGATTGTAGAACATGCCGTGCTCAATCCCTGCACGGGCACAGCTGGCGGTACCTTCTGGTCGTAACGTTAAACTGTCGCCATTGCGGTCATCAAAGGTGTACATTTCCTTCGACACAATGTCCGTATCGGCACCGATTGAGCGCAAAAAGAGTTGAGTTTGCTCGACAATTGGTAAGCGAATCTCTTGATATCCACGACCAGATAAGACTTGTTGGCAAATCGTTTCGACGTTTTGCCAGAGTTCAGTGTCAGGGGGCAGAATATCATTCATTCCCCTGATCGCTTTAAGTTGTTGTTTTTTATCCGCGCTCATTGTTCACAATGGTTGAGGTATTGTTTTGGAGGTGCATTCGACTGCAACACTAGCGTTGCTTCGAGACGGCTACCATAAAAAAGATCGGGCAAGACCCGATCGCTGAACAAAGACAGTTTCGACTTGAATCGCCTATTCTAAGCTATTGCACAGCCTCAATCACGAACTTCGCATACACACCTTCGCGGTGCTCGGACAGATCAAATTGAGCCCCATTTAACGCCACTGACACACCAGCGGCATTGCCAATAAATACTTGCAGCTCGCCTTGCTCTCGAACTTCAAGGCGCTCTCCTTGGGCATAACTCTTATAGGCCAAACGTTGGTCGTTCGAATCTCGTATATCAACCCACGATGTGTCACTGAAATCCATCACTAGTAAGTTTTCGGTTAGGACCGGTTCCGCAGCGACGGAATCCTGCGCGCCGGAATCGGCGTCACCGTTTTGGCCTTCTGTAACAAGGCCAGCATCTCGATCTTCTTGCTGATCTCCCACCACGGCGGCATCATTATCACTTGAAGAGTCGGTCGCGGTCTCGGCGTTATCGGCGCTGACCAAGTCACCAGCGACGCCACTCACACCAAGACTGGGTGCAGTTTCATCCACTGACTCAGAAGCAGCAACTTCAGCGACATTGGTTCTTGCAGTATCGTTACTCCCCAATAGTCCATCCAACATGCCGTAGTACCATAAACCGGTCACCAACACCGCCGTCAATAACAACATAAACAACTTGGCCGGCGTGAAGAATCCTGGGGAATTCTCATCCGCCGCGCCAATGCCACGCGGAATATCATTCAAACTGGAGGTTTTCTGCCAATCAGGGTTGAGGTAGTTGTGCAACACCTCTTCGGGTTTAAGACCTAGAAGCTTGGCATAAGACCTAATATAACCACGCACATAGGTTGGCTCTGGCAAACCTTCTGTTTGATCGAGTTCAATGGTCTTAATCTGAGAAACTGAGAGGTTCAGTTCTTCGGCGATCTCTTCTATGGTTTTTTGTTGTTTCTTGCGCGCAGCAGCAAGCATATTGCCGCTTCCTTGCCGTGGCTCAGGGGCGAGTTCTTCTAATTTACTTTGCTCTTCCATCTTTTGTCATACCTCCAACCCATAATAAAGCGAATTTCGTCAGCGCAGCGCTCGCGCTGATGACCGCTTTTCAACCCAGAAGTTTTGTAATCGGATTGTCTAGTTAGCGTTGTCTACGGTTGCTGCCGCGCAACGCTTTAGCTTGTTTGGAACCAGGAAATTCTTCAAGAATCTGACGCCGGTACTTTTCAGCAACTTCACTGGCATTGAGGCTGGATTCTATTTGATAGGCCAAAAACAGCGCGGCAGGTTGCGGTTTGGTAATGGCCATGTAGCGTTCGATATAAGCTCGCGCAGAAAAATGATCACGACGTTGATGCTTAATTGTAGAAAGCCGATACAACGCAGGCCGCAATTGAGGATTAACCGCTAGGGCGCGCTGCAAATACTCCTCAGCTTTGGGGTCATTAAGCCGCGCAAGGCACTCGCCGGCACGCATATTACTTAACTCGGCACGCTCAAACAGTGGGTTTGAAGCCGCTATCTCAAAATACTCAACGGACTCGCGTTCGCGGTCAATTTGACAGAGAAACATGCCAAAGTCGTGTGCGGCAGAAGAATTATTGCGATCAAACCGAACGGCATCAGCAAAATGCTTTTCAGCTTTTTCATATTGCTCAAGATCGAGCATTAACAAAGCCATAATGTAATGACTCTCAGAGTGTTGCGGGTCTATCCGCAGGGCAAGTTCTAGCTCGTCAATTGCAATGGCATACTGTTTTTGCTGAAGATACCCGCGCGCCAATTCAGCATGGATCAAGGCATTGTCGGCGTTTTTGACTACTTCACTGCGTTTTTCGTAACTGTTACTTACGCCTCCTGAAGTCGTGCAGGCTGACAATGTGATCATCAAAGCCAACAGCAACATCTTGCGAACTGGCTTGAGACAAAACCTAAAGGTTTGGGCACTGCAATAAGGCGTTGTGGATGGGATCAAGTGAGTGTAATCCTAGCTGTTAGCGCTGCTTGACTCGCTGAACCTACCGGCGAGCTTTTCTGGAGACGGATTTCATTGTATTTTTTCCGCCTGTTTTTGTCTAAATTTTTCGGCGCGGCGAGTGCGGTCCATAACATCTCCGGCGAGCTGACCACACGCTGCTTCAATATCATCACCACGCGTTCTTCGCACTGTCACAATAACACCATTATCGTGGAGAATATCTCTAAATCGATTTATTCGTGAATTCGAGGACCTTTGGTACTCAATCCCCTCGAATGAGTTGAATGGAATGAGGTTCACCTTGCCCGGCACCGTCTGCATTAATGCCGCCAGTTGGTGGGCATGCTCGAGTTCATCATTGACACCCTGAAGCATAACGTACTCAAAGGTGATACGAGCTCTTTGCGAATCAGCAACGTATCGATTACACGCCGCCATTAATTCAGAGATTGGGTATTTTCGGTTTAGTGGAACTAAGACGTTCCTTAGCTCATCATTCGGCGCATGCAAAGAAACCGCGAGGCTGACCGCGCAGGCTTTTTTCAACATATCAATCTTTGGTACAACACCAGCAGTGCTAAGCGTTATTCGTCGGCGCGATAAACCAAAGCAAAAATCATCTTGCATGATGCGCATGGCACTGACGACGTTATCAAAATTCATCAACGGCTCGCCCATGCCCATCATCACAACATTACTGACAATTCGTTGCTCGGTTTGATATTGCTCAGCCAGCAGCGTCTTAGCTAACCAAACTTGGCCTATTATTTCAGCGGTTGTCAGGTCTCGGTTATAACCCTGTTTGCCGGTTGCACAAAAAGAACAATCGAGCGTACAACCAACCTGCGAAGAGACACATAAAGTGCCGCGAGATTCCTCGGGAATAAACACCATCTCGATGGCGCTCTTGCCTGGTACGCGCAACAACCACTTTCGCGTGCCATCATTGGAGAGCCGATCTTCGATGATTTCAGGTACCTCAACAAGGCAATTGGCAGCTAAGTTTGCGCGCAAGGACTTACTTAGATTGGTCATTTCAGCAAAGTCGCAAACACCTTGCTGATGAATCCACTTCATCACCTGCGAAGCACGAAAAGACTTCTCTCCGATCGAGGCAAAATAGCTCTCCATAGCCTCCCGATCAAAGCCAAGCAAATTTGGCTTGGCTTCGACGTTTATTTCAACCGGGATGGAGAGCTTGGTCATATTATTAGATAAGTTACTCTAACGAGTGCGCTCACAGACTCCGTCTTGACCGAAGAAAAATTCAATTTCAACAGCCGCTGTTTCGGCAGCATCAGAACCATGTACTGCATTCTCATCAATGCTTGAAGCAAAGTCGGCACGAATAGTACCTGGCGCTGCTTCAGCTGGATTAGTCGCACCCATCACCTCGCGATGCTTGGCGATCGCGTTGTCGCCTTCCAATACTTGAACCTGTACTGGACCAGAGGTCATAAAGCTAACGAGATCATTGTAAAACGGGCGTTCTTTATGCACCGCGTAAAACTCACCAGCTTGCTCTTGCGGAAGGTGCATCATACGAGCAGCGACGATTTGCAATCCCGCCTTCTCAAAGCGTGAATAGATTTCACCGATGACGTTCTTTGCAACAGCGTCTGGTTTGATAATTGAAAGGGTGCGTTCAACAGCCATTATTGACTCCAAAAAGAGAAAGTTATTAGAAAATTTAGTCGATGGTTTGGTCGCCGCAGTCGCAGCGTCATCGGGGGCGGTATTCTACACTTAGAGCCGCATAAAATCTAAGCGCATATGGCATTAAATAGCGGTGAAAAGTGACTGGTTCTAAAGTTTCATTGGCCTAACGCATCGGTGTTCGCTGGCGCGACAGGCTTGGCGTACAAGTGGCCTGCTTCTAGCTTCAATAACTCAAACTGCTGCCATCGCCCTAAGGTCACAGTATCTGTTGGTGCAAAAGCCGGCACGTAGTCTTCGCCGCGACAGATTACGAGTTTTTCGTCGGACGCGATCCGTTCCGGGAGCATCCAAACAAGCTCACCCAACTTACGCTGCATCAAGGCCAGTTCCAGGGACTTGCCGACCTCGCGCAACCGTTGGTTACGCGCTTTTCTCTCGGCAACAGGAACCGACTTTGCTGCGGGGATTTTTGCAGCTGGCGTTCCCTCTCTCTCAGAGTACGAGAATACATGTGGGTAAGCGATATCAAGTTCTCGAACCATGGCTTCAGTGTCTTGGTATTGCTTATCGGTTTCAGTTGGGAACCCAACCAGCACGTCTGCGCTCAGCACAAAATTCGGTATTTTGCTGCGCAAGGTAGCAATCCTTTCACGCACGTAATCGGCGTCATATCGTCGTTTCATGCGTTTCAAGATCAACGTATTGCCACTTTGCAACGACAAATGGAATTGGTTGCACAACCTTGGTTCGCTGGCCAACAAATCAATCAATTCATCAGAAATATGATCTGGATCGATGGAGCTGAGTCGGATACGAAAAGGGTTCGCTTCGTCGTGCTCCAAAGTTAGTAGCTCTCGCAACAATCCAACTAAATTAATTTCGTCGTGCTGGAAATCCTCGCCATAGGAGCCTAAATCAACACCGCAGATAACGACTTCAGGGTATCCGTTCAAGACTAGCCGCTGCACTTGGCGCTTTAGTAAACTCACAGGCAATGAACGACTTGGCCCGCGCGCACGATGAATAATGCAAAACGTGCACCCCTGATCACAACCTTGCTGAATTTGCACGAACGCTCTTGTGTGGGCATCGAACCCGGTCAAAATTTGCGTCGGTAAGCTAATGTGTTGATCTAAATCGCCTACCATCACTTTTGGTAAATCGCCCAGCTCGAGAGCTGGCAACAACTTATGCACATCGAGTTTTTGATCGTTGCCAAGCACCAAATCAACACCAGGAATTTGTGCACACGCTGAGGCATCCATTTGAGCATAACAACCTGTCACAACAACCAAAGCTTCTGGGTTGGTCTTTACGACTCTGCGCACCGCTTGCCGCGCTTGCCGGTCGGCCTCTCTAGTCACCGTGCAGGTGTTAATTAGATATAAATCCGCCTTCTCTCGAGCTGGAACCACCTCATAGCGTTCGGTTTTTAAGGTCTCTGCGATCAGTTCGGATTCATAGGTATTCACCTTACAACCCAAAGTTGTTATTCCCACGCGTTTTAACGGTGCTTCAGATTCTCGAGTTCGCTCATTGGTTCGACCACCAATCTGATTCAGAGACACTTCTATTGCACTCATCCTAAAACCTTCTAAAAACAGAAAAAGCGGCCCAAGCCGCTTTTTCTGGTCAAGACTTTGCGCATCACGCAGGCCTAGATTAACTACTTAACGAGGTAGCGAACTCCAGCACTGAACATCTTGTTGTTTGAAATCGAATCCAAGTTGTCAGAGTCGGAGTCAAAAACACGACCTTCAAGGAACCATTGAAAATTTGACGAACCGATATCAGCGCCAACGTGACCAAACAAAGAAGCATCGCGGAAGTCACTGTCATCAACGTTCCACGCGCCGATACCACCACCGATGAAGGCTTTTTGGCTCAAGCGACGCTCGAGGCCGATATCAATTGCCAAGTTATCTTCTGGGTAAATATTTGGTTCGTTAATACCATTGCGATCATAGTAAGAAAGCTGACCAAACACCGAAGTACGGGCCGAGATGCCTTTCATCAAACCTGCTCGAATACCTACAATCCCTGATGAATCTTTCACATCCATAGCCCACGCGGGTTCGAATCGAGGCCGTGTTTCAGTACCTGCGAAAGCGCCAAAAAATGGTACCAGCCCTAGAATCTCCTTACCTTTGGCTTCGACCGGTGCCGGAGCCGCTTCTTGAACCGCGGCAACGGGCGCCGCTGGTTGACAAGCTGTTGACTCATCGGGGCTGACCGAGATCAAAGAAACATTACAACAAGCTTTCGGTATCGCAATATGGTAGACCTGACAATCCGTTGAAACATTGACTTGAAACGCCTCAAACGATTTTGATCCGGCCCACTCGCGATATGGATTAGCAACATAGTTGCCTTTCTTCTTAGCGCCCATCCAGGCTAATTTGGTACCAACTGGGTACGCGCGCTCGATCATGTCGCCATTGGCAACTGCAGCCAACAGATCGTCAGCGCTGCCGCTCCAGCCAGAATCTGCGAGTACAGCTCTTATGGCACCGGGGTTGTTGCGGAAATACTCCTGCAACTCGGCAGCAGTTTCAATACCACCGGAGCACAGGGCTTCAGAGGTGCCAAGTCGAGTGATCTTCTTGTACTGTTGCGCAGCTGCTTGAGGGCTGGACAGCAATAGGACAAGCGCCACAAAAGCTGCAATTAAACTAAGAAAAAACGATTTTTGATCTAATGGTTTCAGTAGGAACGTGCTCACGGTGATCCCCTCTATGAGATGTGTTTGAACCGTTCGTATTTTAGTTGTTTTAATCCACGGAAACACGCATTAATTGATAATTTTCGGTAATCTGCCCGCAATACTTGTTATTACCATTACGCAATTGCGGGCTAAATGTAAACAATAGTGAAAAGCTTTACGCCTGTACTGCAAAGCTTTCGCCGCACCCACACTCATCGGTGGAACTCGGATTGGAAAATTTGAAGGTTTGATTGAGCCCTTCGGACACGTAATCAATTTGCGTGCCCTCAAGAATAGCGAGACTCTTCGCATCGACCACTACTTTTACATCAAAGCTTTCAAACACAGTGTCGTCTGTGTTGGCTTGCTCGGCGAAATCCATGACATATGAATAGCCGGAGCATCCTGATTCTTTAACACCAAAGCGTAATGCGAAGGCGTCAGCGGTATCCAACTGACCTGCGATTCGTTCTGCGGCAGCCTGCGTAAGAGAAATACTCATGTCTGTATCTTTATCTTATCTGAAATAAATTAATTTAATATATTCAATGTTTTAACAAGCCTTATTCAGGTGAGTTCTGATCATCAACTAAAGCTCCATCGATCTTTTTCTCAGCCGCAAAATTCTGTAACTCGGCACAATCGGTGCGAATTTCAGGCGGCTGCAAACCGTCTATTTGAATTCCGGCCTTGTCCAACTCAGACAACAGAGCGTGATTGTGCTTTGCCATCGATTGAATTTGTTCACATAAACGCCCTATCGCAGTTCCGATTGGGTCTTGTTCGGATGTCTGTTGCCCGTAAGCATCAAACTGTTGCGGCTCTATTTTGCCGTTGGCTCTATTGTACTCCACCGAACCGACTTCATAGGCAGGAATTCCTACCATTGTTGCGCCAACACTGACGTCTTTGACCACCACTGAGTTCGACCCAACCCGGGCGTTTTCAGCGACCAGTATAGGCCCGAGTATTTTTGCGCCCGCGCCTACCACCACACCATTGGCTAAAGTCGGGTGACGTTTACCTTTCTGCCACGACGTTCCACCGAGAGTGACACCATGATAAAGCGTGCAGTCATCGCCGATTTCAGCGGTCTCACCAATAACAACGCCCATGCCATGATCGATAAAAAATCGCCGGCCGATCTTAGCTCCAGGGTGAATTTCAATGCCGGTGATCCAGCGGCCTAAGTGCGCGATGAAGCGAGCAAGCCACTTGAGCCCCAGCCCCCATAACCAGTGGGATAATCTGTGCAGCAGAATTGCATGCACGCCGGGATAGCTGGTTAAGATCTCCAGCGTGTGGCGCGCAGCCGGGTCGCGCTCAAATACAACGCTGATGTCTTCTTTTAGACTACTAAACATGTGCTGCTCTAGTTAACTTTCTGCGCTGTGACACCAAGGCATTCCAGCGTTTTTGACATTTATCTAAGGCCTTATTGTTACTTAAGACCGGCTCGATTGAGCTCCGATCGCAGTTAAAATTCCGCGTAATATTTGGATCTCTTCAACAGACAATTCGGCTTTATTATACAGTCTGGTCAGTTTTCGCATTAACAAGGGGGAATTTTCATTATGCGCGAACTCCAATTGTTTTAGAACTTGTTCTAGGTGCTCCATATGTCCTGCTCGTTGCGCCTGTGTGGCGGGCTCTTGTCTGGGTTTCACTACGGCAGCGGGTTGTTGCTGCCCTTGTAAATTAATTAACGCGGCTTGGCGTAATTCGTAAGCAATAATTTGCACCGCACTACCTAAGTTTAATGAGCTGTACTCGGAGTTCGCCGGAATTCTAATCTGCGCTGCGCATAAATCCAGCTCTTCGTTGGATAAACCGCTATTTTCTCTGCCAAATAGGATGGCAACGCGATTGCTCGATGATGAGGAGAGATGATTAATCACTTTTTCACTGGCTGCTCGTGGGGTCAGCAACGGCCAATTTACCTCTCGGTCACGCACCGAGGTTCCAAGAATCAAGGTCGTATCAGATACTGCAGCTGCTACTCCATCGAAGACCTGAGCCGCCTCCAATACATCCTCCGCACCCGCAGATCGCTGGTTTGCCTCTGGGTCGGGGTATTTCTTAGGTGCGACCAGTCGCAGCTTACTCAAGCCCATCGTTTTAAGTGCACGCGCGGTTGCACCGATATTCCCTGGATGACTTGGGGCGACCAATATAGTGTTCACACTGTCTAAAAATTTCATCGGCAACAACACGCCTCTAGGCGATTTGAAAGCATGTCTTATATTCTAACGTATTAGGCTGAATACCGGTTTTATTCAGCACGCCAGAAAGCTACAATCACGCCTGCTCTTTTTACAACCCGTCCCCATCCATGGATCCGAAACAAACCAGCGGTGCGCTCAATGTCGCCGTCAATGCTGCGTTAGAGGCAGGCAAGCAGATTGCCCAAAGTATCGCCAAGCTCGACCGCATAAAAGTAAGCAAAAAAAACGCCAATGAGTTGGTTTCTGAGGTCGATGTACTCGCCGAGCAGCAAATTGTAGCCATGCTTGATGAGGCCTACCCCGAGTTCAATATTCTTGCTGAAGAATCTGGAGATGCGGGGCGTGAAAGTGATTATCAATGGGTTATCGATCCTCTAGACGGAACGCATAACTTTCTCCACGGTCACCCCCATTGCGCCGTTTCCATTGCATTGCGCTCAAAACAAGAGACGTTAGTCGGGGTTATTTATGATCCGCTGCGTAATGAACTGTTCACGGCTCGCAAAGGCGCTGGGGCACAACTGGATAATCGCCGCATTAGAGTGGCAGAAACGAGCCGTTTAAGCGACGCCCTACTCTGCACGGGATTTCCCTATCGCAGCGCTGCAGAAACCAAACCCTGGTTAAAAAGCTTTGCCACGGTATTACCGCGAGCCCAGAGCATTCACCGTACTGGCTCATCAGTTTTAGATTTAGCCTATCTGGCCGCTGGTCGCTACGATGGTTTTTGGCAATTCGGGCTCCAAGACTGGGATATCGCCGCGGGAGCATTGCTAGTTCGCGAGGCAGGTGGATTAATTTCAGAAGCCAATGGCGGTGCCGATATCTTTGCTTCTGGAAACATCGTGGCGGGCACTCCACGCATTCACGAAAAACTTGCCCAGCTCATCAGCTCAAGCGCCCATAAATAGCCAAGCGACAATTTCTAATGAACAAAGCGGCAAGTCAACACACGCCGATGATGCAGCAGTATCTGGCGATAAAAGCAGACTACCCAGAGACGCTGGTCCTATACCGCATGGGGGACTTCTACGAGCTCTTCTACCGTGATGCAGAACTGGCGTCGCAACTGCTCGATATTACGCTAACCCAACGCGGCAAATCCAATGGCGAGCCAATTCCGATGGCCGGTGTGCCGTTTCACAGCATTGATCAGTATTTAGCCAAGCTGGTAAAACTCGGCCGCTCAGTCGCTATCGCCGAACAAATAGGCGACCCAGCTACCAGCAAAGGCCCGGTAGAGAGAAAAGTTACCCGGGTTGTAACACCGGGTACTTTAGTCGAAGACAGCCTCCTAGAGGAGCGTCGTGACAACGCCCTTACTGCGATCTATGCCAAGGAAAGCGGCTATGCGCTCGCCACTTTAGAGCTATCTCTTGGGCATTTCAGCGCGCAGCAATTAGATTCCTTTGACCAACTCCTAGCCGAGCTGCAGCGTTTAAATCCGGCCGAAGTATTGTTGCCGCAAGAACGACCCATCGAGCTACCCAACCAATACCAACAGCGCAGCAACGAGGTACCAAATTGGTATTTTGACTACGACGTCGCCCATGAGTTGATGTGTCGGCAATTTAACACTCGGGATCTGGTTGCCTTTGGCTGCTCTGACTACCCATTGGTCGTTTCTGCCGCTGGTGCGTTGCTGCAATATGCCAAGGACATGCAGTTTCCGGCACTGCCACATGTCGATGACTTTCAAGTTCAGCAAAAGAGCGACACCTTAATTATTGATGCCGCTAGCCGGCTAAATCTCGAAATTGAAGTCAATCTGAGCGGCGGTAAAGAATTCACGCTGGTGGCCTTAATGGATCGTTGCGCCAATCCGATGGGCGGCCGTCTGTTGCGCAGATGGTTGCATGGGCCAATCACCGATCGCGCTGTCGTGGGGCAAAGACAACTCAGTGTCGGCGAGATGATAGATCGCTTTGAGCACGACGCACTTGCCACCCTGCTACGGCACTGCGGCGACGTGGAGCGCATCTTGACTCGAATTGCGCTCAATAACGCGCGCCCGAGGGATTTGGTGCGATTGCGTACTGCCTTGCAAAACTTGCCCCAGCTGACGGCACTCTTAGATGGTGCACGAAACGAATTATTGGCGAATGCGCGCGACTCCTTGGGGCCTTTTGAACCAGAGCAACGACTGCTTGAGAACGCCATTCTTGACGAGCCGGCTGCAGTGATTCGAGACGGCGGAGTAATCAAGCCCGGTTTTGATGAAGAGTTCGATGAGTTGCAGGCACTGAGTAAAAACTCCGGCGACTTTCTGGTTCAACTCGAACAACGCGAGCGCGAGGCCACTGGCATTGCCACACTCAAAGTTAAGTACAACCGAGTACATGGCTTTTATCTAGAAGTTAGCAAAGCTCAGAGTGATCAGGTGCCAGAGCATTTCATCCGTCGACAAACTCTGAAAAATGCCGAGCGGTACATCACCGAAGAACTTAAAGAATACGAAGACAAAGTACTGAGCGCGCGCGAAAAATCTCTGGCGCGTGAAAAAGCTCTGTATCAACACGTCATTGAGTCACTCCAACCGTCGGTTGCTCAGCTGAAGATGATGGCCGGCGCATTATCAGTGCTCGATGTGATCAACACATTTGCTGAGCGAGCCAAATCTTTAGGTCTGGTTTGCCCCCAATTGACCGCGACACCTGGCATAAGAATTGCAGGCGGACGTCACCCGGTTGTTGAAGCCAA
>CALJJR010000031.1 GCA_937973905.1 uncultured Arenicella sp. | reverse complement strand
GCCTGCAGAATTGATCAGCAGGTCAACCGGTTGGCCAAATGTAGCTTGTGCTTGAGCAAAGGCGTCGATGGCAGTTTGGGCTTGTCGAACATCGCCCGCGACACCTTTTACATTGGCGTTGTCCAATTCGCTGATAACGCGATTCAGTTTGTCCGCGTTGTGGCCGCAGATGAAAACTGACGCACCTTGTTCTAGTAATAGTTTCGCGCACTCCAGACCAACGCCGCTGGTACCGCCGGTAATCATGGCTAAGCGCGTAGGCGATTCTTTTGCTTTTGAAGTCATTGAACAGACCTTATTAAATAGTCATAGAGCCGGCGTGGGCAATTTGGCCAATCGACCCCCGTCTACGACCAGCTCTTGGCCTGAAATAAACGCCGCTTGTTCGCTGGCGAGAAACACCGCGGTATTGGCAATGTCTTCAGGTGTGCCGAGTCGACCAACCGGGTGCAGCGCAGTGATCTGAGCATCGACTTCATCTCGATCCGGGTACTGATTGAGCAAATTCTCGTTAAATGGAGTATTGATCCATCCGGGCGCAATTGCATTGCATCGAATACCTTGGGGGCCAAACTCCAAGGCGATATTATGCGTCATAGAAGCAACTGCTCCTTTTGATGCGGCATAAGCCGCGTGCAGTGGATTCGCGGCCAAACCTTCGATTGAACTAATATTCACGATTGCTGCCGGAGCGGATTTACGCAATAGCTGATTCGCATGTTTGCAACATAAAAAAACACTGCGTACGTTCACCGCCATGGTTTTTTCGTATTCTTCCAAGCTCATCTCAGTGAGCGATTTTTCGATGCAAATTCCGGCGTTGTTGACCGGCACATCGAGCCGCCCATAGTCCTGCTCTACAGCCGCCATGAGGTTTTGCACCGATGATTGATCAGCAACATCTGTCTCGATGAACTTGAGCCCCGCTTCATCTTGGTTCGGAGGGTTTAAGTCGGCACTAATAACTGTAGCGCCAGTGGTGATAAAGGCTCTTGAAATGGCCAAGCCGATATTTTGCGAGCCTCCGGTAACAATGACAATGCGATCAGCCAAGGCTCTACTCCGAGTAAGCAACCACGCGATTGCGTTGTGCGCCGAGACCTTCGATGGTTGGTTCCAAGATATCGCCAGGCTTTAGGTACTGTGGCGGCTTCATTCCATAACCAACCCCTGGTGGCGTACCGGTAATCATGACATCACCCGCTTCCCAACGGATGTAAGCCGAGATGCGAGAAACCAGCTCAGCAGTGGTGTACATCATGTCGCTGGTATTGCTGTCTTGCCGAGTAATGCCACTAACCTGGATAGAGATATCCAGATTGTTGGCGTTGGGTACGGCGTCGCGTGTGACTAGCCATGGGCCCAACGGTTTTAAGGTATCTGCGCTTTTGCCCTTGGTCCATTGCGAGCCACGTTCCAGTTGAAACTGACGTTCTGAAACGTCATTGGCAACGCAGTACCCGGCAATATGTTCGTGCGCAGTTTCCATTGGAATATAGTTACCGCCTTTGCCGATCACAACGCCCAGCTCAACTTCCCAGTCAAGTTCGGTTCCGCCACGTGGAATAATTACGTCATCAAATGGGCCATTGATCGCGGTGCGCGAGATGATCATAAACATGGGTTCCTTCGGCACTTCTTGGTCGGCCTCTTCGGCGTGCTTGCCGTACGTTAAAGCCACGCCGACAACCTTGCCGACGTTACCCACCGGTGCGCCGATTCTGGTGCCCGGTTCAACCTCGTTAAAGTGCGCTTGATCCTTGGCTCTAATCTCTGCAAACACCGACTCGTGCAGCGTGTCGCCGGTCCAATCCGGCACAATCGACGACACATCTAAATACTGACCTTCATCGCCGACAATACCCGCTCGTTCAGAGCCTTTTTCACCAAAACGGATTAATTTCATGGTTGTTCTTTTCTATTGAGTGTGTGTGAATTCTGAATGTTAATTGGCCAATCCTTTGGGGAGTCGTTCGTTTATAAATTCTTCGCAATAAGTTGCGAGATCAGTTCATCATTTAAGACATTGCGACGTTGGGCTTCGCTGAATAACGATATGGTATCGGCAAAACCAGTGACAAAATTGCGCGTCTTAGCGGTGCCTAAGAACGAATCCAATAAACCATCATCTGGCTCAGCAGGAAAGGGCAAACTGTCTCCGGTAGCGGATATTTCTTCGGTCTCAAACCGTTGCTGGCACATTGACACAATGTCGTGTGTATCAACAACGTCGGCATTAAGATCAAACACAGGGGCTTCTTTTTGTTCTTGCGCTACTGCAGTGACGAACCTTAAGGCCGCGTCTTCCGCATGCACATAACTGACTGGGCCGGTGAATGGAATTCGATAAGGCTGGCCAGCGAAGGCGGCTAATATAGCAATGGTGGATGCGGCGCTCATGCCTTGATCACGGCCCGGGCCATAGACGACGCAAGGTCGAATTCCCACACTTGGGACTTGCCAGTCTTGCCAGTAAACGGCCGCCATTTGTTCGCCGCAAATTTTATGCGCGCCGTACAACGTAGCGAGATAATCGTTGTCACCCATCGCCGGCGCGGCGATTGAGCTGGCGTAGCTGAGCCTCGAGATTCCAAGCTGCCGTGCTACTTCTAAAACGTTGATACTACCGAGCACATTGACTCTGGTGCTAGCAACCGGGTCCGCTTTACAAAACGGCACTTGCAGTGCCGCCAGATGGATGATGGCGACCGCAGCGTATTTTTTGGCGACGTTGAGCAGCTGGTCATAATCACTAATATCACCAAACTCCCAAGTCACGGAGAAAGCGTCATCCATAATCAGCTGTAAGCGTGAGCGGTTATCACTGAGGTCATACGCAACCGGGTGCGCGCCACCCTCAAGCAGTAACTTTATCGCCCAAGCGCCAATGCAACCTGCGGCTCCAGTCACGATCACTGACTTACCTTGCAGTTCTCTAAATTCAATCATTTTGCTTGTTTCTCTAAGCTCTCTCGGAGCGCTTGCAAGGGCCCTAACGCCAGCTCTAACTTTTTCAACAACGTACCAGCGTCATCATCGAGTTGCACGTCGTCAATTAGAGCGTCAAGTCGCGCTCCCGCCCGCCACGCTTCATGACGCGTTAATTCCGGCACAATTCCCGGGTCATCCCAATTCGACATATTCACCGAGTTGGTGGCATCGTTCGCCGTTGCCGGTGTAACCACAAAGGATGGGATCATCGTAATGCGTTCACAGCGTTGGTTGAGTTTGCAGGCGCGGTGAAAAATCATATTGCCTTGTTGCATAAACCCGAAGCCCGCAGCAGGAAAGGCAATGGTCTGCACACGCTCAGCAGGCAACTCAGACGTTCCTCCTTGTTCGCCGGTTACGCCGAGTAGTGCCTCACCTTCTTGCTTAGTGCCATGAAAAAATTGAAACTCACCGCCGTCGATTTGTTCAGGGTCAGACAACATAATTACCATATCAAAAGCGACGGAATCTGTGTGCCATGAATCAACCGCGCGATTGATGTCTTCAGGCGCGTAGTTCACTCCACAAGCGACGGCCGGCACTGAGTGGCGTGCCATTTCGATTCCAGCAATTTGCGAGAGGTGCGCAGCCAATTCTGGGCTATCACAAAAGTCTTGAATGAATTTGGAACGATATCCTGCTCCGCGTATGTACGAGCCAAGTCTGTTGTTGCCAGTACCAAGGCTTGAGTTGCGGTTGGCGTACATCTCCTGACAGAGCTCTCGCATGATGCTCAAGCCCTCAGCAGAGAGAATTCTGAATGCGCTGGAAACGCCAAAGTTCGACGGGCAATCCGCAATTTGTTCGGCCGCGTAGCCTAGGTCGCTGAGTGTATTGACTGATGAGGGTGACTCTAGCTGTAAGTGCTTCTCAGCTTCAAATTCGGGTTCATTGTCTAATCGAATGTATCCCGCTGGAATTCCAGATGGGAATGCCAGTGTGTGCTTAGGCGTGGGCATGTTGACCTCCATTCGATTGAATAACTACTGCGAGATATAGCACTGAACTACGTAGGCGACAATCAAAAAGAATCGAACTCAAATCCATGCAGAGACGATTGCGGTAGTTTGAGCATCGTGGCACTCTGCGACCTTTATCGCGAACCTCTGCCGCCAACATGCCAGCATCCATATCTACCACAACCTTAAAAGACGCAGAACGCCTGGTTCGCATTGTCATGATCACCATCTTATTGACTGCCGGAATCAGCAAGCTGTTTAGCGCGGGTGGCTTTCTGCAATACTATTCTGGTTTGTTCCAAACGGATTTACGCATTGTGTTGCCGGCCGGCTTGGTGAACTTCTATTTGAGTTTGATTCCATTCATCGAGATTGGGCTCGGTTTGGCGTTGCTAAGTCATCGTTTCAAACAAGCGGCGGTGCTGGCATGGTTTGCCTTTATGTTGAGCCTGTTGCTGGGTCACTACATATTGCAAGAGTGGTCGGCAGTTAACGATATGCTCGACTATTTTTTCCTTGGCCTGTTGAGTTTTATTTTGCCAAACCATCAAAGCTGGTTTTCGAGGGATTCGGATTAAGCTCGCATGCTGCCTGATCGTTTAAATTTTCGCTCTGCATCCACCTTAATGGTACAAGGCTGCACTTCAGATGCAGGTAAGAGCGTTATGGTGGCTGGCTTGTGTCGCTTGCTCAAACGCCGGGGCGTCGAAGTTGCGCCCTTTAAGCCACAAAATATGGCACTTAACAGCGCGGTCACCAGCGATGGTGGCGAAATAGGGCGCGCTCAAGCTGTACAAGCGATTGCCGCCGGCGTTGCGCCGCATACCGATATGAACCCAGTGCTTTTAAAGCCTGCTAGCGATACCGGTGCACAGGTAATCGTTCATGGGCAGGTGGTTGATGCGATGCAAGCGCAACAGTTTCATGACTACAAAAAAGTAGCCATGGCGGCCGTGATGGAATCACATCAACG
>CALJJR010000030.1 GCA_937973905.1 uncultured Arenicella sp. | reverse complement strand
CTTTTTTGAAACTGCAAATGGTAATACTTTCCCTGGCGTATATGATGCTGCGGGTAGATATATCTTTGTTGGAGCAAAATACAGTCTGTAAAGGGTTTTGTCTGGTGTCGTAGAAAATATAAAATCGACAGATTTCATTTGATCTATGGCATTGGCTTTATAGCTCAAAAAGCCCCGGTGCAGACCGGGGCTTTTTTGTGTCCAAGCCCTGAGCGAAAATAGTTTGCCACGGGCGTCTAGGTGAAGATAAGAGAATATTAGGGTTTAGATACTCAAGCACTTTATTGATTCTGAGCATCCACAATACTATTCTTGAGCCGAGCATAATGAAAAGTAAGAGCTAACACTGATTTGGATATACTTACGGATTCGATCCAGAGGATACACGCTGTGTATCAATCTGGAGATTTTATAAAAGCGGAAATAGGCATTCGAAATGCGTTGAGAGAGTGGCCAAACAATGCCGAACTTCTTAGGCTTGGTGCCCTTGTCGCTCTGTCAATCAATCAGATCGTCACCGCAAAAGAGCGACTTGATCAAGCCTCTAAGTTAACTCCATCAACCGCAGAAATAGAAAATCTCCGTGGTAACATTTTTAAAGCCGCCGCTGACTGGGCTGACGCTGAATCTGCATATGATTTAGCTGAAAAAATATCTCCCTCATACAAGCCAGTTAATGCTAATCGCTTAGATTTGTTTCTTAAATCAGGGCAGCCTGAGCGTGTCCTAGATCTAGTAGACTCCAGCACAGATTTTGGAGAGATGGGTGTTTTCGCGAAATCACAGGCTCTGACGAATCTCGGCCGTTACGATGAGGCACTGGCACTCATCGTATCGATAACCCCTCAGCGCTACGGTGATCAGCTTTGCTTGCAGAAGATAAAGTGTTTGGCCGCTTTAGGAGAGCTTGAGAAGATGCGCTCTGAATTCGAGCTTTTTTCTCTCGACTCAACATTCGCTAAAGACGCTTTTGAGGTGTGTGTGAACGCATTCGAAATGCGCGGCCTGCGGGCAGAGGCGATCAATTTAGTAACAGAAGTAACGCAGCAACCGGAATGTGGTGTTATGGTGTTGATACAAGGAGTCCGTGTATTGAGCAGGTTGCATTTGCTCGATGAAGCAAAAATCGCACTGCGTGAGGGTATTAAAAAACACTCGAATGACCCTGATATGCTTGCAGAAAAAGCCAGTAGCCTATTCCTAGAGGGGCAGAGTGCTGAGAGTTGTGAGCTATTTATGCAAGCGCTTAGACTGCGCCCTGCTGACCTTGGCTTTTTGATGGGCTACGCTCAAGCTGCTTTACTCGATGGCCAATACGCTGAGGCTCGAAACGCCATACAAGGGGCGATGCTTCAAGCTCCAAACAATCAATTCTTAATCGCTTTGCTAGCAAGCGTAGCTCGCAAAACAGATAATAGTCACCGCCTCTTGTATGACTACGATTCATTAGTTCAGGTATACGATTTGAGTCCACCGCAAGGCTATTCCAGCATGGAAGATTTTAATGGCGCTCTCAAGGCTGTGCTTAACAAACTCCACGTCTATGTGGGAACGCCTACGAATCAATCTCTCAGAAATGGGACTCAAACTCAGTTAGACCTCTCGCTGGTAGATGACCCGGTTATTCAAACCTTTTTTAGAGCAATAGATCATTCAGTCAGGGATTATTTAACGAACTTAGGAAATCAAACAGAGCACCCACTGCGAAAAAGAAATACCGGAAATTACCGTATTTTTGGAGCTTGGTCGGTGCGTTTACAGCCCGGCGGATTCCATGTAAATCACGTTCATCCAATGGGTTGGATAAGTTCCACTTACTACGTGGATATACCTGATTCAATTAATGAGAAATCCAAACAAGGCTGGATTAAATTTGGTGAGCCAGCAATCGATTTGGGTCAATCCGCGGAGTATTTTGTGCAGCCCAAAGTCGGGCGCCTAGTGCTATTTCCATCCTATATGTGGCATGGCACCCTGCCTTTTGAAGGAGAAAACTCACGTTTAACTCTGCCGTTTGACATTGTGCCGGCTTAAATCTTTGGAGTGTTGCACTCACTCATCTCTCCTCATACACAACTCGCCTAGCCCGTTAACAGAGGGGAGTGTTACCCCCCTGTAGAAGCCAAATTGATTTTATCTTTCAAATAGCGCAGGTTTTCGGTTTTTGGGGCGTATCAGAGGTTGTAGAGACTTTGTGAAATTCACAGTTGCACTTGTGAGCAATTAAGTTTTCGAATTTACCGCTAGAACAGCTTGGCTTAGCCATAGGCTAGTATTTGAACGCAAGTTACCAAACTGATTTTTTGAGGTTTCTAAGTATTGGTGTAATAACACGAGCAACGTATTTTGAGTTTGGAGTAAAGAATGAAAGTAAGAATTTTGACCGCTATTTCGATAATCTTAGCGGTATACGGAGTCGAAAGTAGTGAGGCTATTGCGAATGAAGATGCGTCAACCGAGCCGCGCGAGATATATCGCAAACTAAAACAAGAGCAACGAGAAGAGCATCGCGAACTGCGTAGAAAGCATCGTGCGCAAGGCATGTTGATGCGGGTCGATGAGAATAAAGATGGTCAAGTAGACCTCAACGAATACCTAGCCCACGCGCAAGAGCGTTTCAACAAGCTGGAT
>CALJJR010000029.1 GCA_937973905.1 uncultured Arenicella sp. | reverse complement strand
AGTAATGCGTTTAAACCATGCATGCAAATATAGTGCTATATTTACGCAATAACTTTGTTTAATGTGCTTATAAGAATGATAAATAGCAACAATGATTAAATTAGATAAATTAAATCACAATATTATTCGAATACTCTCTCGAGATGGTCGAATCAGCAACTCAGAGTTGGCAGAACGCGTTGGTTTATCAGCATCTGCTTGCCTTCGTCGTGTTCAAGACTTAGAACGCAAAGGGGTCATTACCGGTTATAAGGCCAAGCTGAATCGCGCAGCGCTTGGGCATGAAGTCACCGTTTTTGTAATGGTCGGTCTCAATGAACATCGCTCAGCAACCGCCCGAGAGTTTGAGGACGCTATTACCTTGGCACCCGAAGTGCGCGAGTGTCACAACGTCACGGGCTCCGTCGAATATTTACTCAGAGTTGAAGTCGCTGACCTTGCAGCCTATAAAAAATTTCATGCTGATACGCTTGGAGCATTGGCTCAAGTTGCTAGCATCACTTCACATATTTGTTTAGGGTCACCCAAAGATGAACGAGCTTAGCTTGGTAGATCGCATATCAACGATTTTTGTAATCTGGCTTTAGTGAGTTAAGATCAAGACTCATTCAAAATCCTGGAAGCCACCATGTTCTCAACTCGCAAATCCCTTATTGCCGCTCTCGCATTGAGCTTTACGGTTTTAGCCAGCAGTTCACTCGCCCTTGCGCAAGATAAAACACCCACGCCAGAAGAGCGTGCTTATAAGTTTCGCACTAGCCTATTTCAAACTTTTGGTTTTAAATTTGGCCGCCTGATTGCTGCAAAAGCGCAAGATGACGCAGCAATGTTTACCAAACAAGCTAGCGACTTACAATTTTTAACCACCATGATCGAAGAGGGTTTCGAGATCGAAAACAGCCTCCCGGAGGGGACTGAAGCCAAACCAAATATTTGGGAAGACTTCGATGAGTTCAAAGCAAAATCCGATACCTTGAGGACTGCGGTAGCAGGGCTGACTGAAGAAGGCGCTATGGCCTCCTTTGACCCAAGAGACTTCGGCAGCAAGAACTGCGGTGGTTGCCACCGAGAGTTTAGAATTAATAAGGAATAGGCAAGTTCGTCGCTCAATAAAAAGAGCTTTCATCCAGCTCTACTGGCGCAGCCACAAAATTGATGAGTATTATGGCAATCGCGATACTCACGAGCATCAGAAGCAAGCCAATCAGTCGCCGTTGTGATTTGATTGGCTTGCTATTTTCAAGGTCTTGATTGTCTTTGCGACCAGAAATCATCGCCGCTGTCAGCGGTTCTTTTTTCACCAAGCGATAAACAGCGATCGCAATGATATGCAGCACAATCATCGCCTGCAGCCATTCAAAATTCGCTTTGTGCAAATCTGTAAGCTGCTCCATCCGCGCCTGCCCAACCAAGCTCGCTAGAGGCCCAAAGTAATATTCATCGGTACTGAACAGACCGGTTGTCACTTGTACAAGTAAAAAACCCAAAAGCGCGATTACGGCGTAGCTGCCAATCGGGCTATGTCCTGCATAGCGTTTTGAGCTATTTGCAAACAAGCCACGCGCGTAGACGAGCGACTCTTTGGGAGAGAAGAATAAGCGTTTGAACTGGCTGTAATAGCTGCCGGCAAAACCCCAAGCCACGCGAAAAAGCAACAGTGTAAGCGTTACATAGCCTGCATAGAAATGTTGTTGCAGATTGTCGAAAAACTCTATCGCTATCCAAGACCACGCGATACTCGCCACTAGGGTCCAGTGGAATAGTCGCAGAGGCAAATCCCAGATCAGAATTGAGTTATTTTCGGCAGTAGGCTGCGTCATGAGTTCAAGTCCTCGTTGCTAAATTAGTCCTCTCCGGAACGACGAAAGCCCAAATGAGCGATGTCAGGAGGGAAAAACATAGCCCAGTTCCATTCTAAAAATAATCTAACTTTGCGCGCCAACGTGGGGATTTTTAATAAGTAAACACCACGCCACATCATAAACCCAATTAGGCCTGAGAATGGGAGGCCGAATACCTCAGCCACTGCTTTGTTGTGCCCGATTGAAGCTAGCATGCCTTGCGGTTTGTATGAGAAGGCCTGGGTTGGCTGGTTGTTTAATTTTGCCACAATGTTCTTTGCTAACACTTGTGCTTGTCGATCAGCAAATTGTGCCGTGGGGGGCGAATACTCGCCAGATTTTTCGTTTGGCACCAGCGCGCAATCTCCAAGTGCCCACACACCGCGCCATTCTCCTTCATCGCTCAAGACTGACATATCGGCTTGCGTGACAACTTTACCGCGATCTAGCGGTAAGCATGGGTCGCTGACAAATGGGTGCGGTGTCGTTCCAATTGTACAAACGATGGTCGCCGCTTTAATGCGCCTACCCGATTTTAAGACAATGCATTCGTCTTCAATATGTTGGGCGCGCTCATTAAGAGCAACTTCAATACCGCGCTTATTAAAATTCTTCAACACTCGTGCACTCAGACGTTCAGAGAGTTCCGGCAATAGCCGATCTCCACTGTGAATACAAATTACGTGACAATCTTCCTTGCTGACATTCTTGTAATAACGGTGCGCAGCACATAGAAAGTCCTCGAGCTCACCGGCTGTTTCTACACCACTAAAACCGCCACCTAGAATCGCGAATGTAGTGAGTTCTTTGCGGCGCTCAGGATCAGGATGAATTGTGGCCTGCTCCAAGCGCTCCACCACTTGATTCCTGATCATCAGTGCATCACCGACCGTTTTTAGGGGCAGGCTGAATTGTTCTTGGCCTTCCAACATGCAGGTATTAGCGGCGACTCCTCCCGCCAAAACTAGTTGATCAAAGCGTAATTGGCCGGGCTCATTGTTTTGATAATGAATCAGCTTCTGCTCATGATCAATTTTCTCTACTTTGACCATCCGAATTCGTGTGCGTTTCAACATCAATCGCACGGGAGCCTGCACATGACCTGGCAAAACTGACGCACCGACTACTTCAGGCAGAAGAGGGTTATAAGTGATGAAGTTGGTTTTACTTAAGAGGAATATGTCCCAGCCCTTAGGCATGCCACGCTCTAGCTTTTGCGCTAGTTTGACTCCTGCGAATCCGCCGCCAATGATCACTAAATGCTTTGGTTTGCTTTCCACTTTCGCTCCACAGTAAATATTGGCTAGTCGAGATAGTATGACTGCAAATCAAGAAAAAAGCTTATTCTCTGCTTTGTAGTATTGAGAAGAATAGATCATACGATCGAAGCAACTCGCAGACGCAGCCAAAATTGCAATAATAATAGCCTTGCTTGGGTCTTTGTTAGACTAAGCAACTTGACTGTAGCCGCGAGCAGACTACAGTGACCCAAACACCAACCAACTTGGCGAACCATTCATGAGCGAAAATAACGAGTACGTGCCCCCAAAAGTCTGGGAGTGGAACCAAGAAAACGGCGGTAAGTTTGCGAATATTAATCGGCCCGTCGCTGGGCCGACCCACGACAAGGAATTGCCGCAAGGCGATCACCAACTACAGCTCTACTCACTTGCCACACCCAATGGCGTGAAAGCCACAGTAATGCTCGAAGAACTTTTAGAAGCTGGCTACTCAGATGCAGAGTACGATGCTTGGTTGATCAATATTCAGGAAGGCGATCAATTTAGCAGCGGCTTTGTTGATATTAATCCTAACTCCAAAATTCCGGCGCTGGTCGATCACGGCGCACAACCGTCAATCCGAGTCTTCGAATCAGCATCCATATTGCTCTACTTGGCCGAAAAGTTTAATGCGTTTCTGCCTAGCGACCTTGCGCAACGTACCGAGACAATGAACTGGCTATTCTGGCAGATGGGAGCAGCGCCATTCCTGGGCGGTGGCTTTGGGCACTTTTATGCCTATGCGCCTATTAAAATCGAATACGCGATTGACCGCTACGCGATGGAAGTAAAACGCCAGATGGATTTACTCGACCGACAATTAGCGCAAAATGAATACATCGTCGGTGAGGACTACACAATCGCTGACATGGCCATTTGGCCCTGGTATTCAGCGGTGGTTGATAACCTAGCTTATGAAGCCGCTGAGTTTCTCCAAGCTGATTCCTATGAGCATCTAAATCGATGGGTCAAAGAAGTTGGCGCGCGCCCTGCCGTGCAACGCGGCAAAATGGTAAATCGCGCTTGGGGTGACCCCGCAAGGCAATTACATGAACGCCATGACGCCAGTGACTTTGAGTTGCGCACGCAAGATAAGATTGCCCCAAAAGAAGATTGATGCAAGGCCTGGATACAATGGCAAACGTTTGATTTTAAGCAGGTTTTTCTTGAGTTAGGTTTACAACTGTGAGATAAACAAGGTCTACCAAAAACCGCGTTGTTTACCCAGCAATGCGCGGCTACTGTCTGTTCTTTGTGTCATGTGGTCAATGAAACCTGCCCATCTAATCTGGTTGTTACTACCGGCGTGGCTGCTGATCTCCCAAGGGGTAGCAGCACAATCCACCGGTTACAAAGCAACACCGAATTCTGACCTCGGTCAGGTTGATGGCATGGTTGTATACGGTAAGAGACCCAAGGCCGGCGCGATAATTCGTATCCACGACGAAGCCTTACGGGCCGAAACCAGCCGCGAGCTGTTTGTAAAGGAAGCGCTGGAGCTAGCCGGAGTAAACCCAGTTCAAATTGATGTCAAGTTTGCACCGCGCTCTGCGGTATTAACCGCGGTTGGCCGTGAGACACTTGATCTGGTCGGATCTGCGCTGCGTCGCGTTAACAATTCCATTGGCTTCGAATTGCTGCCCTCCGACAATCCTCACAGAGAACTTCGCTCGTTGAGCAAGCTCGAGTTTGCTCGAGCAAGGGCGGTTATTTTTTACCTTTCCAGCCTTCGCGGTGTGAACAACGAGATTGCTCTTCCAGCAGATACTGAGCGCAAGGTGAGGGAAAAAACTGCCTGGGAGTCAGACTCTTTAGACTCTCTAGTCATTACCCTCAAACATGCGAATGCCATCGCTAAGAGAGCGGATGGAGGAGAAGCGCAACTTGAATAAATGACATATGACCATATTTATTTGTTAACAAGAACTCTTTGGGGTGTGTTAATGAATACAGTCATGGAAGGGTCATCAAATCACAGTGCGGAGCATAGCTCTGCTCCTAAAACGCACGCGCTGGTTGCTTACTTTTTGATGATCATAGGTTTGTTTTCAGCGATTCCAATTTTGCTCGGAGCAATCTGGGCGATGATCAAAAAGAAATCTGCCCGAGGTACTATCTACCATAGTCATTACATCAACGCCACGCGTACGTTCTGGTGGAGCTTGTTTTGGACCGTCATTGGTTGTGTACTAATTCCAGCCGGCATCGGCTTACTCATCCTTGCTATTACTTGGGTATGGATTTTATATCGTCTAGTACGTGGGCTCGCAACGATTACTTCAGACGAAACCTACCCGCTTTAAATCTCGAGCAATCACACCGGCGAGAGTGTTAGCTTTTGGGTGGCTTGGGTAACTTGGGCTGCTTTGGTACCCCATTGTCGCCACGCCTATGCGGTGGTTTGTTCGAGTTACTCGGATCCGGTTGTGGTATTCCCGACTGATTCGGATCAGGTGGAGGCCCACCAGGAGATGGATTCTGAGGCGGTGGTTGCTGTTGCTTAGCTAAACCAGCCTCTAGTTCAAAGCGATTCTCAGGTGTTTCGACCCATATCGCTCCCTCAATGATGGCGACCGCAACATTGTCGAGGTAAGACTCGAATTCTTCACGGTCAATCTCGCGCCGAGCGTTTGAGAATTTACTGGCAAAAAAGATAGTCTCCTGGCCGATGGCAGGGCGGTTAAATTCAATGCGGCCGTTTTCTGATACCGCACGATTAAACTCACAAACTTTACCCGTGTTTGAGCAAACACGCAGTGCGAAAGTGGTACCTCGAATACCGATGGTGTTGCTGTAAGCCGTGTACCGAACAGCAGTGGGATTGTTTTTACCAATCACGCCGCTGAGTGCACGCAAACCACCTTTGACCAATTCAAACCATTTCGATTCACTGCCGCGATTTGCATCGTAGTCTTTAAGATCAAGCCGACTATTCGGCTGCAAAGCGGCGCGCCCTTGATCGGTAAATTCGATCACTACAAAACTGCGCCCAAACGTTTCAACGCTGTCACCCTCATACACTTGCGCGCCTTGTTCCAATTCACGCAGCGCATCATCGGACCCCAGTGCCGACACATCTCCCTTTGAGAAAACAACAGTTCCAATCGGCGCTGTGTTTTGTTGCGCGAGCACGGTGGTACTAACACTAAAAAACAGTAGGCATAACCAGCAACACACCGATAAGCGTGGCTTAAACACTATTGCTGCAACAAGTTCGCGGTGGAATTCGGTTCCGCGGTGATTTTAAGGACACATTCGCCCCAGCTTGTGGGTAATCCATATTGGCTATCTTTAGCAAATGGCAATTTTGCATACTTGGTTTCACAATATACGGCCATCGCTGAGAAATCCTGCGCCACTTCAGTAAAAGTAAACGATCTTTTCAACAGCGGTAGTACTGCAACCCCCGAATCATCAAAGGTCAATACTCGTTGCGTAAACTGATCACTTTGCTGGAGCTGAGTGATTTGCTCTATGTAAGAGGCGAATGGTTCAGCCAAGGAAGGGTTTTCTTTGGCGACTCGATCATAGGTGGCAAGCGCATCTGCATATTGACCGGTTTCTAATTGCAGTTTGAGTAGATTGCTCCACACAACATTTTCCAAATCATCTTTTAGCATCCGGTACTTTTTCTGTACCTTTGGGTCGTACCAGACAAGATCCTTCAGTGCAGCAATTTTCTCTACCGGACCCTGAAATTTTTCCGCAAAGCGAAAACGGGCCAGAGCGTGGTAGGCAAGGCTGTAAAAACTCTGATGCTTTAGCTCTATCATGCGGTCTAAACGATCGCTCAACATTGACTTATCGGCATCGTGCTTTTGCAGTTCCTCAGTAAACTCGTCATAGAAACTTTGATACCCGTCAGGAACACCTTGGTCACGCACATTCGCAAATGAAGATGTGGAACCGCGTGCACTGCGCAGATCAACCGCTGATAACTTAAATGCGTAGGATTTGATCATAAACGACGCAACCGGTTCGCCATTGGCCGTAGCCGGTTTATATTTAGTGGTGGACAATGCCCGCAGGGTTGGCTCAATAAATTTATCCATACTCGCACGAAGAATTGTGGGAGCAGTAATCTCGCCTTGTTCATTCACCATAAACAACACTTCCACCAAGCCATCGTCCACGCTGGTCTCGTTGCTATCCGCATACCGATCTTTCGGGTAATTTGGTTTTACCTCCTTCACCGCTGTTGCGGGTACAAAACCGTTTAGGGTCGCGAAGCCAGTTTGACTACCGAAAAACACGCACAGCACTAAGATGAATTTCGGCCGGTTGAGTCTGCGGCCCGCTATGCTTTCCATTGATACCTCTCCAAACTAATTACCTTATGAATGCCAAATTCAACACCTTCGTCTTCGAGCAAAATTTGTTGGTAATCCTCATAACCTGGTGTCGCCCTTAAACTCACTTTGCCCTGTGCATTAACAACTCGGTGCCAGGGAACTTCATGTTCACCCTGCAAAGCGGCAAGCGCATAGCCTACTTGACGAGCACCATTTGGTCGATTTGCCAAACGGGCAATTTGGCCATAGGTAGCAACTTGCCCCTCGGGAATCATACAGACCACCGTATAAATTTCGTCATAGCTACTTGGCATGTCTATATTGTACTCGACGCTAGGAATTCTCGACATTACCAATCGAGACAGCTCAACCACTAGTATCGGTCATTCGATTCAAGCTACCATACGGCGCAATTTTCGTTAAATCTTTGTAGCAGCATGTCTGACTTTTATCCTCACCTTATGGCGCCCTTAGACTTGGGGTTCACGACCTTAAAAAATAGATCTTTGATGGGCTCTATGCACACCGGGTTAGAAGACAAGAAGCGCGACTTCCCGAAGCTCGCTGCTTACTTTGCTGAACGTGCGAAGGGTGGGGTTGGTTTGATGGTAACCGGTGGCTTTGCACCAAGTGTGGAGGGCTGGTTATCACCTTTTGGGAGTAAACTCAGTAAATCTTGGGAAGTAGGTAGGCACCACCAAGTCACCGATGCAGTGCACGCTCATGACAGCAAAATTTGTCTTCAGATTTTGCACGCGGGGCGTTATGGATACAGCCCTCTGTGCGTTTCGGCATCCGCTATAAAGTCGCCGATCTCACCGTTTAAGCCACGCGCACTCAGCACCAAAGCCGTTTATCGAACCATAAGCGACTATGCTACTTCCGCCAAGCTGGCGCAAAAGGCCGGCTATGATGGCGTCGAAATCATGGGGTCGGAAGGCTATTTCATCAATCAGTTCTTGGTTTCTCGCACCAATCGACGCGACGATGAATGGGGCGGTGGTTTTGAAAACCGAATGCGCTTGCCGGTTGAAATTGTCAAAGCAGTCCGCGATGCCGTGGGTACTGATTTTATTATCATCTTTCGTTTATCCATGCTCGATTTAGTAGAGCAAGGCAGCAATTGGGAAGAGGTTGTTCAGTTGGGGCAAGCGTTGGAGGCTGCGGGTGCCAGCTTATTGAATACCGGTATAGGCTGGCATGAAGCGCGTGTGCCCACTATCGCAACCAGCGTTCCGAGGGCGGCATTTACTTGGGTGACAGGGCGCATGAAAGAACATGTATCACTGCCACTCGTGACGACCAATCGCATCAATGACCCTGCTGTAGCCAATGATGTAATCGCAAGAGGCGATGCCGACATGATATCCATGGCTCGACCATTTCTTGCCGATGCTGAATTTATAAACAAAGCGGCAGCGGGCCAACCAGAACGCATTAATACCTGCATCGGCTGCAACCAAGCTTGTCTAGACCATACTTTTTCGATGAAGAGGTCGACGTGTTTGGTCAACCCACGTGCCTGTTACGAAACCGAACGCATCATCACTCCGGCTAAAACACCAAGAAAGGTAGCCGTCGTTGGTTCCGGCCCTGCCGGGCTTTCTGCATCTACAATCCTTGCTGAACGCGGCCATTCTGTTGATTTGTTCGAAAAAGCATCGGAGATCGGTGGTCAGTTTAATATCGCCAAGCAGATTCCCGGCAAGGAAGAGTTTTACGAAACGCTGCGCTATTACAAAAATCAAATCGAGCTCACTGGAGTCAATTTGCAACTAGAAACAGCCGTCGATGCCAGTAAACTTATCCAAGGCGGCTACGATGAAGTCGTTTTGGCGTCAGGTATCATCCCACGTGAACTCTCCATCGAAGGCGCTGACCATCCAAAGGTGTTGTCTTATATCGATGTTATCGTGCACAAAAAGCCGGTCGGCGAAAAGGTAGCAATCATCGGTGCTGGTGGTATCGGGTTTGATGTTGCAGAGTTTCTGGTTCATGAAGGCGAATCGCCCAGCTTAAATATAGAGCTGTTTAACAAAGAGTGGGGAGTGGACGCAGACTATGAGCACCGCGGCGCTTTCGAACGCCCGCAACCGGAACCGCCAGCTCGACAAATCACCATGCTCCAGCGCAAAACGTCTAAGCTCGGCAAAGGCCTGGGAAAGACAACGGGTTGGATACATCGCGCAGCTTTGGCCATGAAGCAAGTGAAAATGGTCGCCGGCGTTAGCTACCAAAAAGTGGATGACCATGGCTTACACATCACCACTGAGCGAGGCGGGCCGCAGATAATTGAATGCGACACAGTGGTTGTCTGTGCAGGTCAACTTCCACGCCGTGACTTACTCGCAGAACTAGAAAGCGCTGGCATCACAACTCACTTGATTGGTGGCTCTAAGCTGGCCGGAGAACTGGACGCCAAACGCGCCATCCTTGAAGGCTTCGAAGTCGCAACAGAAATATAGCGAGTAGAGACCTAAAGAGTAGAGATTTAGACAAGGCAAATTTCCGCGCGTGGTTTTACGTTTCGGCTAGAGCTTTACTGACTATTTCGCGGATGTCTTTACTGAGCTCCTGCTCTAGATTTATTCGCTCCAACTGTGTTTTCATATTGCTTGCATACGGTTCTGCATAAGAGCGCCAACTGTTGAACGTTCCGACCAAGCGGGCACCCACTTGAGGGTTTATGCTGTTTAGCTTAAGAACGATATCGGCCACCAATTCGTATCCGGCGCCGTCGCTGCGGTGAAATGCCCGCATATTGCCGGTGAACGCCCCTACTAAGGAACGCACTTTATTCGGGTTGGCGATTGAAAACGCGGGGTGCTCAAGGAGCTGATGCACGGCCGAGAGAACTTTAAGCTCGGGGATCATCGCCTGCAGCGCAAACCACTTGTCTAAAACCAGTGAATCATTTTGCCATTCACTGTAAAAGTCTGCGATTAAGCTCGTCTTATCTGGATAAGCGCTGAACAGCAAGCCCGTAAAGGCCGCCAAACGATCCGTCATGTTATCCGCCGCTCGATATTGATCTTCCGCTAGCTGGAAAAAACGCTCTTCATCGCAGCAGACCAGAAACTTCAAGACGGTATTTTTAAGTGCCCGGCGTGACATGGTCTCAGCATCGAGACTAAATTCTTTGTCCTGTGTTGCCACTGAGAGATACAAAGCGTGTAACTGTGCTTGTAAATCTTTAGCAAGTCTTTCTTGCAAAGTTTGATGCAACTCGATAACACTTTGCGGGTTAATCGGTTTGCATTGCTCAGCCACGTAACTGGCCGGCGGCAAACTAAGCAACTCCGCCAACATTGCTTGATCTGCAGGCGGGTTGTCGAGCACGCCTTTAAGCGCTTGTAAAAAATTGTCGTAAGTCTGCGGGTTTATTTCTTTTGCTTCTGCTTTGATTGCTGGTAGCAAGACATTCAGGCATAAACGCTGCATGGCTTCAAAACGAGTAAAACCATTGTCATCGTGCTTAATGAGGTGCGCTAATTCAGCATCACTTTGATCAAAATAAACCTTGATCGGCGCCGAAAAATCGCGCAATAGCGAAACCACGGGCGCACCAGCAAGGTCGTTAAAATCGAATTGTTGGTGTTGCTCGGTGAGCACCAACGTCTTCTCATTCACCTTTTTCCCTTGCGGATTGAAGAGGGCCATCTGAATCGGGATTTGAAAAGGTGCTTTGTGCGCTTGCCCAGGTGTCGCGGGGCAAGTTTGATCAATCGTTAAGGTCAAGCGCCCCAATCCGGCGTCGTAATTCTGTTTAACCGAAATTTCCGGGGTGCCTGCTTGGGTATACCAAAGACGAAATTGAGACAAATCAATGTCATTGCCTTGTTCAATACAGGCGACGAAATCTTCGGTCGTGACCGCTTGGCCATCGAACTTTTGAAAATATAAATCAGTCGCCGCTCGAAAACCTGCTGCACCCACTAAATGGTGTAGCATGCGGATAACTTCTGCACCCTTCTCGTAAATCGTAACCGTATAAAAGTTGTTAATTTCTTGATACGAATCAGGCCTCACTGGATGAGCCATTGGGCCGGCATCTTCTTTAAATTGGTAAGTGCGCAGCATCTGCACATCACGAATTCTCTTAACCGCACGCGAGCCCATATCAGCGCTGAACTCTTGATCTCTAAATACCGTAAAACCTTCTTTAAGGCTGAGTTGAAACCAATCTCTACAGGTCACCCGATTGCCTGACCAGTTATGAAAGTATTCATGACCGATAACACTTTCGATCCCTTGATAATCACTGTCTGTGGCGGTTTGTTGGTTGGCTAGCACGTATTTGGAATTAAAGACGTTAAGACCTTTGTTTTCCATTGCGCCCATGTTGAAGTCGTCTACAGCAACGATGTTGTAGACACTCAAATCATACTCTCGCCCATACACCTGTTCGTCCCAAAGCATCGCGTTTTTTAACGATGCCATTGCATGCTCGCATTTTTCTATATTGTGAGCTTGGGTGTATATATTTAATTCGACGTCTTGCCCAGACGCCGTGACAAAGTGATCTTGAATGGATTGTAAATCTCCCGCCACCAGAGCAAATAGATAGCTTGGTTTGGGGTGAGGGTCATGCCACTGCGCCCAATGAGTACCATCGCTGTTATCGCCCTTGGCTACAAGGTTGCCGTTAGCGAGAAGCACCGGGCAAGTGGCTTTGGGCCCATGCAATGTGACTTCATATTCAGCCAACACATCTGGGCGATCAGGAAAATACGTGATGCGTCGAAAGCCTTCGGCCTCACATTGCGTGCAGTAGTTTCCGCTAGATTGGTACAAACCAGATAACTCAGTATTGTTATGCGGTTGCAATTGCGTGACGATCTCGAGCAAAAAGGTCGCAGGCACATCGGCAATAGTGAGTGACGATTCATCAACTTGATACTGATGTTCAGCCAACGGTTGGCCAGATAATTTAACCGCCAACAGCTCCAACTTTTCACCGTCAATGACCAAAGGCTGTGAATGGTCTCCATTGCGCTGATATTTACTAATCGCCGTAACGGTAGTGATGTTTTCACCCAGCTCAACAGTGAGTGATACGTGTTCTATCAGGTAGTTTGGAGGCTGGTAATCCTTTAGATACACCGTGCTATCAGCCGAAGCTGGATTTATATCTGTCTCTAACATCAGAGGCTTATTCCTTAATTTAGATCTATGCGTTTTTAACTGAGGGCTGACCAGACTGGAGTAACACGTTCTGGCAAGGGTTTTGCGCTGCCTAAGCGAGCCCATGCTTGATTTGGCGAATGGAAATCAGAACCCATCGAAGCAAGCAAGTCGTGCTCTATCGACAAGCGAGCCAACATTTCAATTTGGCGTTCATCGTTAATCGGAGTGGACACTTCCATCGCCGAAATACCGACTGCTTTCATATCATTGATAAGTGCGATTAACTTAGTTCGAGTGAAATGGTAGCGCATGGGATGTGCCAGCACGGCTACGCCACCCGCAGCGGTAATCCAGCTTCCTACTTCCTCGATGTGTGGCCAATCTAAGGGTATGAACCCGGGTTTACCACGCACCAGAAAGCGTTTGAATGCCTGCTTTTTATCCTTTGCATAGCCTAGGTTAATCAACGCCTGCGCAAAGTGAGGTCGCGTTGGCACAGCGCCATTAAACAAGGTGTCAACTTCTTCCCGCAACTTTATACCATGAGCGAGAAAATCTTCCACCATGCGTTCTGCTCGCTCGATTCTGCGCACGGTGTTGGCTGCAACGCCCGCTTGCAATTCGCTGATGCTAGGGTCAATGTTCAGACCCACGATATGTAAAAGCTGGCCTCTCCAGTTCGCTGATAATTCCAAGCCATTGATCAGGCTTACGTCATTGTCTACCGCTGCCTTTGCTGCATCTGTTAGCCCGTTGAGCGTGTCGTGATCGGTCAACGCCAAGTGAGTAATACCGCAGTTGGCAGCCAGTGCTAAAAGATCAGCCGGTGACAGATCACCATCGGAAAAATTGGAGTGGCAATGCAGGTCGTACTTTTCAGTCACGTCAGACACTCTCGAAATCGTGATCAAAAAAGCCGAGCGGAAACCGGTATATCGGCTCGTACTCGGCGCCATGGGAAGTCAGAATACTTTCGTAGAGAATCACTTCATCAACGTCGGTATTAAGGTTAATTGAAGTTGGAATTGCACCTGCAAACTGATTTCTTGAATGTCTAAAACGGCCTAAAGTTATATGTGGTGCAAATCGTCGACGCTCCAAATTAATCGCCGTTGAATGGATGGCATTGCTCACTTGTTGATGCAAATCTCGCAGTTCTTCACTGTTTGTAATCATCGCTGCGATGAGTTTCGGACGACTTTCGGGAAAGGGGCTAAAATGACTCACGCTCAGTGGAATCGAATTTGGTGGCAGTGCCATATCCAAATTTTCCGCTAATGCTTCTAACGTTTGTTCTTCCTGTTCGCCCAAAAATGCCAATGTGACGTGGTAATTCGTTTGATCAACCCAACGCACGGCATTGCTCTTGTCTTGGTAGGCCATTTTGGCAGCGGCATCACCCAGCTGATTAGCCATTGGTCGAGGTATTGCGAGGGCGATAAATGATCGAATTGTCATCTGAATTGGGTGATGTGGTTAAGGTTAGGAAATGAAAACCACACTCCCTAGTCAGATTATAACCGAGTACGCTGTGCACTATGTTAAATTGCGCAGTAAAAGAAAAATGCTCTGAATGGCGAGCAAGCACCAAGAATGAAAGAAAAGACTGAAAGCTGCGCAAATTGTCTTACCCCGCTCAAGGGTTCTTACTGCTATGAATGTGGGCAAAGCATTCGAGGCGCAGATCGTTTCTTTTTGACCTTAGTCAATGAGGCATTCGAGGATATCTTTTCACTAAATTCAAGAGTATGGAAAACGTTTGGGAACTTGCTCTGGCGGCCCGGTTTTCTCAGCACCGAGTACTTTGCTGGTCGTCGCGTTAGATACATTCCACCGATTCGTCTTTACTTCACACTCAGTATTGTCTGCTTTGTTTTTTATTCTGTTTTCGCATTTTTCAACGATGAAGCAGGGTCGGTCAATCTAGTTTTGGTGGAAGATCAGGCGCAGGTCGCTACTGAATCAGGGTTAGATGAAAAACCCACCGAAGGAGAGGATATTGAAACCGAAGACGAAAACGACGAAGACAAGTCTTCTAAAGCGCCCCCATTTGACTTATCAGAGGATGAAGAGTTTAGCCTGCCTTGGTTGGATGCGGAACAATCTGCTGCACTTGAAAAGCGCATAGAGGGACAGGTAGAAAAAGCGCAGAAAATCTATGAAGATAACCCTGAAATACTCGGTGAGTATTTCCTTGATATTGCTCCACCGCTGATTTTTTGTTTGCTGCCATTCTTCGCCTTGTTGTTGAAGATTTTTTACGTTTTCAAGGGAATGTACTACACGCAGCATTTGATCTTAGCGGTGCACGATCACTGCTTTGTTTTCTTATGGTTAATCTTGTATACATTGATCGACTTCATTTTACTGAAATTTGGTGGCACACCGGGCTGGTTGGATTTCATAATGATTGTTTGGTGTACGGTATATCTGTGGTTGAGTTTGAGAGTTGTCTATCAACAAGGGCGATTTATGACTACGCTAAAATTTCTATGCTTGTCATTTTGCTATTTCTTGCTAGCCATAGTGGCGATGGCTGGCGCCATTGTGTTTGGAATTATGACTGTTTAGAAAGACCCTGCTTGTATACCGCTGTTGAGTGACAGACTGTAGGTAGAGTTTAAGAACTATGGTAAGAGTCAGATGAAATATTATAGATCCATCCATCAACGAGTGTTTTGCTTGAGTTTCTTAGTAGCTTTAACAGCTTGTAGTTCGAATGATCCCCTGGCCAGTGACGTCGACATTTTGATCGAGTGTGCGACAAACACGCAGGAGATGCAGACAGGTAAATTGGTCCTACAGTGCGCTGCGACCAATACCAGCAATCGAGAACTGGAATTACTGGTTTGGAATACGCCCTTGGAGGGAAACCTCTACGGCGACATGCTCGATATTAGAAACAATGCTGGGGACAGAATGGACTATCAAGGCCTGATGGTTAAGCGTACTGCACCTACGCCTGATGACTACATCACACTCAAAGCAAATGAAGAGCTGAGCATTAGCTTGGACTTAAGCCGCAGTTACGCTTGGTGCTCCGATACTGACTATACAATAAGCTACAGCGCAGAACTGAAGGACCCAGAATTCGCTCCATTAAAGCTGAGCATGCAAGATCTTACGTTGACAACTAACTCCAGTTTTGTTGATTGTGAAAATCCGCAAAGCTAAGACAAGACACTTCTCAGAGATACAAATTAGCTATCAGCTTGCTAGTTGCTGTAAGTTTTTGAAGAGCTCTAAGGCTTCAGGATTGGCTAGAGAGGTAACGTTTTTAATTGTGTTGCCATGTACTGCATCTCGAACGGCGAGCTCAACAATTTTACCGCTCTTGGTGCGCGGTATATCGCTAACTTGAATGATTTTAGCTGGCACATGGCGGGGCGTGGTTTTCGCACGGATGACTTGTTTGATTTTGGCTCCTAACTCTTCATCCAGACTAAGAGCTTCGCGCAAAACAACGAACAGCACCACCCTTACATCGCCCTCCCATTGCTGGCCGATTACGACCGAATCAAGCACTTCATCGATAGTTTCTACTTGCCGATAAATTTCGGCGGTACCGATACGCACACCTCCTGGATTCAGTACAGCGTCAGAACGGCCGTGAATAATCATCCCGCCGTGGTCGGTGATCTCCACGTAGTCTCCATGGCACCAAACATTTTCAAAGCGCTCAAAGTAGGCACTCAAGTACCTTTCTTGCTTGGGATCATTCCAAAACCCGATGGGCATACTCGGGAACGGTTGAGTGCAGACCAAATCTCCTTTGCCAGACTGCAGAGGCTCTCCAGCATCGTCATACACATCAACGGCCATTCCTAGGCCGCGGGATTGCAGCTCACCAATTCTTACCGGAAGGATTGGCGCTCCAAGCGCAAAACAAGAGACAATATCTGTTCCACCGGAAATCGAGGACAATTGCACATCGCTCTTGATGCGTTCATAAACATACCGAAAACCCTCTGGAGCCAATGGGCTACCGGTGGAAAAAACGCTCCTTAACGTCGTTAGATCGTGAGTTTGTGCAGGGTGCAGATCGGCCTTATTAGCAGCCTCTAAATATTTTGCCGAGGTGCCTAACTGCGTCATGTTTTCAGCCTCAGCAAAGTCGAAGATCAACTCTGGCTTTTCTTTATCATTGAGCGCAAATGGGCTGCCATCGTAAAGCAATAAAGTAGCACCTGCAGCCAAGCCACTCACCAGCCAGTTCCACATCATCCAACCCAAGGTGGTGAAATAAAACAAACGGTCGCCCACACGGACGTCAGAATGCAAACGGTGCTCCTTCACATGTTGCAGTAGAGTACCACCTGCTCCGTGCACGATGCACTTGGGCGCGCCGGTGGTACCGGATGAGAACAGAATATAAAGCGGGTGATCAAACGGAAGTTGCTCAAAACGGATTTCGCTACTCGACAACTTATCGACCTCGAGCAACCAGTCATCTGCGTAGCCAACTTTCTCATGCGATTGATCACTCAAGTCGAAACGCAGCAACAATGAATTTTGGACGCTCGACAGACCATTGATCACCGCCTCGTTCTTAGCATGTCCATCAAGCCATTTGCCGTTGTAGTAGTACCCGTCACAACACAACAGAATTTTGGGTTTTATTTGCCCGAAACGATCCAAGACTCCCTCTATGCCAAAATCGGGAGAGGCCGAACTCCAAGTAGCTCCGATGGAAGTGGCGGCCAACATCGCGACCACGGCTTCGGGGAGATTGGGCAAATACGCTGCGACCCGATCGCCAGGTTCAACTCCTTTGGCAAGCAACCATTGCTGAAACAGTGATACTTGCTCCAGCAACTCTGCATTGCTTAATCGTCGACGAACTTGGTTCTCGCCCCAAAACACGATTGCATCTTGCTCTTTGTTTTGGTTTGCATAGGCGAGTAAATTCTCAGCAAAGTTTAACTGTGCGTCTGGGAACCATTTGGCTCCCGGCATCTTGTTTGCATCCAGCAAAATCCGCTCTCCCTTGTTACCGATCACGCCTGAATCATTCCAGACCAACGACCAAAAAGCGTCCGGATGATCTATCGACCACCGCCATAAGTCATCATAAGAATTGAGCTTGCCGCCACTATTACTTTGTGCAGCGCGCATAAAGCTAGCCAGCAGGGAATCGTTGATTTGCGCCTCGCTGGGACGCCAAAGAATGTTGTTGCTCATCTTAGCTGCGTAGATCAGTCTGCGTCTGCTTGGGCCTCCGGCGCAGCATTACGAAAAGCGTCGAGCTCCAAGCAAGCCTGATTGATTCTGGACAAGGTTGGGTAGGCTTGCATATTAACGTCAAAACGATTGGCGTTGTATATTTGTGGCACCAGGCAACAATCCGCTAAACCCGGTGCATCTCCAAAGCAGTACTGACCGGCGCGGGCGCTGGATGTGAACTCTTTTTCAAGGGCGCTAAAGCCGGCATCAATCCAGTGGCGGTACCACGTGCTTTTCTTGTCTTCATCAAGCCCGACATCGCTGGCGAGATATCGTAAGACACGCAAATTATTCAGTGGGTGAATATCGCATGCGATAGATTGCGCAATTGACCTAACGCGGGCCCGCTCTAGCGGAGAATCAGGCAGCAAGGGTATCTTTGGATAGACTTCATCCAAGTACTCGATGATGGCGAGTGATTGCGTCAGAACCTGCTTGCCGTGTTCCAACATAGGCACCAAGCCTTGCGGGTTCTTTACTAGATAGTCTGGATGGCGATGTTGGCCGCCGTCCTTTACCAAGTGCACAGGAACGCTCGTGTAATCAAGATTTTTGAGATTTAATGCGATTCGCACTCGGTAGGCGGCGCTGCTTCGGTAGTAAGTGTAAAGTTGCATCAATCTTCTGCGTTGAACTCACCCTCATGCAACCATGCCGCGTGCTTAGGGGCTCGTTTTGTTTGTGACCACTCTTCTAACATCTCCCATTTCACCGCGTCGAGGCGAGCTAACTTGGCCTCTTCTTGAGGGTCAGGACAAGACAGTTCCAAGCGATGACCGTTAGGGTCAAAAAAGTAAATTGAGTGAAATAAACTATGATCGGTTACCCCTAGCACTTCGATACCATTGGCCTCGAGCTTGTCACGATAAGCGAGCAAGGTTGCTCTATCTTTCACTCTAAACGCGATATGTTGCACCCACTCAGGTGTATTGCGGTCTCGATCCATTTGCGCCTTGGTCGGCAATTCAAAAAAAGCCAACACATTTTCACTGCCAGCGTCGAGGAAGACATGCATGTAAGGGTCAGGCTCTTTAGTAGAAGGAACTTGATCTTCAGCAATTGCGAGCACGAAATCCATATTTAGATTCTCGACGTACCACTCGACGGTCTCTTTCGCATCGTGACATCGATAGGCCACGTGATGGATGCGATCTACTTTCAACTGATTATGCTCGGACACCATTTTATATTCTCTTTAATTTGCCGGAAGAACGGTGCCAACTGCTTCACCAAAACCAATACGACGATAGCCCTCACGTTCACAATAGCCTCTGAGAATCACGCTATCACCGTCCTCAAGGAAAACCCGTTGTTCGCCATTGTTTAGCGTTACTGGCTCTTTGCCACCTTGTGAGGACTCCATTAGCGAGCCGACCTTGTCCAGTGAATCACCCGACTGCGTGCCGCTGCCAAAGAAATCCCCCGCGACAAGATTGCAGCCGTTGATACTGTGGTGGGTTACCATCTGGGCAACACTCCAATAGGAATCAACGAAGTTGCTTTTAGCTACTGAACTCGGGCTTAACCCTTCCGCGCGCATGGTGGCTGTCTCGATTAGAACCTCCAAATTCATATCAACCCCACCACTCGTACGATGCTGCTCTGAATCAAGATAGGGGAGTGGTTGCGGGTGCTCGCTTGGTCGACTCCACGCAGATCGAAATGGCGCTAATGCTTCCATAGTGACGATCCAAGGAGACACAGTCGAGGCAAAGTTTTTTGCTAGGAATGGCCCCAGTGGCTGATATTCCCAGGCTTGAATGTCTCTTGCTGACCAATCATTAAATAAACACAAACCAAAGACGTGGTTTTCTGCCTCATCAATGGCGATGGTGTCACCTAGTTCATTACCGTCACCGATATAGATGCCTACTTCTAGCTCATAGTCGAGCCGTTTGCAGGCTCCCAGAACCGGCTGGTCCGCATCGGGTGCTTTGAGCTGCCCTTTAGGGCGACGAAAACTTTGCCCAGACACATCTATCGATGAGCTGCGACCATGATAGCCAATCGGCACCCACTGATAATTAGGTAGCAGTGGATTGTCGGGGCGAAACAGCTTGCCGATGTTGGTCGCATGGTTAATCGATGTGTAAAAATCGGTGTAATCACCAATGCGAGCGGGCAGATCGTATTCAACCTCAGCTTGCGGTATGAGGCACTCAGTTAATTGAGCTTCTTCCGCGGAACCTTTTGCTAGTGCAGCAGATAAAGCATGGCGTAGTTTTGACCAAGACCCATGCCCCATAGCCATGAAGCGATTGAGTTTTTCTTCACAACAGGCGGCTAATTCTTCGGCTAAGCCTGTACCCAAAACATTCGAGCTCGCAACCGCGGCAAGATCCACAACTTGATCGCCAATCGCGACACCGCCGCGGTATTTTTCTTGCTCATTGGCACGGCGGAAAATAGCGAATGGCAGATTTTGAATCGGATATTCAGAATCAACCGAGTTCGCACTTGCCACCCAACTTTCCAATTTGGGGTCGTGGGTTTGATTTAAGGTAGACATAGTTAGTTTCGTTTATTGCGCGCCAGAAATGACGCCGCGGTTAATTTGATCACGTTCGATAGACTCAAACAAAGCTTTAAAGTTACCTTCTCCAAAACCTTCGTCTTTTTTGCGTTGTATAAACTCAAAGAAAACGGGCCCCACCACAGTATCTGAGAAAATTTGCAGCAGCAAACGTGGGTCATCATTTTCGGTCGAACCGTCTAACAAGATACCTCGTTGTTTTAGTTCATCAACCGGCTCGCCGTGATTAGGCAGCCTCTCATCTAACATCGAATAGTAGGTCTCAGGTGGAGGCGCCATGAACTTGACACCTTTTAGTTTCAATGCGTCCCAAGCAGCAATCAAATCATCGCAATGAAATGCGATATGCTGGATCCCCTCACCGTTGTAGGCCATCAAAAATTCTTCGATTTGACCCGTTTCAGAAGATGCTTCTTCATTGAGGGGTATCCTGATCATGCCATCGGGAGCCGTCATAGCTTTGGAGGTTAGACCTGTGTATTCACCCTTGATATCAAAAAACCGGATTTCTCTAAAATTAAATAACTTCTCATAAAACTCGGCCCAGTATTTCATGCGGCCTCGATAAACATTATGTGTAAGGTGATCGATATGGGTCAGTCCGCAGCCGATTGGGTTTCGTTCCGCACCTTCCAACCATTCAAAATCGATGTCATAAATCGAGGCACCATCTTCAAACCGATCTATCAAGTAAAGTGGCGCTCCACCGATACCTTTAATCGCTGGCAATCGTAATTCCATCGGGCCAGTGGCTATTTCTACTGGTTGCGCACCTAACTCCAAGGCACGTTCGTAGGCTAGGCGAGAGTCTTTTACGCGAAAGGCCATACCACAGGCCGATGGACCATGTTCTTCAGCAAAGTAGGCTGCGGGACTTTTAGGTTCGTAGTTAATAATAAAATTTATTTGCCCTTGCCGGAATAACTTAACCTCTTTGGTGCGGTGGTTCGCCACATGTTGAAACCCAACGGCTTCAAATACTGGCTCTAGAACACCTGGCTCTTGAGCTGCGAACTCGACAAACTCGAAACCACAAAGCCCCATGGGATTGTCAAATAGATCGGTCATACGGTGTCTCCTGGCTAAGCGTTCAAGTAATCTGGAAATAAAACTCGAAAACGCATATAGTTGCTAATGCAACCAATATTAGTTGTAATTGCAACCAATGTCAAAATTTACGCAACGATGACTACCAAACCTGCACTAACTTTAGAACGTTTCGCACCTTATCGCCTATCGCGATTGTCAAACCGAGTAAGCTCGATCATTGCTACCGCGTATCGTGACAAATTTGCCTTGACCGTAACCGAGTGGCGAATTATGGCGGTACTTGGAGAATTCCCAGATTTATCGGGAGAAGAGGTGTCGAACAAAACGCAGATCGAGAAATCCATTCTCAGTCGCGCCATCCAAAAATTGTTAAAACGACATTTGATCACTCGGTCGATCGACCAAGCTGATCGACGCCGACAAATGTTGCAATTGTCCGCACTTGGCGAAGAAATTTATGATCAGATCGTACCCATCTCACTAGCTTATGAACAAGAGCTAATGTCTTGTTTTAATCAACAGGAGCAGAAACAATTCAGCGAGCTATTAGACCGTTTGTCTGACCACGCTGAAACTTTGGCATGATGTCTGCAATGTACTATCCTTTAACTACGCCTTGGTGCAAGCATCTCGGCCCGAGCTCTGATTTCGAGCCATTGCCTTTGAAATGAGTATGATTGTATGACCCTAGAACCTAACCACCACCGTCAGCTGCAGCAGGAGATAGCGCTACTCAAACAAGATCATCGAGAACTAGATCTCGCCATCGTTGCACTGGATAGCAGGGTTCATAACAACCAGCTAGAAGTTAAGCGCTTAAAAAAACAAAAGCTGCGTCTCAAAGATGCAATTGCACGCCTTGAGAGCAGCTTAATTCCTGATTTACATGCTTAGTTGACTCTCACTGAGTCGACTATCGATCCCTATTATAGGCTATAGGCCAGCCGCCGCGCGCAGTTCGTCGGCTCTATCCGTGGCTTCCCACGTAAATTCTGGCTCTGTGCGTCCAAAATGACCATAAGCCGCACTGTTACGGTAGATTGGTCGTAACAAATCTAAAGTTTGAATAATAGCTTTCGGACGCAAATCAAAATGCTCAGCAACTAAGGCTTCGATCTTGGATTCGTCTATTTTGGCTGTTCCGTATGTATTGACCATCAAACTAACTGGCTTGGCTACACCAATCGCGTAAGCTACCTGCACCTCGCAACGATCTGCTAAACCAGCAGCAACAATATTTTTTGCCACGTATCGACCCGCATAAGCGGCGGAGCGATCTACCTTAGAAGGGTCTTTACCCGAGAACGCACCGCCCCCGTGATGCGCCGCACCACCGTAAGTATCAACAATAATCTTGCGACCCGTAAGACCGCAATCTCCAACAGGGCCACCAATGATGAATTGTCCGGTAGGGTTAACTAAAAATTCAGTATTGGCGGAAATCATTTCGGCTGGAAGAACCGGTTTGATCACTTCCTCAATGATCGCTTCTTTTAGATCAGCATGTTTGATGCTTTCATCATGTTGGGTAGAAAGAACCACGGTTTCTATTGCAGCCGGTTTTCCGTCTATATAGCGAACACTAACCTGAGATTTCGCATCGGGACGCAACCAAGGCAACGCGCCAGACTTGCGCAGTTCAGACTGACGCTTAACCAAACGATGCGAGTATTCAATCGGCATTGGCATGAGAACATCGGTCTCGGTACAAGCATAACCAAACATCAGGCCTTGATCGCCTGCACCCTGGTCTAAGTCTAGGCCTTCACCCTCATTAACGCCTTGAGCAATGTCTTGCGATTGTCCATCAAGAGTGATCATTACGGCACAACTTTGATGGTCAAAACCCATCTCTGAGCCGACGTAACCTATCTCCTTAATGGTGTTACGTACTCGTTCAGTAATCAAGTTCTGTTCTATCGGGCGTGCACTGGTAATTTCACCAGAAAGCACCACCAACCCAGTATTAACAAGAGTTTCGCACGCGACTCTCGAGGCTGAATCAGCTTCTAGAAAGTAGTCGAGTACGGTATCGGAAATTTGGTCCGCTACTTTATCCGGGTGACCCTCGGAAACGGACTCTGAAGTAAATAAAATATCTCGCATGGTTTTACCTGTCGCGCTTACGCACTAAGTGTCTGCATTTAAAAAAACCTCGTTCATAAACGAGGCAATGAAAGTTCACCAACTAGGCTGCTGGCAAATAGCGGGCGAGTTTAGCACCTTCTGTGTTTTAATACACGGCCTCAAGCCGCCCCTTTTATCACTTTTTTTGTATGGTCAAAAATTTGCCCAGCTGGCTCTTTCTAGCGATTGCCCTCGTCTTGATTGGAGCGGCACTGCTACCTGTTCTCAGAGCCATGATCGGGGTCGATGCGAAAATAGGTTTGCCATTTACTACCGTCGTTATACTGATGATCGGTGGATTGATGAGTGGATTGAGCGCAATGATACTCCTGGTACGCAGTGCGCCTAAATTAGCGGTTGCTCCGGAACCAGCAGAGAGCACCAAGACGCGCGCCTTAGTGCTGCACGCATCGGGGTTATTGATCTTTACCGGCATTCCTTTGCTTAACTTTCTGGTGGCTTATTGGTTGTGGGGAAAATACCGCCACCAACATCCACATCTAAACTGGGTAGGGCAGGAAGTTTTGAATTACCAGATCGCTATCTACCTATATTTGCTTTTATCTCTCTTTCTGGTGTTTGCAGGGCTCGGTGTGATCACCACGCCGCTGTTACTCTTATTGCATATGGTTTGTACGATCTACGCTTTGGCCACGAGTGCCCGGGGAAAAGCGTTTTCTTATCCGGCGAACATTCCTATTATTCAGGGTCGTCGCGTAGGGTACTAAATACACTTGCCGCGATATCAATCGTATCGGCAATGTCGTTCTCTGAGTGTGCTGCCGAAACAAAGCCAGCTTCGAAAGACGAAGGAGCGAGGTAAACGCCGCGCTCTAACATAGCGTGGAAAAAACGATTAAAACGATCCACATCACAGGCTGCAGACTCGGAGAACGTTCTAACTTTCTCAGTGTCAGTAAAAAACAGCCCAAACATACCGCCAACACCGGCTGTAGCCAGTGGTACTTCCTCGGCTTGCGCCACAGCTTTCATTCCCAGTAACAAGCTCTTTACTTTAACAGTTAGGTTCTCAAAAAAGTTTGGCGCACTGATCAGGTCCAGTGTTTTCAATCCTGCCGCCATTGCTACTGGGTTTCCAGATAAAGTGCCCGCCTGATAGACAGGCCCGTCAGGGGATATGTGGTTCATGATGGCTTCTTTGCCACCGAATGCGCCCACTGGCATACCCCCGCCGATCACCTTGCCGAAGCAAGTAAGGTCTGGGGTGATTCCATACAGGCCTTGCGCACCGCTCAGACTTACGCGGAATCCGGTCATGACTTCGTCAAAAATTAATACGCTTTGATATTCATCGCACACGTCCCTTAAGCCTTCTAAGAAGCCTTCAATTGGTGCAATCAGATTCATATTTCCTGCAACAGGTTCAACAATCACCGCCGCAATTTGATCGCCCACCTCTGAGAAAACTTGCTTTACAGACTCGATGTCATTAAACGATACAGTGATGGTGTGTTCAGCAACCGCAGCCGGGACACCGGGTGATGTGGGTACGCCAAAAGTGAGCGCACCGGAGCCCGCTTTGACCAGCAAGCTGTCAGAGTGACCGTGATAACAACCCTCAAACTTTACGATCTTGTCTCGGCCAGTAAAACCACGAGCCAAGCGCAAGGCACTCATGGTCGCTTCAGTGCCAGAACTCACCATCCGCACCTTATCGATGCTAGGTATAAGATCCACAATTTTTTGCGCTAAATCGGTTTCTAACTCGGTGGGGGCTCCAAAGCTCAAGCCGTTTTCGGCCGTCGTTTTTACTGCCTCGATGACTTCTGGATGGGCATGCCCCAATATCATCGGGCCCCAAGAACCAACGTAGTCGATGTACTGTTTGCCGTCGGCGTCCCATAAATAGGCACCTTTGGCGCGTTGGATAAAGACGGGGTCGCCTCCAACACTTTTAAATGCCCTTACCGGTGAGTTGACGCCGCCGGGTATAAATTCTTTAGCGAGACTAAAACGTGATTCGCTCATAAAAATAGACAAACTGTTATTGAAGTCAGATTATAGTCGTTCTAATTGCTGTTCGGATGAAAGTTTTCTATTCAAATCGGGTCATGCACTTTAGCCAGACACAAAAAAGGGCGCTCCATGAACGCCCTTTAAGGTTTGTTTCTCTACTGCGAGAAACTATTTTTTACCGTAACGTGACTTGAAGCGGCCAACGCGCCCTTCGGTGTCCATTACTTTCTGCTTGCCTGTATAAAAAGGGTGGCAAGCGGAACAAATCTCTACGTGCAAATCTTTGCCCAAGGTTGAACCTGTTTCAAACGTATTTCCACAAGCACAAGTTACTGTGATTTGGTCATAGTTGGGATGGATATCTGCTTTCATACTAGTCTCCGGTATTTCTTAGGGCTCTCCAAACGTCACATTGTGTGGCGACAGAGTGGCCGAAATTCAAGCTGGGCGCGGATAGTAGAAGAATGTTTACTGGAATACAAGCATCTCGAGGCAAAAAGTAGTTCAGTTGTTAATCGCCTCTAGGTAATACTAATTTTGGATCCCAAACCAAACTTGCCATACCGTCCCTGTTGAATAACACACCGGCATTTTGTTGAAAATCTCTACAAAGCAGCTGTGCCTGTTTTTCGTCAATACCACTAAAAAAGAAACCGTCCTCGCGCCAACTCGCTACATCGTCCGCTCCGTAAGAGGGATAACAACGGACACCAACACTTGCGACCAACCTGTGTCTCAGCAGCCTGTAATTCGCGGCCTTATTGCGTGCTAATGACCTTGGTTCACTGCGAGGATTCCATGCCGTGAATACCAGACCGCTGCGCGCATTGTGGCGCGCCAATAAGGCTTCGATCCCTTCACAGCGCTCATCAATTCGCGCCTCCAATACGCGCGAGTGCATCGAGTCGACGATGAAGTAACTGGCTTGCCGATACGATGCTACCGTCGACCGAGATATTCGCCTCATGCATCCACCCAGATTAGGTTAAGCTTGAGTGATCGAATACAAGGCTGCATAACACGGGTACAGAATAAGGTGAAAATTCATACAATGATGCTCGTGATCGGATTATTGACTGCCTGCGGTGTTGGCAGTCAAGAAGCGAGCGATCTGGAACCTCTTGAACATAACATTTCTACCCAGCTGGATGCGATGGAGAAAGCCGGAGAAGTAGAAAAATCCCTACAACAAGCGGCGGAAAAACGACGCCTAGAAATACAAGAAAAGGGAGGCTAGGCTCTGTTCTCCTCAATGCCGAGTCGTATTGCGGTGCGTTGCATAGTAGAAACCTATCAACGCTTTATCTCCCCGTACAAAGGGTTTAACTGCGCTCATCATGCTATTTATGGTGAGGAAACCTGCTCGAATGCCATTAAGTCGCTCGTATCTGAACATGGTCTGGTAGCAGCTTGGCCAAAAATAGTGGCCCGCTTCGCTGCTTGCCGTGCTGCGGCAAACCTAGCGCAATTGCAACTCAAGCTACCTAAGTCTGATTTAGGTTGTGACATAGGCTGTGATCCAGGAATAGCTGACTGTGGCAGTGGTGTTAGCAAAACCACCGTTTGCATCGCACCTTGTGACCTATTGGCTGGCTTGGGGGCTGCATCGCGAAAAACTCAAAGAAGGGTTTTTATCGTCGCTCTGACCGCCGTCTGCGTGAGTTCATATTGGTTTTACGGGCGCGACGTGAGTGCCATCGTATTATCTCCTTTGTCTAGCAAGCAAACTTTGATCGAAAAGCTCACGCAGCGACAAGAACCACAGCTCCGTGTGATGTTAGTCGTAGGTGGACAAAAATATTACTCTGAAACGAGGACACTGGTTGATGATAATACTGCGATAAGTCTGCCATTCTTAGACGGCCCATCAAGTTATAAAATTGACTCTCTAGAAGTTCACGATGCTCGATTTAAACTCGGCACCAAACTGTTGGTGGTAGGCCAAGTTCTTGATCAGCACAGCAGGCCGGCATCCAGTGGCGTGGGTGAGAACTATCGTTTTGAGCTGAAACGACGTTGGCATTTTTGGCAGTAGCTGCTTGCAGCGTTTCGCTTTATTCAACGGGAATTGTCTAAACCTTAAGCGAGCGACAAATAAAAACCGGCGATAGCGGCCGACATCAGATTCGCCATAAACCCAGCGGTGACCGCTTTAAAGCCTAGCGCTGCTACGTCGTTACGACGGCTGGGCGCGAGGGTACCCAAGCCACCCAGCAATATGGCTATCGACGAAAAATTTGCGAAGCCGCACAAGGCAAATGTGACCACGGCCTGGCTGTGCTCACTTAAAACCGCTTTTTGCTCTGCAAAATCAACAAACGCAATAAATTCATTCAAGACCAATTTTTGCCCAATCAGACTACCGGCTATATTGGCTTCCTCCCAAGGTATGCCAATAATGAAGGCCAGCGGTTGGAACACCCAGCCCAACACGTATTGCATGGTTAAGTTCTCCATTCCGGCCAAGCCCCCCAGCCAACCCAGAATGCCGTTGAGCATTGCGATTAAACCAACGAAAGCGAGCAACATTGCACCAATGTTAACCGCAAGGCTCAGCCCGTTGCTGGCGCCACTTGCTGCTGCATCAATAACGTTAACGTGTTGATCTTGCTCGAGCTGAAAGACCTCTTCGTGGTCATCAACTTGTTCACGCTCTGGCAGCAACATCTTTGCCATTAAGAATCCGCCAGGCGCTGCCATAAAGCTCGCCGCAAGCAAGTACTTCATTTCTACTCCCAAAGCGACATAACCAGCCAATACCGATCCAGCTACGGTGGCCATGCCACCCACCATCACCGCAAACAATTCCGACTTTGTCATGCTTGCTAAAAATGGTTTCACCACCAAAGGCGCTTCTGTTTGACTAACAAAAATGTTAGCCGTGGCCGACATGGATTCAGCTCTGCTGGTCCCTAACAGGCGTTGCAAGCCACCCCCAATAATACGAATGACCCAACCCATGATGCCGAGGTAATACAGCACTGCCACGAGGGCGGAGAAGAAAATCACGATTGGCAGCACATGAAACGCAAATACAAAGCCAAGTTTAAAAGCACCAATATCGCCAAACAAAAATTCGATGCCAGATTGCCCGTATTGCAGGACCCCGCTGATGCTGGTCGACAAGACCTCCAGAACCGCTTTTCCAAACGGCAGATACAGTGCGAATGCACCGATCAAAAACTGCAGCGCAAATGCTCCGCCCACGGTGCGAAGACTTATGTCGGTCCGATGAGCAGACAAGAGATACGCGATGGCGAGGAGGGTGATAATTCCCAGTAAGCTGATAAGGGTCGTCATGGTTATCTTTAGGCAGATAAAAGGGCGGTTATTTTTTGCTTCAATACGTCTATCGCGATTCGATTCTTACCACCTCGAGTCACCACTAAGTCAGCGTGCGATCGGCTGGGAGCGATAAATTCAAAATACATTGGCCGTACGGTCGACGTGTATTGTTTGACAACTGATTTTAGACTACGCCCGCGCTCTTGCAGGTCTCGCTCTATCCGTCTTAGTAAACAAATATCGAGTGGCGTATCTACGAATACTTTGATGTCAAAACACTCCCGCAAGCGTGGATCACTCAATAATAGAATACCCTCAACAATAATCACCTTAGCTGCCGCGATGTGCGTTGTAGTGTCTGCTCGGGTGTGTTGAGTAAAATCGTAAGAAGGCACGCTTACAGCATGACCATCGTTCAAGCTCTGCAAGTGCTGAAGGAGCAATTCATGCTCAAACGCATCAGGGTGGTCATAATTAGTAAGTTCCCTATCTGCCATTGCCAAATGACTTTGGTCTCGATAATAAGCATCTTCAGCCAGAATCGCGATGTCACAGCTTTCCCCCAATTCTTGGATCAGCTCTCGATAAACGGTTTGTGCAAGCAAGGTTTTTCCCGAAGCAGAAGCTCCAGCAATCGCGATAATAGTGGCAGCCATGGAGACGATTTATTACTGAGTTTCTAATTGATTGGATTTGGCAACTTTCGCGTACTGCTTATTCATTATCTTAAACAGTAAGTTGGGAAAGTAACGTTTTATTCTGAGAGCGTGCATCTCCATCCCGACTCCTACGGGTATCTCCTGCTTACCTTTGCGAAAGCCCCGCATAATGGCCTCGGCGGCAGGCCCAACCTCCATACCACCTGCGATGGCTTCATCCGTCTTACCGAAGGTTTTACCATCTCCACGCACCGCATTTTCGGAAATGCTGGTACGAATGTAGCCTGGGGTTATGGTAGTCACACGGATGCTTTTATGTGCCACTTCGGTCCGTAGTGAGTCGAAAAAGCCCATCATGGCGTGTTTCGCAGCGCAGTAGCCAGTACGAAAAGGAGCGCCTATTTTTCCCGCCACTGAAGCGGTTACCGCGAGATGGCCGTTGCCTTGCTCCAGCATGATCGGCAACACAGCTTTTGTTAGCGCTATCTGACCAAAAACATCGACCTCAAATAGTTTGCGATAAGTAGAAAGCTCGGTTTCTATTGTGCTGGAGCGCTGTGAGATCCCGGCGTTGTTTATCAATAGATCAATCCGGCCTGCTGTTGCGACGACCTGATCTACGGCTGGTTGAATAGCCGTCTCTTCGGCAATATCAAACGGCACGATGTGCACGGCCGCTGCCGCACTGCATTTTTCGGCTACCGCGGCCAGCGCTTCCTCTCGCCGCGCAGATAAAATTAGCCTCGCCCCCTCACGCGCAAACTCTTGCGCTAGTGCTTCACCAATTCCTGATGAGGCGCCTGTGATCCACACTACTTGGTTTTTGAACATTCGATGAAATCTTTACCCACAAAGATCACAGAATACTTGCAACCAGACGAACTTAATAGACCCCTGCTTGCTGAAAGCCCAACTCAGCCTTATATTTGAGTAGTAGCCTTCCTCCTTCAGCCTTTGCTATGCAATTAATAGAGAACCGCGCCGTCTCAGTATCGATTATTACTCTCGCCACCATTGCTGTGTTTTACGTGTTAGTCGTCGGTAAGGCCTTTTTAGTGCCGCTCGCAGTGGCAGTAATGCTTTGGTACGTAATTAACGCACTGAGTAGAAACTACGTAAGAGTCATTCCTTGGGTCAAAGAAAAGAATTGGCTCACGACCACGCTGTCGATTTTAAGTATCGGTCTGTTCATTCTATTTGCCGTTGATATGGTGCAGGGCAACATAGAGGATGTACGCAGCAAGGTTCCTGAATACAGTGAAAACTTTCGCGAATTAACCAATAAAATGGTAGAGCGGTTTAATTTGACGCGTGTGCCCAACGTCACAGAAATGGCGTCAGGCATAAAAATTTCACCAATAGTTTCGTCGCTTGTTTCGTCCGTTGGGGGAATAATCGGTAACGTTTCGTTGGTCTTGTTTTACGTCTTATTTATGCTGTTGGAGCAGGGTACATTTACCAAAAAGATCAAAGCGATTTTTCCAGATCAAGACCGACGTCGCTCCATCATGAGCATCTTGTCGCATGCCCAAGAAGATATTCAAACCTATCTTTGGATAAAAACACTGACCAGCTCCCTCACCGGTATCGCGAGCTACATTGTGCTGCTAATGGTGGGTGTTGATTTCGCCGGGTTTTGGGCCTTTACTATTTTTCTACTGAACTTTATTCCTACTATTGGCTCGATTATTGCTACTTTGTTCCCAGCCGTGTTAGCGTTGATTCAATTCGACACTCTGTTTCCATTCGCGCTAGTGCTGATTGGGGTAGGAGCGATTCAGTTGCTGGTCGGCAACGTTCTTGAACCCAAACTGATGGGCAACTCCTTAAATGTCAGCCCCTTTGTAGTAATGATGTCATTGACACTCTGGGGAAGTATCTGGGGTATCGCAGGGATGTTTTTAAGCGTACCGATTACAGTCATGCTACTAATCGTTTTTGCTCACTTTGAGCGAACTCGTTATATAGCAATTCTGCTATCCGGAGACGGCAGCCTTAAATTCACCGAAGACCTGCCTCAATTAGCGCCGCCTGAAAAAAGTGACTAATAAA
>CALJJR010000028.1 GCA_937973905.1 uncultured Arenicella sp. | reverse complement strand
TTTTTAGCGGCTTTCTTAGCAACTTTTTTAGTTGCCTTCTTTTTAGTTGCCTTTTTCTTGGTTGCTTTTTTAGCTGCCTTTTTGGCGACTTTCTTGGTCACCTTTTTGGCGACCTTCTTAGTCACTTTTTTGGCTGCTTTCTTAGCGACCTTTTTGGTTGTTTTTTTAGCTGCTGCTTTAGCGGCTACAGTTTTCTTTGTAGTCGCTTTTTTAGCTGCTGCCTTTTTAGCTTTCTTCTTTGCCGCCATAATTTTTACCCTTTGCTGGTTTGGTTTGTTGTAACAGATGCGTTGTTAGATTTCACGATGCTTGATCTTCTAACTTTTCTGAGTTTATTTTTGCGTCCTTCAGACATCTGACACTTGAATATAAATCACACCCGATAAATGTCAAGCAATGCGCATGGACTTGCTGGCCTTAAACTCACTGCTCGGTATAATACCGCCCTCTTTGAGCCCCAACCTTGACGTTCGCTATGTCTGAATTTTTGTTTTCTTATGGATTGTTTATTGCCAAAGTCGTGACTGTGCTTATCGCGCTTGTCTTCGCCATGGCAATCATTGCCTCTGGTCGCAACAAAGAACAGGGCGGAAGCCTGAAGGTCACAAATCTTAACAATAAGCATAAAGAATTGCAGAGCCGGCTGAAGCAGTCTGTTATGGATAAGAGGGACTTTAAAAAGGCCGCCAAGGATGAGGCAAAGGAATTAAAGAAAGCAGCTAAGAGCAAGAGCCCAGACAAACCTAAACCGAAATTATTTGTTCTTGAGTTTGATGGCGATATTAAGGCTTCTGAGGTGGAAACATTAAGAGACGAAATTACTGCGATGTTGAGTGTTGCTGAGCCACAAGATGAGGTCTTACTCAAGTTAGATAATTCAGGTGGGATGGTGCATGAACATGGGCTGGCGGCATCACAGTTGCAGCGCATCAAAGACGCAAAACTTCACTTCACAGTCGCCGTGGACAAGGTAGCGGCAAGCGGCGGATACATGATGGCTTGTGTCGCAGATAAGATCGTTGCGGCTCCTTTTGCGATTATTGGCTCAATTGGCGTGTTAGCGCAGTTACCCAACTTCAATCGATTGCTTGATAAAGCAGGAATCGATTTTGAGCAACATACAGCCGGTGAGTTTAAACGCACTGTGACCATGTTTGGGAAAAACAGCGATAAAGAACGAGAAAAGCTACGCACTGAATTGCAGGAAACTCACACCTTGTTTCGTCAGTTTGTCAGTGATCATAGGCCCAAACTAGAAATCGACAAGGTCGCTACCGGTGAGCATTGGTATGGTGTTCAAGCTTTGGGGTTGGGGTTGGTGGATGAAATCAAAACCAGCGATGAGCTTCTGGTTTCAGCGCAGCAAGTCTACGATGTTTATTTATTGGAGATGGAGCAAAAGAAAAATTTGCAAGATCGCATTCTTGGTGGCATGGCTTCGTTCGCGGCAAAAGTTGCTGACCGAGTCGCTGAACAGCAACAGGCTTCCCACTATAAATAGTCTAGACTCTAGTCTTTCTAGAGTTCACCCATTTTTTTTAGAGCTCGATCTAAGCCCGAAAAATTAGGTTTTCGTACCTTTCTGGGTTGGCCTTCTGTCGCTCTGGTGCGTCGGCTTGAGCTCCGGTTGGCTGCACCAAACTGCTTCGCTGCAGCAGCGCGGTTCTCCTGGCTTGGCCCGCTACTTACAGCCGCGACCGACGCGGTGCCCGCCGTTGGTAATGTTTCATCAACATAGGTAATCAGGCTTCCCTTACCGCTTTTCTTGGATGTGATCAGAGGTAAACTTTCAGTGGCCCCGTTCCTATTCAAAAGCACTTCATTGGCCCTGATTTCTTTTACAGACGCACCGGCCCCCTGAATGTTTTCGCCAACCGAGTAGAGCTCAGTTTTCTTTTTCCCGTTAGCAATGAGGGCTCTAGCCATGCTTTCGTCTGACGCAGATAAAATTCCTTTGAGAGTTAAATTGAGCGTGGTCTTGGGTGCTTGTTTTACCACGGGTTTGGGTGTCGGATCACCAAACAAGTGTGCGCCCGTTATGTCACTGACTCGATAGGATTTTTTGGCTGGTTTGGCAAGCGGTGCAACCTTTTGTGGTTGATAATTCTCTGCTCGAACAGAAGCCTGGCTATAACTAACCCAACCGACACGAAATAGCGCTAGAAGTAGGCACAAACCAGCAAATGCCCACATAATGGACACGCCGTGTTTGTTCCAAAAACGGTTATTGGCAATGGTATTCAGCAACTCCATACCCTATAGTTTAGCTCAATTTTGAGCCTCTAACGCTGTTATTACTGACATGTTAGACCCTGTTTCTGGCTTGTTTGTTGCATGTTCGATGGTTTTTTTTTGAAAATTGTATCTTTAACAAAGCTTAAGGCCAGGCAGTGGTGGTGGTTCCTTCGTGCGTGGTCGATGCTATGGCCTGTACATTGGCAGCTCAGATTCAATCATGCTTCTTGGGTTGCAAGGGAATTGGGCGGCGATGCTTCAGCCGTTCCAGAACTGGACTGCGTCGTCAAAGAGTACATGGTCATGGCACTTGAAATGCATGAGTCTGTACGTTTGGCGGAACGGTGTCATCCTCTTAGATCAGTGTGTTTACCAAAAGCGCTCGTGTTAAAAAAAATGTTGCGCGCTCGCGGTGTTCCTGCGGTTCTTCGAATTGGTGTTAGTAAGCGCGATGAGCTATTTGCGAGTCATGCGTGGGTCGAAGTCGACGGTATTGCGGTAGCGGAACCAGATTCAGTTAAAGACGATTTTTCAATCGTCGATCATCCAATCGATCAGCTTAGGTAAGTTTGTGTTGAGGACTGGTTTTTAGAGTAGCAATAAGGTGGCAAGCCCAAGGACCGCAAAATAACCCACCACGTCCGTGACGGTGGTCAGTGCAACGCCACCAGCCAGCGCGGGATCGATATGCATTTTTTCTAAAAACCAAGGTATTAAGACGCCAGCTAGTGCCGCCATAAATAGATTGGCGATCATCGCTGCAGCGATCACCAAACCAAGGTTGAGATTTTGATACCAAAGCGTTGCGATTATCGCGATCGCGAATGCCCACAGAACACCGTTCAGAACGCCAACTAAGGCTTCTTTCTTTAACACGTTGCCGACGTTGCCGGGAGAAATTGTACCGGTACTCATGCCGCGGATGACCACAGTTAATGTTTGAGTGCCGGCATTACCGCCCATGCTCGCGACGATTGGCATCAGTACGGCCAAGGCTACGAGCTCTTGAATTGAACCTTCGAATTGACCAATTACCCACGAACCGACGAGTGCCGTGATTAAGTTAACACCGAGCCAAATGGCTCTATTTCGTGAGGTTTTGAACACTGGTGCAAAAATATCAGCCTCATTTTGTAAGCCGGCCGCCGCCATAAAATCGTGCTCGGCTTGATCGCGGATGACATCAACCACATCATCAATCGTGATGCGGCCGAGCAATTTATTTTTATCGTCAATAACAGGAGCAGATACAAGATCGTAATCGGCAAACGCTTTGGCAATGGTTTCACCTTCGTCGTGGCAATCAAAAATCACCGGATTGTCCAGGGCGTGATCTTTAGCAGCGTCATCAACCGGGGAGGTGATCAGTCGGTCGATCGGGAGGATACCTGTCAGACGATTTTCTCGATCGACCAAATACACGGCATCGGTTTGTGAGGGCAATTCCGATTTCAGCCTTAGAAAGCGCAATACGACATCAAGAGATACGTTGTCTCGAACCACGGTAGCATCGAGATTCATTAGCCCGCCGGCGCTGTTCTCCGGATACGATAAAACTTCTCCTAGACCACTGCGAGTTTCCGCGTCGATTGAAAACAGCACATCACCCAATATTTCTTCGGGTAAATCGGGGACTAAATCGGCAATATCATCAACATCAAGCTGCTTAATGGAATCAATCAGCTGTTCCTTGTCGATGTCGGTGGCAAGATCTTTGAAGACACCTTCGTTAAGCTCGGCTAAAACCTCACCCTTGCTTTCTTCCGGCAAGTGATCCCACAGGTTTGGCCTCGCCGAAGGCGTGAGTCCTTCGAGCGTATCTGCGATATCGGCGGGATGTGCATCGGCGAACGCATCAGCGATGGCTGCATCGTCTTCGCTTTCGAGTAGCTCGATGACGTCATCTATCTGTAAATCAGAAGGTTGCACTCGCGGTCAGCCTGTAAGGGGAATTCGGAACCGCTTTATTATATCCGCAGCGGCTTAGAACACCATCGTTGTTCTGAACGCTATGATCCAATCGCTGACGAACTAGCTGTGATTGAGGCTGCTTATACGATCACGAGTTTGACTGGCGTTATCGGAGCGAAGAATTTGACCAACCTGTTTGCGCAATTTAGCCATATCAGCATCGAGTATCCTTTCTTTTACTGCCAATAAATAAGTGGCATCCATGCTAAAATTTTTCAGCCCCAGCCCTAGTAGCAACCGAGTGTAATTGACATTGCCCGCCATTTCCCCGCACAACGATACTGGGATATTGGCCTTCTCGCCGGCCTTAATCACATGCTTTATTAAACTTAATACTGCTGGGTGCGCTGGGTCATACAAATAGTTGACGGCGTCATCTACCCGGTCGATCGCGAGCGTATATTGGATCAAATCATTGGTGCCAATCGAGAGAAAGTCGAGTTTCTCAGCAAATAAGTCCGCCATGATCGCAGCGGCAGGAACCTCGATCATGCCGCCAATTCTGATGCGCGGGTCATAGGCTATTTTTTCCCTGCGTAAGTCTGCCTTGGTTTGTTTGATGATGGCGAGCACTTGAGTGATCTCATCAAAACTACTTACCATCGGCACCATAATAGCTACTTTGCCAAACGCAGAGGCACGCAATATTGCCCGCAGCTGTGGTTTGAACAGCTCCATATTGTTTAAGCATAGGCGCAGTGCGCGAAGACCAAGAGGAGATTCGCTGGATTTTTTCTGAGGGTACGGAAAGTCGAGCCGTTTGTCGCCGCCGATATCTAGGGTGCGAATAACCACCGTTTTATCTAGGCTGGTTACAATGCGTTTATAAGCTTTAAATTGTTCAAGTTCAGAGGGTGCTTGAGACCGGTTCATGAAAAGGTATTCGGTGCGGTATAAACCGATTCCTGCTGCGTTTACGCGCTTGACCTCCTTAAGCTCAGCTACTGTCTCGATATTTGCCATCAGTTGTATGCGATGGCCATCTTGAGTCTTGCTGGCACGACGGGTCAATGTGTTGAGTTGCCGCTCGCGTTCTTTTATCTCGCGTTGCAGCGCTTTGTATTCGCGCAAAACCTTGTCGCTGGGATTGAGGATGATGATCCCACGCATGCCGTCAACCACCAGTAGATCTTCTTCGTTTATGTATTTGCTGCTGCCGTGTAAGCCAACCACCGCTGGTAATTTGAGACTACGCGCAACGATAGAAGTATGCGAAATTTGACTACCTAAATCGGTAACAAAAGCGCCTACTCGATGCTCTTTAATGAACATCGTTTCAGCTGGGCTTAGGTCCTTGCCCACGATGATGCGCCCACGTAGTTCCTCACCATCTAACTCGTCTAATGAATGCGACACGATTCCCATTAAATTGCGCAACAGTCGATTGGTGATATGCTGCACGTCGGTTTTTTTGTTGCGCAGATAACTGTCCTGCATTTTTTCAAAAACCTTGACGAGGTTATTCGATTGCGTTTGCAAGGCGAACTCAGCATTGACACCATCACGCCGGATGATATTAATGGATTCATCGACCAACAGCGGGTCTTTGAGCATCATCATGTGAGCGTTGAGAAAGGCGGCGCTCTCTTTTGGCGCATCAGCAGGTAACTGCCGCAATACTTTCTTGTATTGAGTCTCGGTCGCGATGACCGCTTTTTTAAACCGTGCTATTTCCGCTGGGATTTGATCGGCATCAAGATTAGATTGCTGAGGTTCAATTTCATTATTTTTAAGCACATACGCGCGCCCAATCGCGATTCCGCGACCAATGCCCGAACCAAAAAGGCTCAGCACTTTAGCCGTCCTCGCCGAAATAGTCGTCGATCAAAGCCACAATCGCCGCCAAAGCAGCTTGCTCATCATCACCTTCGCAGATCACGGTGACCAAGCTGCCTTGCGCCGCAGCGAGCATCATGACAGACATAATGCTTTTAGCATCTGCTGTATTCCCTGCGAACTGCAAAGAAACCTGGCTCGCAAACCCTGCCGCCGTGCTGACGAGTTTGGCCGCGGCGCGCGCATGCAAGCCAAGCTTATTGATGATTTCGACCTGTTGTTCAACCATGATTTAGATATTAAGTTCTCGATGACGAAGGAGCGTGAGTATCGCCGTATTGTTGGAAAAATGTTGATGCAAACGCTGGCCTAGGAATACCGAGCGGTGTTGTCCGCCGGTACAGCCTACGGCAACAGTCATGTAATTGCGATTGTCATCGATAAAACTTGGTAACCAGTGATCAATAAAATCGCGGATTTGCACATACATCGCCTCGCTTTGTTTACTGGCTAGCAAGAACTTTTGTACCGGCTCGTCAAGACCGGTTAACGGTTTCAGGTCGGCTTCCCAATGTGGGTTGGGTAAACATCGAACATCAAACATAAAATCCGTATCACGTGGGTTCCCATATTTGAAGCCAAACGACTGAACTAACAGTGTCATCGCCCGGTGCTCGGCCGACGCGGCATAGTTGCGAATATTAGAACGCAGTTCATGCGGTGTGGTTTTACTGGTATTCAAACGGTAATCGGCGATGTCAGCGATGTGCTCGAGCATTGCCCGTTCTCGCGTGATTGCTTCACCAAGTGATGTAAATTGATCAGACAGTGGGTGCTTGCGCCGAGTTTCGCTATAGCGTTTGAGCAACACATTGTCGTCGGCGTCGAGGAATACAACGCGATGGCGAATCTCTAACTGGTCCAGCTCTGCGAATACGTTCTGCAGATTGCCGACAATATCTCGATTTCGAGAGTCTATGCTGACCGCGTACTTTTTAAACTGCGTGCCTTGATCTGCATGAGTGTTGCCGAGCGCTTTGCGCGCCATGTCTGGTAATAATGAAGCTGGCAGGTTGTCAATGCTGTAATAACCTAAGTCTTCCAGCACTTGAAGGGCAATTGTTTTACCCGAGCCAGAAGTGCCACTAATAATAAGGAAATTAATCGATTGATCTGACATTTGCTGCAGCCCGCTGTCGGGTTACTTAGACCAAGTCGTTAGTAGTTCCATTACCTGGCTCGGAGAACTCGCAGCGGCGAGCTGTTGTTTGTTCTCCGCGACTGACATGATGCGCGCAATAGCCGCCAGTAAATTCAAGTGTTCCTGAGTTGCTTGTTGCGGAACGATAAGGCCGAATGCTATATCGACAGGTTGACCATCTTGGCTGTCATAATCAATCGCATCTTTAAGCGTAATGATGGCAATGATGGCCCGTTCCGTATCTATACAGCGACTATGCGGTAACGCAACGCCATTGCCAATGCCCGTATTGCCTATTTTCTCGCGCTCGAGCAAGCAGTGGTAGATGTTTTTCTGGATGTTTTCTTCGCTTTCCTGCTGCAATGGCAAGGATAACAGCCGAGCCATCTCCTGCAGCAGTTTTTTAGAGCTACTTAACTCAGATTGCACGGACATAAGTGCTGCATCCAGATACTGATGCAACTGGTTTGAATCGCTCATTTTAGAATCAGACGGGTTTGAACGGTGCGAACAGGCGCCCAAGATTAACAATAAACGCGCACAGAATCATCCATCAAATATCTGATCTTTGAGAGCGCCGCCGCTGCGGTGATGGTCGGTGATTTTTTCTTTGTGTTTGCGAACTTGTGAATCGAGTTTGTCGGTGAGTTCGTCGATGCTGGTGTACATGTTTTCCGTATCTGCGGCCGCGTGGAGAGTGACGCCTTTGGCATTGACTGTGGCTTCAGCTTTATGGTGGATTTTTTCCACGTGTAAAACTACGTCGATGCTATTCAAGTGATCAAAATGACGTTCGATTCGCTGCATTTTTTCATTGATGTAATGCTTCATTGAATCCGTCAAGTCGATTTGGTGCCCAGATATGGTTACTTGCATAAAGGTCTCCTAGGTTGAGGTTTGTAAAGTCATGGTTTGGCCGACAGGCTTTTTCGCTTGCTCGAAGGAGCTATGTGCAAGCTCTCTCGATATTTAGCAACTGTACGGCGAGCAATGGTGTGCCCTTGGGAATTTAAATGTTCAGCTATTTTGCTGTCGCTGAGTGGTTGGCGACTGCATTCTTGCGCCACCATATTCTTGATCATACTGCGCAGTGCTGCTGCACTGGTGCTATTGTCGGGCGACCCAATAGCGGTGGTGAAGAAATGCTTGAGGCTGAACACACCTTGGTTGCAGAGCAAAAACTTACCAGCAACAGCACGAGATATCGTGGATTCGTGTAACTCTAGTTGTGCGCCAATCTCTCGTAGGGTTAGGCCTTTTAGGCCTAGATCACCTGCATCAAAAAAATCACGCTGTCGCTGCACGACCACGTTGGCAACTGCAAGCAAGGTGTCGTAGCGGCTGTGGATGCCTCTGATAAAGGCTTTAGCGCTGCTCAGATGTTTATTGATGAATTCGCTGCTCTGTGCATCGTTTTTGCCCAACAAAGTGACATATTCTTGATTGATGGTCAGATGGCGTTGTGTTTCTGGGTTGAGCTTTGCTACCCATTGACCGCCTATCTTATGTACTTCGACATCCGGTTTTATGTGCAGTTTTTGATGATCAACAAACTGATTGGCAATGCGTGGATTTAAAGTAGTAATCAGCTCAATGGTTGCCGCCAAATCTTGTCGATCAAGATTTAAGATCTTGCCTAATGCCGCAAAATCTCTCTTAGCGAGCAACTCAAGATGCTCTGCGACGATGGTTTTGGCCGCGCGCAACAACGGTGTGGCGCTGGGCAAGCCATTCAATAAGATTGCCAGTCGCTCGCCAAGTGAGCGCGCTCCAGCTCCAAGCGGTTCGAGTGTCTGAACCACCTTAAGTATCCTTTCTACATCTGCGGGCGTCGCTTCTAAACGGGTCGGGAGCAGTTGTGTTATCTCCTCGAGACTGCTACCGAGGTAGCCTTCTTCATCGAGCGAGTAAATTATGTGCTCGGCGATGATTTGCTCGGCCTTGCGTAAATCGGCATAGCCAATTTGTTGCAGCAGGTGCTCCTGCAATGTTTCGGCTGCGGATAATGTGTTTTCAAGTCCAAAGTCATTAACTGGCTGCGGGCCAGCTTCGAGGTGATGCAGTGACGATTGATCAACGTCGTTGTGTTGGTAGTTTTCGTCCTCAGCCGCATTGCTGTCCGGCGAAAATGATTCCTCACCTTGAGAATTAGATTCTGTTAATTCTGCATCGCGCTGCAGTTCCAACAGCGGGTTGTTGCTAAGTTCGGTGTCGATCAGCTGATCGAGTTCTAGGGCTGAACATTGGAGAATCTCTAATGATCTCTGGAGTTGCGGAGTGAGTGTGGTTTGTTGTGTTGTTCTGAGTTTTAGGCTCTGCTTCATGCAATGCGCCTCTTCGCTCTTAACTTTTTATTGCGCCCGCAGATGAATAGCGCCACCTGACTAAGACTCGAAGGCGTGCAGATAGTGCCGCGGGGGAGTTTTGAAAAATTGCTCAATTGGTGCTGAGGGTACTTATTCAATCGACGCAATCGAGTTTTTATCCATTCCTTAGATAATACAATTGCACTGGGCTGAACTTCAGCCCGATCTTCAACCAAAATTGGTTCGCCATTCTCTAGCAAGCCCCATGACATAAAACCATTCTAGTCTTAGAGTGAGTGCTTTACCAGTAATTCGAAAAATCGATTGAAAAGGGGCGTTATATTTTAAATTTCGAGCCTAAATAGACATCTCGAACACCCTGATGACTGAGGATTTGTTTGGCGGTGCCTTCAGTTAGAACACGCCCCTCGGTCAAAATATATGAGTGATCACAGATATCCAGAGTTTCGCGTACGTTATGGTCAGTAATGATAATGCCGATGCCACTGCTTCTTAAGTAGTCAATGATTTGTTGTATATCTCCAACTGAAATCGGGTCGATACCAGCAAAGGGTTCGTCCAACAAAATAAAGTAAGGTCTTAAGGCAATGGCGCGAGCTATTTCTGCACGGCGTCTCTCGCCACCGGATAATGAGATGCCAAGGGTGTCGCGCTTGTGTCCAATATTAAACTCTTCCAAGAGCTGCTCAACGCGTCGATTGCGCTCTTGAAGAGTTGTGGTTTTATCGGTTTCCAAGACCGCCATTAAATTTTCTTCAACCGTCAGCTTGCGGAAGATTGATGGCTCCTGTGGGAGATAACCAATGCCTAACTTGGCGCGCGCGTGCATTGGTAGGTGGCTGATGTTTTGACCATTCAGCAAAATTTGCCCACGGTCACTGCGGACCAAACCGACCACCATATAAAAACTGGTCGTTTTACCCGCCCCATTCGGGCCCAGCAGACCGACCACCTGGCCGCTTTCAACGGAGATGTTTATTTTTTTGACCACTTCCAAGCCACGATAGCTTTTGGAAAGGTCTTTAGTTTCCAGAATACTCACTGTGCTCCCTACCCGTTACCCAGCCCGGGTGCCTACTTTAGTCGCATCATTTTGGTTGAATTATAAGTCGAGAACGCCCTGCTTTAACTGGTTCAGTCTCAACGATCTCTTGCTCTTCTACTTCTTCTTCTATATCCCCTTCTTCGGCGGACTCTTCGTCGGAAGTCTCTTCATCGCCCTTTTTAGCGCTCTTTTTCACCGGCTTTGGTCTCTTGATCACAGGGCCGGCATCTTGACCATCATTCGCGAACGGGTCTTCCATCGTTCGTTTCGGTACTTGCGAGCCATCTTTGCCCGCCGCGCCGACTTTGGCGCCGCCCTTTAGGCTTAGTGTATCGGTTGCCATGTTATAGACAATTGTCTCACCGCGAGCGGTATCAGTGCCTTGCTTCAGCGCAGCTTTACCAATCAAGGTGAGGGTATTCTCCTTTTGGTTAACGATGATTTGTTTAGCCCAACCTTCAACGTCATGTTCTTTGCCATCCGGGCGCTGCTTAAAGCGTGCCAGTTTGCCCCAGGCGGTGGCGGTATCCAGATCCTTATCTTTGTACACGGCGATCACTTTGTCTGCCTTTAGTCGCAACGTGCCTTGCACAACAAGAACGTTATTTATGTATGTGCGCGTGCCTTTTTGAAAATCGAACTCGATATCATCCGCTTCGATTTCGGCAGGTTGATCACGATCCGTGCTCAAAGCGAAGCTGGGGCTGCTGATAGCGAACATCATGGTTAGGAATAAGAATCTCAATTTCATTGGCGTATCGGGGGTTGAGTTGGTCTGAAAGACCCGTCGCTGATTAGTTAAATTGCTGCCTCGCCCGTTCGTTTTGAGGGCGGTCTAACGCTGGAGAATATAGCATAGAAGCTTGCTGGCAACTGAACAGGGCTAGTCTAATAAACCGCCACCTTTTTTCGATTTATCCAACAGAATGCGCAGTCGTTTGGATTTTTGCGTTATTGCCGGACCACGTGAGTCGGCTTCAATCACAACTCGGACGTTGTCTTTGAGTAAAATTTCATCGCCCGTAGAAGACATCCAACCAGAATCTGCATAGGTGTGGCGAGGCGCGAACCCTTCTTCATATTCAGTGATGTGAACATCGTCGAGCAGCGCGGTGTCATCGTCCGGAAAGTGCAACATCCGGGCTGCTTCAATCACATAACGTTTTTGCCCGTCTTCACTAAAGCCAGTTGCCGTAAAATTGATGATGTAGTAATCGGGGTCGTGTCGATCATTAAAGTTGTTCGGTACTGGTTCGTCTTCAATTAAGGAATTCTGTAGCGCAATACCAGATAACCCCACGAGGCCGAGAATGGCAATATAAAGAAGTGACTCCAGTTGTTTCATGATTTACTGCTGTGTGTGACGGCCCAATGGATATTCTCCTTGGCTATACAAGAGAGTATCGCAAACTGCACGAACGGCCCCGGCGCCACCGGCTTGCGGTGTTACCCAATCTGCAAAGTGTTTAACGATGAAATGCCCATTTTGAACGGAAAACTTTAAACCACATTGTTGCATAACGGGGAGATCGATCACGTCGTCGCCAGTAAACGCAGCTTGGCCTGCATCCAGTCCCAGCTGATTCAAGAGCGTATCAAATGCCGACACTTTATCGCTGACGCCTAAATACTGATGGGCGATGCCTAAGTCTGTCAGTCGTCGTTCCAGTGCCTTGGATTTTCGTGCCGAGATCACGCCAACCGTGACTCCTGCTGCACCAAGCATTTTCAGGCCGTGTCCGTCCAGAGCATTGAAGGTCTTAAGTTCTTCGCCGTCGGAACCATAGTGCAGGCTGCCGTCCGTTAAGACGCCGTCTACGTCAAAAAGTGCGAGTTTGATCTGAGCTGCTTTCTTCAGTACTTCGGCAGGCACTTGCCACGGTAGCTCAGGTAAGGTCTCTAGATTGCTCATAAGACTCCTGCCCGTAATAGATCTTGCATATTGAGAGCGCCGACTACTTTACCGTCGTCTACCACCAAGATGCTATTAATCGTCTTATCCTTCATCAGGGCCACCACCTCGGCGGCAAGGAGGTCGCTGGAGACCGTTATTGGGTTGGCTGTCATTAGTTCCGAGATCGGCGTTTCAAGCTGATGATTGGCGGCCAAAGAGCGGCGCAAATCGCCGTCTGTATAGATGCCCAACAGTTCGCCGTCTGAACCGACGATGCCTGTCATGCCTAGGCCTTTAGAGGACATTTCCACCAATGCGTCGGCCAGTTTTTGTGTGGCATCTACCAACGGAATTTCATCCGCTTTATGCATGACGTCTTCCACATACAGCAGGAGGCGACGCCCCAGAGAGCCTCCCGGGTGTGAGCGAGCAAAATCACTTTCGTTAAAGTCTCTGGCATTTAATACCGCGATCGCCAGGGCATCGCCCATAGCCAAGGTCGCAGTAGTGCTGGCCGTAGGAGCCAAATTCATTGGGCAGGCTTCTTGAGTAATCGGCACTTTAACGAACACGTCCGCCGTATGGGCCAAGGTGGAATCAGGATTGCTCGCCATACCAATCAACGGTACGCCCATTCTTTTGATAATCGGCAAAATGGTCAGAACTTCGGGGGTTTCCCCTGAATTCGATATTGCTAACACCAAATCTTTTGGCGTGATCATGCCAAGGTCACCGTGACTTGCTTCGCCAGGATGAACGAAAAATGCAGGCGTGCCAGTGCTGGCGAGCGTGGCTGCTATTTTGTTGGCGATGTGGCCAGATTTTCCCATGCCAGTAACAATAACGCGCCCATCGCAATCAAGAATTTCCTGACAGGCTTGTTCGAAGCTTTCACCTATGTGCTGCAGCTGCAATTCTATTGCCGCTGCTTCGATCGATAAAACCTGGCGCGCTGAGTCCGCGAATGCCGTCTTCTTCATGCCGGGAGGTGAGTAATCAGGTTATGAGAGTCGTGATTAATCTATCGCCAGCAGAACCAAATAGCAAATATAGGCACAGTAGCCAATCACCAGCACGGTGCCTTCTTTGCGGCTGTACGTACCTTTGGTTAAGGCGAAGATAAACATAAAAATCGTGAACACAAACATCACCGGAAAATCGCGCCATAAGGCGTTGGTGTTAATTTCGGTTTCACGTATTACACCGGTTATGCCGAGCACTCCTAGCGTATTAAACACATTGGAGCCGATGATGTTGCCGATAATCATATCGTGAGCACCCTTGCGGGCAGCTGCGATTGCTGCGGCTAGTTCTGGCAGACTCGTGCCGATAGCAACGATCGTTAAGCCAATGACAAGTTCAGAGACGCCCAACGCTGTGGCAATGCTCACTGCACCATAGACCAACATTCTTGAGGCAATGAGCAGCAATACAATGCTTCCCATCGCGAGCAGTAACGCAGATGACGTTGATTTGCCGCGTGGGTGGTTGATTACACTTAAGTCGAGCTGATGGGGATCCTCAGCGAGACTCTCCAAAGGTGGTTCCCCGCCTGCGCCTTGCGAATTGCGGCTCGACCATACCAAGTAGGCCACTAAGGTGACCAACAGCACAGTGCCATCGAAATTTGAAAGTACGCCGTCAGAAACCATGTAGATAGCGAGTGCGCCGGTGGCAATCACTAGAGGAATATCTCGGCGCGCGGTACTCGACGTGACCGGCAGGGCTCGCACCATTGCCGCGCTGCCAAGCACTAAGCCAATGTTAGTAATATTCGAGCCGAGAGCATTGCCTAAGGCCAAATTTCCTTGATTTTGCAAAGCGGCGACGGCCGAAACAAACATCTCGGGAGCGGAGGTGCCAAAGCCAACGATGACAATGCCTACAATAAAGGTTGAGATACCTAATCTAGAGGCCAATTCAGACGCGTTGTCCACGAGCAAATCCGCGCTCCACATAAGCAGTAGGAAGCCGGCAATGACGAGGGAAATAGATATGAGCATCTGAGTAGAGGGCTGTTTTTCTTCGGCTGATTTTAAGTTGTTAGGCGCCGAGCAAAAGGGCGCTAAGTTTGTTGTTTTATGTCTGCCATTGCAACCTTTATAAGGGCAGATGCGCGAAAATCCGTCGATTCGCAGCAATCATGGTTTCTTTGTAACAATTGCAATTTATCTGCTGCGCTTGATACACGGTACAATTGCCCTTATTAATCATCAAGAGTTTTCACGAATTGGGGAAGTTATGAGAGATAAGATCGACGAGTTCTTGCAAGAACCATTAGCCCAGAAGTTTCTGTTTTTTAATGAAATGCTGACCCCCAGTTTGGTTCGCTTAGCCTACTGGTTATGCCTGCTGGCCATCGCTTGGACTGGCCTAGGGCATATGTTTTCAGGTGGTTTTGGTCATTTTGTTGAAGGAATAGTTTATATGGCCACTGGTGCGATTTTAGCCAGAATTGTTGCAGAATTGATTATGGTTTTATTCAAGCTGCATGAGAAAATGGACGAAGTTGCTGCAAACACTAAGCATACGACTGTAATGTCGGCAGACGCTTCTGCGTCAGCAGCTAAACGCACCGTTGTACGTAAAACTACCAAAAAAGCGTCGAAGAAGACGACTGCGAGCAAAAAGAAAGCCAAAACGAGCGAGTAGACTTTTCTAAAGTCTTTGCGCAAGCAGAGCATCCTAGGCTTGGTCTTAAAGATTGAGCCAAGATGATTGGCACGCTTAACTTGCCTTAAGTTAATGTTCCGTTCAGGTAAGGTTTGGGATAATTGGCGCGTAGGAATTAATTTCCTTCACACTGCGTGTGGTGGAATTCAACTAAATTAAAACTATTACAATGGTTAAAACTAACCTTTAACTAGTATAAGGATCGAATCCATGAAAATGATAAATCGCTGGATTAAAATTTGTGCCCTGGTTCCACTAGTGCTGCTCGCAGCAGTTGTGTTGCCAGTCAGTGCTATGGAGTCACCCGAGGTGGTGGTAAAACGCACAGTTGATACGATGGTAAATAACATCCAGAAAAATCGTGCGACTTACACGGCCGACAGCAACGAGCTCTACCAAATGGTCGACAGCGTACTGGTTCCTACCATCCACGTGGAGCGCATGTCGAATCTAATTCTTGGTCGGGAAAACTCGAAACTTGCCACCCCCGAGCAAAAGAAGATGTTTGCTGATCAATTCAAGACCTTTTTGATGCGCAGCTATGCAACGGCTTTGCTTGAATACACTGGCAGCGAGAAGGTGATTTACGAGCCGATCAACCTCGCGCCCAACGTCGACAAAGTGACCGTAAAGGCCAAATTAGTAGCTGCTGATGGACAGAGCTACCCAATCAACCTCTATATGAGCAATCGCCGTGATAGTAGTTGGCGTGCTTACAACATTGAAGTTGCTGGTATTAACTTTGTCGGCACCTACCGGTCTACGTTCGGTGATATTATCAAGCGTAAAGGTATCGAAGGCCTGATTAACGAGCTAAAGAGTAAGAACGCAAAGCTAGCGAGTTAAAAAGATACCAATCAATCCTTGCTGCGCGAAATCCGGGCAGACAAGAGGAAAATGTTTTGGGCGGCTGTCATTTGACAGCCGCCCTTATTTGTTTATTCGTTTAAGCGCGGTAAGTATGGCAAATCTGAGCAACACCCAAACAATAGTATCGGCAGAGAAACAGTGACCGAATCAAATACAGCAGCAATTTCAATCAACCAAGTCAGTAAACGGTTTGAAGATTTGCAGGCGCTTAACGGCGTTAACCTAACCGTTCGGCAGGGTGAGTTTTTTGGTTTGTTGGGCCCCAACGGTGCCGGTAAATCAACGCTAATCAATGCTCTAGCAGGCTTGCTACGAGTTGATTCAGGAACGCTGGAGGTGATGGGCCATGACGTTGACAAAGGTTATCGCCAGGCACGTCAGAAACTTGGCGTGGTTCCGCAAGAAATTGTCATGGACCCCTTTTTCACAGTACGGGAGACGCTCCAGTTCCAGTCGGGGTATTTTGGCATTCGTAATAACGATGTTTGGATTGATGAACTGCTCGAACAGTTGAATCTCGCCGATAAGCAAGATACCAATATGCGCAAACTCTCTGGTGGTATGAAACGCAGAGTGTTAATTGCCCAGGCGTTGGTTCATAAGCCGCCAGTTTTGGTTTTAGATGAGCCGACAGCGGGGGTTGACGTTGAACTGCGTCAATCAATGTGGCGTTTTGTAAAAAGACTGCACAACGAAGGCCATACGATTGTTCTAACGACTCACTATCTGGAAGAAGCTGAAGAGCTGTGCGACCGAATTGCGATCATTAATCACGGTCAAATCATTGCTTTAGAAGACAAAGATGATTTATTGGCACGGGGATTAGGCAGCAAATTGGTGGTGCGCGCGACTCAAGGCATCTCGGCTGTACCTGGTGAGTTGAAGGACAAAGTTCTTAAGCTGGAGGGGCGCACTTTAGAGCTTAGCTTGCATAAAGATCAAGACTCGATCATGGAAATTTTAGACCGACTCCGGGCTGCGGCAATGACCATCGACCATGTGTCGGTGGTAAACGATAGTCTCGAAGATGTGTTTGTACAAATGACTGGAAATTCGTCAGCGGAATCACAGGGTGCGCGGCGATGAACTGGGTGGCTTGCTATACGTTGTTTCGCAAAGAAATTTCACGGTTTGTGAAGGTTTGGTTGCAAACCGTGATTGCTCCGGTGATTACTTCGATGCTGTACGTGCTGGTATTCGGACATGTACTTGAAGGGCGCGTTGAGGTATTTGCAGGTGTAAGCTATGTGGCGTTCTTGATTCCCGGCTTAATGATGATGACGGTGATTCAAAATGCCTTTGCCAATACCTCATCTAGCCTTATCCAATCCAAGGTGATGGGCAGCCTGGTATTCATCATGTTGCCACCGTTTTCGCACCTCGAGTTTTTTCTTGCATATGTCGGGGCTGCGATTGTGCGCGGCCTAGCTGTTGGTGTTGGTGTGTTTTTGCTTGCGGTCTTATACGTAGATGTGCCGGTTCACAATATATTTATTGTGATTCTGTTTGCCATTTTGGGCAGTTACGTTATGGGGGCGCTTGGCATGGTTGCTGGAATTTGGGCTGAAAAGTTTGACCAAATCGCGGCATTCCAGAGTTTTTTAATCGTTCCCCTCACATTCCTCAGTGGTGTTTTTTATTCGATCAGTTCGTTACCTCCGTTTTGGTACGCTCTGACCAAGTGGAACCCGTTTTTCTACATGATTGATGGTTTTAGATACGGATTTTTTGGCCAGTCAGACCAGCCCGTGATGACCAGTTTTCTGGCAATGAGTGGCGCAGCCATTGTGCTGACTTTAGTGGTTCTTTCGTTTTTGCGAAGTGGCTACAAACTACGCGATTCTTAAGCTGGGGCTGGTTCTGAAAAACCGGCTGGTAATCTCATGGCTTTCTGCTCTCAAAGCTAGCCGTTATGCGGGCTTTGGGGTATTCTTCGCGCTCTTATAAAGCGCTGAAAATCTTATGGTAACTCCTGAACAACTTAAAACCTGGATTGAAACAGGATTCGCGAATGCGGATGTCTCTGTCGAGGGCGACGGCCATCACTTTGAAGCCGTTATCGTGGCTGATGAATTTGCAGGAAAGACGCGAATTCAACGCCATCAACTGGTTTATGCTGCGTTGGGCGACAAAATGAAAGCTGAGGTGCATGCGCTGTCAATGAAAACCTTAACTCCTACAGAGCATGCTCCAGAGTAGAGCGGAGAATTGCGACCCAAGATGCAGGGCGATGTTGTATCTGCGCGCCATACACCGATGTAAATCCTCCAACCGCGATACCGACCTACAGAACACACAAACAAATTCGGATTTCGAATTAATCCATCGAGAAAATTATGAACGATCAAACGCAAGCTAATGAGCAACCCAATATGCAAGACATGATTACGCAGACCGTGACGGAAAACCCGGTGGTTCTCTTTATGAAAGGGAATGCAAATTTTCCGCAATGCGGCTTTTCTGGTCGCGCGATTCAGATCTTGCAGGCATTAGATACAGAATTTGTAACCGTTGACGTACTCAGCAATGACGAGGTCAGAGAAGGGATTAAAGTCTATTCGAATTGGCCAACCATTCCTCAACTCTACGTGAACGGTGAGTTCATTGGCGGCAGCGATATCATGACAGAGATGTATGAGTCGGGCGAGCTAAAGCAGGCGCTTGTGGCTTGAGCCACGTCGATAACTCTACACCTACTCTTAGGATCAGCTGCCCATGGATAAACTGATTGTCACCGGAGCTGGGCCTCTCGATGGAGAGGTGATTATTTCAGGTGCAAAGAACGCAGCATTACCGATCCTGATTTCGTCGCTCCTGGTTGACGGCAAGCTTACTTTGAGTAACGTGCCGCATTTGCAGGACATTACAACCACCATGAGTTTGCTCGGCTTTCTCGGTGTGGAAATGGAAGTCGATGAACGCATGAATATTTGTGCGGACGCGGCTGGGCTGAATCAAATTAGAGCGCCCTACGAGCTGGTCAAAACCATGCGTGCTTCTATTTTGGTGTTAGGCCCCCTGTTGGCTCGGATGGGGCAAGCCGAGGTTTCGCTGCCTGGTGGGTGTGCAATTGGTTCACGGCCGGTCAATCTACACATTAAGGGTCTGGAGGCCATGGGCGCTGAAATCGTCATTGAGGATGGCTACATCAAAGCGACCGCTGAACGCCTGCAAGGCGCGCGAATATTTATGGATATGGTTTCTGTCACTGGAACCGAAAACTTGATGATGGCCGCCGCGCTCGCGCAGGGTACCACCGTCATTGAAAATGCGGCGCGAGAACCTGAAATTGTGGATCTGGCCAATTGCCTCAATGCCATGGGTGCAAAGGTGTCTGGCGCGGGGACCGCAGAGCTGGTGATTGAAGGCGTTGATTCGCTGCATGACGCGAGTCATCGAGTAATCGCGGATCGAATCGAGACCGGTACTTATCTCGTCGCAGGTGCAGTTACTCGAGGGCGAGTCAAAGCGCGTCGAACCGACGCAACTTACCTTGATGCGGTGTTGGACAAACTTAATGAAGCTGGTGCCGACCTCACGATCGATGAAGATTCTATCGAGCTCAATATGCACGGTCGCCAGCCTAAGGCTGTCAATATACATACCGCACCACACCCGGCGTTCCCAACGGATATGCAAGCACAGTTTGTGACGATGAATTCTCTCGCTGAAGGGACCAGTAAAGTTGTCGAAACGATTTTTGAGAACCGATTTATGCACGTGCAAGAATTGCAGCGAATGGGCGCTAAGATCGACCTTGAAGGTAATACGGCTTTTATCACTGGGCGCAATAAGTTACGCGGCGCACCGGTAATGGCGACCGATTTGCGCGCCTCAGCGAGTTTGGTTTTAGCGGGGCTTATGAGTGATAAACCAACCGTGATTGATCGTATTTATCACATTGATCGAGGTTACGAGAGCATCGAAGAGAAGCTCTCACGCTTGGGCGCTGATATCCGCCGCATACCAAGCCATGTGTGGAACAAAGATAAATCTCTACAAGCCCTGATTGCCTGACGGCAGCAGCGAATCCAATCATGATTACCATTGCGCTATCAAAAGGGCGAATCCTGCAGCAAACATTGCCACTACTAGAGCAAATTGGTTTGCGACCAATGGATGATCCTGCAACGAGCCGCAAGCTCATCTTTCCGACTAATAACGACGACATTCGATTTGTCATTATTCGTGCGACTGATGTACCCACTTATGTGCAGTTTGGCGCAGCGGACTTAGGCGTTGTTGGGAAAGACGGTCTGCTTGAACACGGCGGCGAGGGTTTGTGTGAGTTGCTCGATCTGCAAATCTCCAAATGTCGGCTTATGACCGCGGTGCCCGCGGCGTGCAGTGAAGAGCCCCGTTCTTCACGTCGCTTAAGGGTGGCGACTAAGTATGTAAAGTCGGCTCGTCAATATTACCAAGCACACGGCGTTCAAGCTGAGATCATCAAGCTCTATGGCGCGATGGAACTGGCTCCTCTGGTGGGTTTGGCCGATGAAATCGTTGACCTCGTCGAAACTGGCAGTACGCTCAAAGCAAATAACCTCGTCGCCAAGGATGTGGTCGCTGAGATCTCTTGCCGATTGATTGCCAATGCAGCCTCAATGCGGACTGCGCACGCCGAGATCAGCAAAGTCAGTGCGAAACTGGCCGCTGTGATTTCCAGCAAGTAGCGTTGAACAATGCTGACTCGGTTACAAAGCAAAGATTCAAATTTTAAGGCTTCGTTATGCGCTTTGTTACAGCGAGATGGTGACGATTCCCGGCAGGCGGAAATTCAGGCGCAAGTTGCCAAGATTATCAATGAAGTACGAGTGCGGGGCGATCTTGCACTTGCAGAGTTCACGCTTCAGTTTGATCGGTGCGACTTAGGTAGTTTGGGTGTTGAAATTGACAACGAGAAGCTTCAAGCAGCCTTAAAGACAATCGATGCAAAGCAACGCGAAGCGTTGGAATACGCTGCGCAGCGTATTCGTGATTATCACCTCAAGCAAAGACAGGAGTCATGGCAGTACAGCGAAGCGGATGGCACTTTGTTGGGGCAAAAAATCACGCCACTGCAAAAAGTAGGCTTATATGTCCCAGGCGGTAAAGCAGCCTATCCCTCGTCAGTTTTGATGAATGCGCTTCCGGCCAAGGTCGCTGGCGTTGAAGAATTGATTATGGTGACTCCAACACCTGATGGAGAGAGCAACGCAATGGTACTCGCTGCCGCCGCTATCGCTGGGGTTGATAGAGTATTCCGCATCGGCGGAGCCCAAGCGGTTGCGGCGCTGGCTTATGGTACTCAAAGCATTCCGGCGGTGGATAAAATAACCGGGCCCGGCAACGCCTGGGTTGCCACGGCCAAGCAACAGGTTTTCGGTAAAGTTGGTATCGATATGATTGCAGGGCCATCAGAGGTGCTAATCATTGCCGACTCCTCGGTAAATCCAGACTGGGTGGCTATGGATTTATTTGCTCAAGCTGAACACGACGAGCAAGCGCAAGCCATTTTGCTGACCGCTGATTCTGCATTTGCTGATGCTGTAGTCGATTCAATCAACAACTTGCTGCCGCAAATGGAACGCCATGAAATAATCGCCGCGTCACTGAAAAAGAATGGTGCGATCATTGAAGTTGAACACGCTTCGGAACTTGTCGAGATTGCCGACGTTATTGCCGCCGAGCATTTGGAAATATTCACCGCCGATGCTGATCAACTGGCGGCTGATATTAAACACGCGGGTGCTATATTTATTGGCCAGCATAGCGCTGAGTCGCTTGGCGATTACTGCGCGGGGCCAAATCATGTGTTACCGACATCAGGTACGGCACGCTTTAGTTCACCCTTGGGTGTTTATGATTTTCAAAAACGCACAAGCATTATTAAGGCCTCAGCACAGGGAGCGAGTGCGATGGCAGAACAGGCTTCCGTGTTAGCACGCGGAGAGTCTTTAACGGCACACGCGCGCTCCGCTGAGTATCGTTTGAAATAGTCTCTTCGGCTGCCACCAAGGAATCTAGTGGATTAGGAACAAAGAGTTTGAGGCTTGGTTGACGGTTTCGCTTTCAATCCTGTTGCCACGCCCGTAAAATTCAGCCACTTTCCCTTGTGCCGTTTTCTTTGTGTTCCAGCAGCTAAATCATCAGCAGCGTGAAGCTGTTACGGATTGCTCACGCCCTATGTTGGTGCTGGCTGGTGCTGGCAGTGGCAAAACCAGAGTGATCACTTACAAAATCGCTTGGTTGCTTGAGAAAGAAGGCGTGGATCCACGCAATATTTTCGCCGTTACCTTCACCAATAAGGCGGCGCGTGAAATGAAGGAACGGGTGAGTGAATTATTAGGCGCGGAGCGCACCAAAGGGCTCACGATATCCACATTCCACAGTCTTGGAATGACCATTTTGCGTCAAGAAGTGAAGGCGACTGGCCGTAAGGCGGGGTTTTCGATTTTTGACCCCGCTGACTCCCTATTTGTGGTTCGCGACTTATTGCGCGCTGATCTTGATGACAATGGCATTGTTGATCGAGTGCGCAATCAAATTTCAAGTTGGAAGAATGAGTTGGTTTCCCCAGAGATGGCCGAACGGTTGGCAATGACCAACCCAACCGAAGTGGCGGCAGCCAGAATCTATGGCGAGTATGAAAGGTATCTGCAAGCTTGCAATGCGGTCGATTTGGACGATTTACTGTATTTGCCCAATGAAGTTTTACGTAAATTCGATCATATTCGTAGCAAATGGCAAGACCGCGTGCAGTACCTGCTTGTTGATGAGTATCAAGATACCAATGCTGCACAATATCGCTTGGTCAAAACCTTGGTGGCCGGAAGTGATGGTAATGGGCTCACTGCGGTGGGTGATGATGATCAGTCGATCTATGCTTGGCGCGGTGCCCAACCAGAAAATCTCGTGCAGCTGCAAACAGATTTTACTGCGCTCAATCTGGTCAAGTTGGAGCAGAATTATCGCTCCATGGGGCGCATCCTCGAGCTCGCCAACCACGTTATTCAAAACAATCCTCGCCCGTTCGAGAAGCGTTTATGGAGCGAGCTCGGCTATGGCGACCCCATCACAGTCATCACGGCTGAGAACGAAGAGCGTGAAGCTGAAAAAGTGGTCGCGGGATTGATGCATCATCGTTTTCAGCATCAGCGACCATACGCCGACTACGCGATACTTTATCGAGGCAATCATCAGTCGCGAATTCTCGAACAAAAGCTCCGCGAAATGCATATTCCGTACTATCTGAGCGGGGGCTTGTCATTTTTTGAGCGCTCTGAAATCAAAGATGTGATGGCGTATCTACGGTTGTTGACTAATCCGGCCGATGACAACGCTTTTATTCGTGCTATCAATACTCCCAGAAGAGGGATTGGAGCGTCGACCTTAGAAGCATTGGCGGAAGTGGCCAAGGGAGAGAAAGGTAACTTGTTCCATGCGATTGATAGCAGCCATTTACAAGCACATTTGTCGCCAAGTCGGCAGGGTGCGGTAAAGCAATTTGCGCATTGGCTCAACGCGCTGATGGAGCAGTCAGAGCATCAATCTCCAGGAAAAACTGTGGAGCAGATGCTCGATGAAATTGATTACCAATCGTGGCTTGTTAAGCAGAGCGCCAGCCCAGAGCAAGCTGAGATGCGCTGGCGAAATGTTGAAGAATTGCTTAAGTGGATACGCTCGATTGCTAATAAGAGCGAAGACAAAACCTTGGAAGACGTGGTTAGTGCAATTAGTTTGATGGGTATTTTGGAAAAAGGCGATGATGATCAGGACGATAACGTCGTGTCGCTGATGACACTTCACGCAGCCAAGGGTTTGGAATTTCCCCACGTTACTATTGTTGGCATGGAAGAAGAGATATTGCCGCATCGCACAAGCATTGAGGATGATATGGTCGAAGAAGAGCGGCGGCTTTTTTATGTCGGCATCACACGTGCGCAGCATGAACTCACGCTCTCTTACGCTAATAGTCGCATTCGTTTTGGTGAGAAAATTGATTGCACCCCAAGTCGGTTTCTCGATGAGTTGGACCCGCAACATATCGTATGGGAAGAAAAACTCGCAAATGATCCGAATAAACGCGAAGAAGTCAGCGAAACGCATTTGGCCGCAATGCGCGCACTTCTTGGTTAAGACGCTATAATTGACACCCAAGGGTTGACACATCTGGTACAATCGCGCCCGACCAAGCGAATAGGTCTGGGCAAGTTGAAATGCTCGCTATTGCTGGTTCAAAAAAGCCCACTCTAATAGGGCTTCACTGGCGAAAATGACCGCGGCACTGATTGCTGATGTCGCTAACAAGCCGAAAATTTACCTTCTACAGCCTTTCAAAATGGTTAATTGGGAGAACCTATGACTGACCATCATGAAAATGACCAGGTCTCGAACGAGTCGAGTCTGGAAGACGCCAAACGGCGCCGGTTTTTGACCGGTATCACAGCCGGTTTTGGTGCCGTGGGTGGCGCGGTAGCGGTCACACCGTTTGTGCTTAGTATGACTCCAAGTGAGCGTGCTAAAAATGCGGGTGCGCCCGTTCAATACGACTTTTCGCGTATCGAAAATGGCCAAATGGTCAAAGTCGAGTGGCGCGGCAAGCCCGTTGTGCTGCTCAAACGCACGCCAGAAATGATAGCCGGGCTAGAAAAAATCGAACCGAGTCTTGCTGACCCGACATCATTGGATAGTGTGCAGCCAGTGTATGCACAAAATGATGCACGTGCTGATGCCGCTAAACCAGAGATGCTGGTTATGGAAGGGATTTGTACTCATCTAGGTTGCTCGCCAGTCGAAAAGCTCGCGATTGGTCCCGATCCAGAGATGGGCGAAGACTCACAAGGTGGTTTTTTCTGTCCTTGTCACGGTTCTAAATTCGATCTTTCAGGGCGCGTGTATAAAAATGTCCCGGCCACCTCCAATATGCCGGTGCCGCCATATAAGTATGATGGTGATGTCATCACGATCGGCGAAGACGACGGGAGAACTGCATAATGGCTATTCATCGTCACGACAACCACCAGAGCGCGAATGCGTTCATGGAATGGATTGACCGACGTTTACCGGTCACCAAAGTTTGGAATGAGCATTTGGCTGAATACATGGCAGCCAAAAACCTTAATTTTTGGTATTTTTTTGGATCGTTAGCAATGCTGATGCTGGTCATTCAAATTCTGACTGGAATTTTTCTGACCATGCACTACAAACCGGATGCCGAGCTGGCGTTCGCCTCAGTCGAGTACATCATGCGAGATGTACCCTTTGGCTGGCTAGTCCGCTACATGCACTCCACCGGAGCGTCGGCATTCTTTGTGATTGTCTACTTGCACATGTTCCGCGGCTTGATCTATGGGTCGCATCGTGAGCCCCGTGAGTTGGTATGGCTGATCGGTTGCGTGATTTTCGTCGCATTGATGGCTGAGGCCTTCATGGGCTATCTGTTGCCATGGGGCAATATGTCTTATTGGGGCGCACAGGTAATCATCAGCTTGTTTGATGTCATACCGTATTTTGGCCCAATTTTAACTGAGTGGATTCGTGGCGATTTCGTAATCTCAGATGCTACGTTGAATCGCTTTTTCGCGTTCCACGTAATCCTGTTGCCTCTGATTCTCGTGTTCTTAGTGTTCTTGCACTTGGTGGCTCTTCACCAAGTCGGCTCGAACAACCCTGATGGGATCGATATTTACGAGCATGTCGACGAGGACGGCAAGCCTTTAGATGGAGTTGCCTTTCACCCTTACTACGTTGTTAAAGACCTTGTAGGTGTGTGCGGTTTCTTGATCATCTATCTAGGCATCGTTTTCTTTGCGCCAGACTTCGGCGGAATCTTCTTGGAGAAAGATAATTTTGCGCCGGCCAATCCGTTGCAAACGCCACCTGACATTGTGCCCCTTTGGTATTTCACTCCGTACTACTCCATTTTGCGTGCCAACACCTTCAACTTCTTCTGGATTGATGCGAAGGTTTGGGGTGTTGTTTTTATGGGCCTAGCAATCGCAGTGTTCTTCTTATTGCCTTGGTTAGATCGATCGCCCGTTAAGTCGATTCGCTATCGCAGTGCACCGTTTAAGCTCGCACTGGTATTGTTCCTGATCGCGTTTTTTGTCTTGGGCTACTTAGGCATGAACTCACCAACACCAGCGCGCACCTTGTTGGCGCAAGTTTGTTCAATTATCTACTTTGCTTTCTTTATTCTGATGCCGTGGTTTACTAGCATTGGGAAAACCAAACCGGTGCCCGATCGGGTTACCTCCGACGCGCATTAACGGGGAGCTGATGATGAAACTAATGAAAAATTTGTTCGTTACTCTGCTGTTCTTGTCATCTGGCAGTGTCATGGCGGCCGGTGGTAGCGGAGCAGTTCTTGATGCAGTGCCGTTAAACATGAATGACAAGCAGTCTTTGCAAAACGGCGCCAAGCTGTTTGTGAATTATTGCTTGTCTTGTCACAGCGCTTCCTACGCTCGTTACAATCGGGTTGCTGAAGATTTGGAAATCCCTCTCGCCTTACTCAAGCAGAATTTGATGTTCACCACTGAGAAAGAGGGTGATTTGATGCAAACAACCATGCCAGTGGAAGATGCCAAGAAATGGTTTGGTGTTGCACCTCCTGATCTTTCGTTGGTGTCGCGAGTGCGTAAACCAAACTGGGTTTACACCTACCTACGCGCGTTTTATCAAGACGAGTCTTCTCCAAGTGGTTGGAATAACTCCTTGTTCGAAAACGTGGCCATGCCGCATGCACTATTTGAGTTGCAGGGTGTGCAGCGGTTGATGGGCAAAATGGACGCGGATGAGCTTCACGCCATGGATGCTCACGCGGCTGATGCTGGAGACCAAAGCGATGCATATACCGTCGTGGGCGATGCTAAATTTGAGCTCGTTCACCAAGGCATGTTGTCTCCTGCTGAGTTTGACAAAGCGATGATGGATTTGACCGCGTTTTTGGTTTACTTAGCTGAACCAGTGCAGCTTAAGCGCAAAGCAATAGGTGTTTACACGCTTACTTTTCTAATTATTCTTATGGGGCTTTGCTATCTACTCAAGAAAGAGTACTGGCGCGACGTCCATTAAATAGGTCGAAACAATCGGCGGCGATCGATTCTAATAAGATCGTGCCGCCGTTGTGTTTTTTGCCCTCCATTCACAAACATAGTCCACCGTTATGAACCTAGATGCTTTAGCGACTCGCCGCTCAATTATGACCTTGTATTCCGGCACTGATTGCGTGCTGAGTCACGCCTGTCGTATCGTTTTGCAAGAAAAAGATATTGAATGCGAAGTGGTCTATACCGACCCTTCAGATACATGCCAAGAATTGGCTGAATTCAATCCATATTACGAAACGCCTACCTTGGTTGATCGTGATCTGATTCTTTATGATGCATTTATCATTAATGAGTATCTGGATGAGCGCTTACCGCACCCGCCATTAATGCCCGTCGACCCGGTGTCACGCGCCAAGCAACGACTCATGTTGATGCGTTTGAAGCGTGACTGGTTTGGATCAATATCGGCACTGCAAGAAGATCGCAAAGACAAAGAAGCACATAAAGTTTTGCGCGATGGATTGATTGCCATCTCTCCTTTGTTCAGCGAGCAAGACTACGCCATGGGCGAAGAATACACCTTAGTCGATGTCATCCTTGCTCCACTCTTGTGGCGTTTGCCCAACCTGAACATCACCTTGCCTAAGCAAGCACAAGTCGTTGAAGACTACGCGGAACGCTTGTTTGCGCGAGACGCTTTTCAAGCTAGCCTTAGTGATACAGAGCGAGACCTACGCGGTTTCTAGTCTATATCGCCGTCATGCGACGGAGCTACTACCTTTACAAATTGAATTACCATGAGCTCGACTAAGCCTTATTTGCTGCGAGCCATTTTCGAGTGGGCTGAAGACAACGGTTTCACTCCTCAGGTGTTGGTGAACGCCGAAGCGGCAGGTGTAGAAGTTCCGCTCAAACATGTTGTGGATGGGCAGATTGTGCTCAATATTAGTTCCAGCGCGGTTCAGCTGCATGTTATGGATAACGACTGCTTGAGCTTTTCTGCGCGATTTTCTGGCATAGAGCAAGATATCTTTTTACCGATTGATTCTATCTTGGCCATATTCGCCCGTGAAAATTCACAAGGCATTTTCTTCGAAGATATCGATGATGATGGCCATGACCCAGAGCCAACATTAGCCGCTGTCACGTCTGAGCCGGCAAGCAAAGAAAAAGAGGGTGAAGGGCCGACTAAACCAAAAGGCGGGCCACACTTGAAAATCATCAAGTAAACACCATCCATTTAGTCTCTAACCCGTGCCCGCAATTACAACACTAGCGGCGAACAAAAGCTGATTTCTTATGTCAGAATTACCTAAATTTCGTGGTACCACCATTCTCTCGGTTCGCCGAGCCGACCAGGTCGTGATTGGCGGTGACGGTCAGGTTTCTATGGGCAATACCGTCATGAAAGGAAATGCCTGTAAGGTGCGCCGGCTGCATAAAGGTTCAGTTATAGCTGGGTTCGCAGGCAGCACCGCCGACGCTTTTACTCTTTTTGAGTTGTTTGATGCCAAGTTAGCAAAACACCAGGGCATTCTGACTAAGGCAGCGGTTGAGTTAGCTAAAGAGTGGCGTACTGATCGCATGCTGCGAAAACTTGAAGCTTTGCTGTGCGTAGCTGATAAAGAGGCTTCTTATGTGATTTCAGGTACCGGCGATGTTATTGAGCCAGAAGGTGGCGTGATGGCAATAGGTTCCGGTGGTTCGTTTGCCGAATCCGCCGCACGAGCGCTGTACAACAATACCGAGTTATCCGCCAAGGACATTGTTGAGAAGTCGCTCAATATCGCGGCCGATATTTGTATTTACACCAACCACAATTTGACCATCGAAGAGTTAGATCTAACATGAGCACCATGACCCCACGCGAGATCGTTCAAGAGCTCGATAAGCACATCATTGGTCAGGCTGACGCGAAGCGCGCAGTTGCAATTGCTTTGAGAAACCGCTGGCGTAGAACCCAAGTAGCCGATGATTTTCTGCGCGCTGAGATCACACCCAAAAATATTTTAATGATTGGTCCTACGGGCGTGGGCAAGACTGAGATTGCTAGACGCCTTGCCAATTTAGCCGATGCGCCTTTCATTAAAGTTGAGGCTACAAAGTTTACAGAGGTTGGCTATGTTGGCCGTGAGGTCGATTCAATTATTCGCGATCTCGCCGACGTGGCGGTAAAGGGGCAGCGCGAAACCGAAATGAAGAAGGTTCAAATGCGCGCAGAAGACGCCGCCGAAGAACGTGTTCTTGATATTTTGCTTCCGCCGGCCAGAGATGTTGGCTTTACCACCGAAACAAACTCGACAGATGGAGCCGCCCGGCAACGTTTTCGAAAAAAGTTGCGCGAAGGTGATCTGGACGACAAAGAAATTGAAGTTGAAGTAGCCGCCATGAATATGGGGGTAGAGATCTTTGGGCCCCAAGGTATGGAAGAACTAACCAATCAACTGCAAGGCATGATGAAGAATATGGGCGGCGACAAAAAGCAAACTCGAAAGTTGCCGATTAAGGAAGCACTCAAGGTTCTCACCGAAGAAGAAGCCAACAAACTCCTTAATGAAGAAGAGTTAAAGCTCAATGCGATCGAACGACTCGAGAATAACGGCATTGTGTTTATCGACGAGATCGACAAAATTGTAGGTCGGTCTGAGGGCGGCAAGAGCCCAGACGTTTCCAGGGAGGGCGTTCAGCGTGACTTGCTGCCCCTGGTTGAAGGCAGCACTATTTCAACCAAGTACGGCATGGTCAAGACTGACCACATTTTGTTTATTGGGTCAGGCGCGTTTCAACTTTCAAAACCCTCAGATCTGATCCCAGAATTGCAGGGGCGTATGCCTATTAGGGTCGAGCTTGCGGCGCTAACGGTTGATGATTTTACCCGCATTTTGACTGAACCTGATGCGTCGCTCACCGAGCAGTATGCCGCGTTAATGGGCACTGAAGACCTCAGTCTCACTTTCACTGAAAATGGCATCCGCCGGATTGCAGAATTGGCTTGGCAAGTAAACGAGAGTACCGAAAACATCGGCGCTAGGCGTTTGCACACAATGCTGGAACGGCTTTTGGAAACGGTGTCGTTTGAGGCCAGTGATCGCGGTGGAGATAATGTGACAATCGATCAAGCTTACGTGAATGAACACCTCGACGAGCTCGCCGAGAACGAAGACTACGCTCGGTATATTTTGTAGTAGCTCTAGAAGCGCTAGGCTACTTTGGCACTGGCGATCTTGCGTTTACGTATCACTAAGCTGCCAATCGAATAGCCGGCGCCAAACGAGCAAATCACGCCTACATCGCCAACTTTTAAGTCTCGGTGATTAAGGGAAAACGCAATAATCGAACCTGCTGATGCCGTGTTGGCATATTCGTCTAACACAATCGGTGCTTCTTCTCTTGTTGCATCGCGCCCTAGCAGTCGTTTGCTGATCAATAAATTCATATTGATATTCGCTTGATGCAGCCACCAGCGAGTCAGGTCTTGCGGTGTGAAACCGTGCTCTTCAAGGTGGTCTGCAATGTGTTGCGCGGCCATAGGGCAAACATCTTTAAATACGCTGCGACCGTTTTGGTGAAACAGATTCGCATCGGAAAAAGGATCATCATCTTTGGCATGTGAAACATAACCAAAATTTGAGCGGATATTACTGGAATACTTGGTAATCGCCTTGGTTCCAAGGACCTCATAGCTGTGCTCCGCCACACAGGTAGTATCGGCTTCCATGACAACTGCCGTAGCCACGTCGCCAAAAATAAAATGACCATCGCGGTCACGGTAATTGACCTGTGGCGAGGTTAGTTCTGGGTTAATAATTAATACTGCGCGTGCGGTTCCGGAGCTAATCATTTCATAGGCGCGCTGCATCGCAAAAGTCGCGGCAGAACAAGCAACCAACATATCAAACCCAAAACCCTCAATGCCGAGTGCATCTTGCACTTCGATAGCGATAGCTGGATAAGAGCGTTCGGTATATGCACAACTGACGATAACGGCGTCGATATGCGCCGCAGATTTGTTCGCATCTGTTAGCGCCAATTTCGCTGCGTTAATAGCGAACTCAGCTTGGTGAGAGATTTCTTCTTCTCCACGCTCTTCAATGATGGGACGCATGCGATCGACATCCAGAACGCCATCTTTCTTGTAAATATAACGCTGTTTAATACCCGAAGCTTTCTCAATAAATTCAGCAGAAGATAGAGGCACCGCTAGGACATCACCGCTTTCGATTGCGGCTGCGTTGGTTAGGTTGAATTTTTCCGCATAGGCGTTATAAGCACCCACGAGTTCTTCATTAGTGAGAATTGATTCTGGATGCCATACGGCAGAACCGCTGATGACGACTTGTTTGCTCATTTTGATCTTGTTCTTGTTCTGATGAATTTTTACAAAACAGCTCCCAAAGCTGCGCCAGAAGAATACCTCAAAAATCGTGATTTGGTGCGATATCAATACCAAGAGGTGGACAGAATGTCTTGGGAATGGCGGAAATACTTGTATCGAGACGTAAACTGCTGGATTTCTGTACTAATAACGTTGCGTTTTTTTGACTGTTGTCACAATACTTTGTACTTCCCAACCTTAAGACGAGTAAAAACATGCAACATCCACAAAATTTCAAACTTAAAAGTTTTACCCAAACCAAAGCGACCATTATTTCCGTTGGTACGCACTTGCCTGATCAAATTGTTAAATCCGATGATCTCTTCGATGAGATTAAATCGGACCAGCAATATGGTATTCCACGCGACTTCATGTCGAACAGCATGGGGATTATCGAAAGACGTATGTCTAGCCCAGAAACGCAGCCCTCCGAACTTGCGATTGCAGCTGCTGAAAAAGCACTGGCGAATGCTGAAGGTGTGCGGCGTCGAGATATTGGCCTGGTCATCTTTTGCGGCATTGAGCGAGACCAACCGGAACCGGCAACCGCTCATACCGTCCAGCATGCGCTAGGTTTAAATGCCGATGATGTGTTTGACGTTGCTAATGCTTGTCTTGGTTTCGTCGACGGATTAAAGATTGCGAGCAACTATATCTCCGCTGGCATCGTAAAAAATGCGCTGGTTGTCACGGGCGAAGTGTCTACCCGAGTTTTGCGCTCCTTCGTTGATCAACTCAAAGCAGGTGTAGACTTGCAAAAAGCCAATCGCATGATCGGCGGTTTGTCGGTCGGTGATGCAGGTGGCGCGGTCATTTTGGGCCCCTCTGAAGAAACCGGCTTTACCCTGTTCAATAACAGTGCCGACAGTGCCCATATCGATAAGTGTATTTACCGAGTGCGCGAAGATGGCACCATTGATGGGCAAATGCTGATGGCTAAAATACTGGCTCACGGTATCAAAATGCATCGAAATCTCATCGATCACACCCTACGCAGGCTGGGTTGGGATGAGTTTGACTGGATTTTGAGTCATCAAACCGGCAAGCGTAATTTTCAGGCGTTTTCCCAAATGCCGGGTGTTCAGGAAGATCGAATGATCAAAACCTATGAAAAATTTGGTAACACAACCACAGCAACTATGTCTCTGGGATGGGAAATTCTGATGAATAGTGGTAAGGTTTTACCCGGCGACAAAGTGGGTGGGCTTTTCGCTGGTTCTGGCTTGGCAACATGCCAGTTCGGTTTGGTCTGTTAAAAGAGCTGATTTCTCCTTGAGATTGGCGCTTTTGGTGCCCTACTTAAAAAGGAGGATGAATGACAATTTATATTATGCCAGCCTTAATTGCGCTGGCACTCAAGGTATATGTTCTGTTTATTGCACATGCCAGTAAGACCTCTCGGGTTTTCGCTGGCATGGTGCTTGTCTTTGCTCTGCATAATGCAACGGAAGTAATTGCGTACTTGCAGTTCGCCTCAGGGCATATGTCAGAATTTTTGTTCCGCGTTTACTATGCCGCGACGCTGGCGGTATTGTGTTACATGTGTTTGTATTGCATTGAAGTCAGCAAACTGGCGTCGTTGAAAAAGTTTCAGATGCCGCTTACTCTGTGGTTAGCCCTAGGGACCGTTTTGGTCTTAGTCACTGATTTGATCGTGGCTGGTATCACTCCGATTAGCTATGCAGTAACCGCGAAACAAGGGCCCTATTATTGGGTGTTCAGCTTAACCACCTTGCTGTCACTGATTTTTATCGTAACTTCGCTGGTTTATGGATATCGAAAATCGGATGAACATGTCACTCAGATTCAGTGTCTTTATAACCTTGTCGCGTTATTCCCAGTGGTCATCTTAGGTTTCATCGTAATTCCAATGATGATGTTTGGATATCAGTTGAACGCGGCGGGCTTTTTACCCATTTGCACCACTCTGTTCTTGTTGATTACATTGAAGAGCGAGGACAAGCATGGGTTTACTGATATTCGTCGTTTCTTGCCGTTCTCAAGAGAGAGAAGAATGGCAAGAGATGTGCAGGCTTTGATTTCGAAATTCGCCATGGATCAAATCTCTTACAAAGAGATGTCCAATGAGTTCGAAAAAATCGCTCTTAAGCATAAACTTGATCAAGCCGAAGATTCCATTTCTCAGGCGGCTCGCTTGTTGCAGATGAAACGTTCAACGCTTTATTCGATGCTCAATAGGCATGGCATGAAACGCGGAGAAAAAGCTTAGACTTTACGCGAATTTACTCGTCGGCATGTTTATCATGCTGACGAGTGTGATCATGGACGATTTCTTTACCAGAACAAGCTGGACGGCTTGCTCTTAGCCCTGTTTATATTGGCGCCACGGCTTGCATGAGTAGACCGCATAGCCAGGCGCCGTAGGTGCCCAACACATAGCCAAAAACCGCGAGTAACACACCCACCGGCGCCAGCGCAGGATGAAACGCCGCTGCCAAAACCGGTGCAGACGCCGCGCCTCCAATATTCGCTTTACTGCCGATCGCCAAGAAAAAGTAAGGTGCTCGGATAATTTTGGCGACGATTATTAATAGCACGATATGAATTAACATCCATAAGCCGCCGACGGCGAATAAACCCGGATGGTCGGCGAGTGAGCGGATATCCATTTTCATACCAATCGTTGCGACGAGGATAAAAATAAATACCGTGCCGATCTTCGAGGCGCCGGCTCCTTCATACTCACGAACCTTCGTGAAAGACAAAATCACACCAATGGTGGTGGCGATAACGATCAGCCAAAAGAATTTGGATGTGAGGCTAAATTTTGAGAGACCAGGTGCTGTTTCTTGTATCCATGGCGCTAGGATATCTGCGCACAAGTGTGCTAAAGCCGTGGCGGCAAAGGCAATGCCCAACATGACCATAAGATCTGAAGTGGTCGGATTGCGGGCAATACTTTGGCTGTAGTTCTCCATTTTAGTTTGTAGATGGTCAACTGAGGACGAGTCGGCTTTGAAGAAGCGATCGATCTTGTCTTTCTTGCCAATACCCAGCAGCAAGAACACCATCCAAATTTCTGCAACGATGATGTCTACGGTAATCATGATTCCAAACAGCGTATCCGATGGACTGAAAACCTCATACATTGCCGCTTGATTCGCACCACCGCCAATCCAGCTTCCAGCGACGGTTGTCATGCCACGCCACACGGCCTCAGGCCCTGCGCCACCGACTAACTCAGGGTTGATCAATGCTGCCAGCCAGATCGCTAGCGGTCCACCCAAGATTATGCCCACAGTTGCGGTTAAAAACATAACCACAGGTTTAAACCCAAGTTTGGCAATCTCTTTTAGATCAACGCTTAGGGTTAATAAAATTAAACAAGCCGGCAACAAGTAGCGCGATGCCACAAAGTAAAGTTTGGAATTCTCTCCATCAACTATGCCAAACGTGGTTAACAATGAAGGCAAGAAGTAGCACAGCAACAACATGGGTACGATGCTGTAAAACTTCTTAAACCCTGGAGACTCGCTACTCGACGTTTTAAAAACGAAAGCGAGGATGGCCATCAACAAGCCGAAGATAACGGCGTCGTTGCTTATCAGTGCGTGGGATTCTTGCATTCGCGTATGCTAACAGCCGTTGCTCTAGCACACAATTGCGTTACACTTGGCGAATGTTGTTTGCAATTCTCTTTGTGTTGGCGTTTTTAGCCGGCGTGGTCATCTATCGGTTCCTTTGGAATTGGGTTCCCGCGGTCACTGTGCCGATGGGGTTATTCACGGTTACGACCTTGCTTGATTTCAGTGCTCGAGAAGCATGGACGTTCACGCTTATCTTTGGTTTACCCATCGTTTTTGTCGGCAGCTTGTTAGGCGCTTACGTTGTGCAAATGCGCACTACTTCGAACGAAATAGACAACGATTGAACCGTGACCAAGATCGCGATCGTTGACGATCACAAGTTATTCTCTTCAGGGTTGGCGTTATTGCTTGATGAGCTTAGCGGTGAAACCAGCGTCATATGTTTCTCAACCCCAGATGAATTTCTGTCTGCGAAATCCCAACATTTAGATCTGGTTGTTTTAGATTTTTATGTGCCGGGTTTTTCGTTTATTGATTCCTACCAAAAGATTGCTGATGTGATCGAATGCCCAATCATAGTTGTGTCGGCGTCGCCCTCGCCTGCAGATCAACGTCAGGCATTGGCAACCGGTGCCAGTGTGTTTGTCAGCAAACATGCGGAGCCCGAAGAGCTGCTGGCGAAGGTCAAAGATGTATTGCTCGGTAACTTCAGCCAATCGGATGAAACGCAGCATTCAGCAACAACTCGAAGCTTTGCGGAATTCGGACTTACTCGCAGACAAGTTGAAATACTCTTACTTGTTGCCAAGGGCTACTCCAATAAGGAAATAGCCGCCGCCTTTGAAATTTCGCCTGAGACAGTAAAGTCTCATATGAAATCAGTATTCCGGAATATTAAAGTGCAAAGCCGAATAGAAGCTCTTGAGTTTGTTCGCCAACACGGTCTCTTCTGATCAGACAAACGCGTCGCAGTTAGCGAGCTGTTCGCTCACGTTTTCATGATAACAACTGACGGTGTTGCTTGAACGCCATAGGTCAATCGCTCCTGATGGAACGAGATCACAGGTGATAAAATTATCAGCAACGACCGCATGAGAGTTTTGACACCGGGGATGCGCTATGACTGCGAGCCATCCTTTTCGAAGTCGAATGTTGTGTCTCGTTCCCTCAAAATTTTAAGCCTTTCTTCCTTTTTGTCACTATTGCAGGCCTGCCCATCTGCACAAAAAGCCTTTAGCAGAGCTTGTTAAGCTCGGAGTTTTAGGGCGATTAATGTCGATCACTGGCTTTAGGAGCTTTCGTATTGAGTGACCCAATCCAAGACTGAGGAGGATGCGCCAGCGCGGCATGGTTTAGTTCTCAGTGTTTTCGCAGCGTTAAGAGTCGCTGCAGTACTATTCACATTGAGTACTGTTTATTACATTATGAGAGACCAAGAATTATCCTAAATCACAGGTGCTAGAAAACTTATGGCAAACGCAGAACTTGTTACGCGATCCGATATTGAAGGCGTTTGTGTATTAACACTTAACGCGCCACAAACCATCAACGCCCTGTCTGAGGCGATGCTCACGGCTTTGTCCGAATCTTTCGATTCAATTGCCGCAGATGACTCTGTGAAAGCAGTAATTTTGCGCAGTGCGGGCAATCATTTTTGTGCCGGACACAATTTAAAAGAGATGACCTCGCGGCGTGATGACGAGGACGGTGGGTTTCAATACTATCAAGACCTATTCGCACAATGCTCCGCCATGATGTTGCGCATCGTACGACTGCCACAACCCGTCATAGCTGAAGTAAAGGGAATCGCTACAGCTGCGGGTTGTCAGTTAGTGGCTACCTGTGATTTGGCCGTGGCTGCGGATAACGCAAAGTTCGCGACTTCAGGAGTCAACATAGGATTGTTTTGCTCAACGCCAATGGTGGCCTTGAGTCGGAATATTGCCCGCAAACAAGCGATGGAAATGCTACTACTCGGCGAGTTCTTACCCGCACAACGCGTTGCGGAAATGGGCCTGATCAACAGTGTGGTTGAACTCGATGAACTTGAAACAGCAAGTATGCAAATGGCGCGCATCATTGCAGACAAATCCGCAGCCGCAGTCAAGATTGGCAAGCGCGCGTTTTACGAACAAGCTGAGATGACCCTTGAAGAGGCCTATGACTTTGCTGGGCGCACCATGGCAGAAAATATGATGGCCCAAGATGCCGAAGCGGGCATTGGTGCTTTTACCCGCAAGGAGCCAATGCCAGATTGGCAAGGCAAATGATGTACAACGGGCCCGAGTTGGCGCGCTGTGATGCGAACTTTACCGCGCTGTCGCCCGTTTCAATTCTTAAGCGTGTGGAACGCGTTCACCCAGAACTGCCCGCGCAAGTACACGGAAGAATACGTCGATCTTGGGGTGAGGTAGCCAAGCGGTGCAAACGATTGGCTTCAGCTCTCGGGCATCGTGGCGTCAATAAGGGCGATACCGTGGCATTGATTGCGCCAAATATTCCAGAAGCACTCGAATGCGCGCTTGCCTTGCCAATGATCGGAGCGGTGCTGAATGCGAACAATGTTCGTCTTGATGCCAAGACCATCGCCTACATTCTTGAACACGGTGAGGCTAAGGTATTGCTCGTTGATACTGAGTTTTCAGAAATGGCTGAACAGGCAGTCAAGCTTTCCGGTCGAGAGCTATTGATTGTCGATATCGAAGATCCGGAAGGCCCAGGTGGCGAGAAAATTGGTTCTCTCACATATGAAGAATTGCTGAGTGAGGGTAACACTGAGTTCACCCCACATTTGCCCGATGATGAATGGGATGCTCTGGCCTTGAATTACACCTCAGGCACCACGGGTAAGCCAAAAGGCGTCGTCTATTCGCATCGTGGGGCCTGGACCAATGCGGTTAACAATGTAGTGACTTGGGAAATGCCTCACCACCCCGTGTACCTATGGACCTTGCCATTATTTCATTGCAACGGATGGTGCTTTCCTTGGACGATTACATTACTGGCTGGAACCCATGTTTTTATGCGCACGCCGCGAGCAGATGCGATCTACGATGCGTTCGCTAACGATGGCGTGACTCACCTCTGTGGAGCACCGATCATTATGTCAATGATCTCGGGTGCTGCAGATAATGAACGACAAGAGTTTTCGCAACAAATCAAAATGATGACCGCCGCGGCTCCACCACCTGCAAGCGTTATCGAAAAAATGGAGTCTATGGGTATTTCGGTGACTCATGTGTACGGCTTAACCGAGGTTTATGGCCCAGCGGTGGTGTGTGCAGAAAAGCCAGTTTGGAAAGAGCTTCCTCTACAGAAACAAGCAGTACTGAAGGCGAGGCAAGGGGTGGCTTACGAATTAGAAGAAGATGTGTTGGTATTGAATCCTGAGACTGGTCAACCTGTGCCGTGGGATGGCGCAACTTCGGGTGAAATCGTATTTCGCGGCAATATCGTTATGAAGGGATATTTAAAGCAAGTGGAAGAAACCAGAAAAGCCTTTAAGGATGGCTGGTTTTGGTCGGGCGACATTGCAGTTCAGCACCCAGACGGCTATATCGAAATCCGTGACCGAGCTAAAGATATTATTATCTCTGGCGGGGAGAATATCTCGTCTATCGAAGTTGAGAAGGCGCTTTATTCTCATCCCAGCGTAGCTATAGCCGCCGTGGTTGCCATGCCAGACGAAAAGTGGGGCGAAGTGCCATGTGCTTTTGTTGAATTGGCCGCGGGTGCGACAGCAACAGAGAAAGAGCTACTCGAGCATGCGGCAAAAAACCTCGCTCGGTTTCAAAGACCGAAAAAAATCGTTTTTATGGAACTCCCAAAAACAACAACAGGAAAGATCAAGAAAAACGAACTACGTGAGCAGCTAAGATTCGAGAAACAGCCTGTCTAGATGGTGATCTTCGGTGTTGCCGTTCCTAACAGTTAGCCTATCCTGCGGTGTTATAAATCAGTACACTGAGGGGATTTCCAGACACAACGGATGAACGTAATCAAGCGATCAATTTTTAATGCGGCACAGTTCAAGGCAAAAACTGTTGTCGCATACTCGCACGAGGGTAAACGTCATTGTCTAAGTTGAAGCTTGTGTATGTTCCTGACCATTCTATTGATGGTTTAGTCACCGTGTATGAAGAATCCGCGAGACTACTGAGACTGCATAATGAGGTGAGAACAGATGTTAAGTTTGTAGATAATCACAACGAAGCAGATATCGTTTTGGTGTTTGAAGAATGGTCGTTTAAGCAAGCTGATTACGTCCAACAGCTTGTGGCATCTCCACTCTTTATGGAGGCGGCATCTAAGTTGTATACCGTCAATTATGATGATGTAGGGCAAGGGTTCCTACCAGGTTGTTATACATCGTTGAGGCGCGTAAATTTTGACCGTCGATATCATCGTGCTTGCGCTTACCCCTATACTTACAATGAATTTGCGGTTAGTGATGGGGAGAGAGTATCGCCGAAGTTCTTATACTCGTTCCGAGGTACTTCCGGTTCCCACTCTATTCGCAAAAAGATGATCGCTTCACTTTCGGGCCACAGCCATAGCGCCGTATCCGACGTTGACCAGAAATTCCATACGCATGAAGTTGATCAAAAGAAAAAGTATGTGGAAGAAATTCTATCAAGCAAATTCGTACTTTGTCCCCGTGGCTGCTCGCCATCAACATACCGTCTTTTCGAAACCATGAGCTTGGGACGTTGTCCAGTGATTGTCTCGGACGAATGGGTAGCTCCATCTGGCATTGATTGGTCTTCGTGCTCGATCAAAGTCTCTGAAAAAGATGTCAACTCAATACCAGAAATACTGTCAGGCTATTCTGATCGCTGGGAAGAATTAGGCGACGAAGCGCTCAATGTTTGGCGGCTGAATTTTTCGGAGTCAGCGCGCTACCAAAGATATCTGGATGACGTTATCGATCTATATGACTCTCATGAACATCTGCGCAATAGTGGTTTAAACACAGCGCAGTGCCAACTTAAAAGAATGTCTTCATGGAGCTTTCGCTGGCAAAACGGATGGACACTGCCGCAAAAAGCTTTTCGGCGCCTTAGGAGTGCCTATTAGAAATTCGAGTCGAAGCTTATAGTACGACGGATATCCCCTTTTTTATGGCAAACCGTGAGGTCACGAGCATTGAGTTTTTTAACTTTGATTTGCCAGCGCGCGTTCGCGCATCAACAAGAATAGGGGGTAGGCGAAGGCGAGAGCGACCCCAATCGAGAGTGGAACATAAATCCACCAATGCTTTATGCCTAAGCGACGCGCTTCGTGAAAAGACCAAAAGAAGAACACCACCAAAATGACGGCTATGTCGTTGGCGATTGATGCTGAAGAAGGGTTAACGTAGTTGTCGCGGATAAAACTTGCGAAGGAAAAATTGGGATCAAGTTCCATTGCCTGCAAATTGAAATACCAGGTTGCACATAAACCAACTATCGCCATTACTGCATAGAATATCTGTTTGCTTGATGCCATCGCTTTGCCTCTTTCTGTTTGAATGAAAAATACTCGTAAATGAATGATACTCAGTGAATTCGTGCACCTTGCGCAATAAGTCGCCGTTGCACACTGCGAATATCCACGGTCTCAAAATCACTGCCGTCTTTGATGGAAACTGCAGCGGCGACGCCAGCACCTTGGCCGTTAACCGCGCAGCACATCATATTACGCACTGCGGCATGTGAGTCTTTGTCACCACCAATGCTGCGGCCGGTGACGAGTAAATTCTTAATCCCCTTGGGTAACATTGCGCGATAGGGCAGTTGGAAGTACCTGCCGGTTGTTGGCAAGATTAAGATTCCGTAGCCATCGATAAATTCTGGAAAGATACCGATGCTGTCTTCGAACCGGCCTTGTTCTCGAACATCGCGCGACGTCATATTGTAGTGCGCGTTAATTTTGCGTGTGTCTCTTATGCCGAGCGTAAGGCCAAAGTTTCTGAGCTTGGCCATTTCGCATCCAGGGTTGTATTTTTTTATAGCATCGATTGCGAGCATTGCTTGGCGCCGGCCTTCCATTTCTCCGCGGGTTAAATCATCGGCGTTGGTGCCATCGATCTCGGCCAGGTGCACGAGGTTTAAGTAAGTCAGATCGCCTTGCTCTGATATCGCACCCCAGGTGCCCGCTATAGTATTCAAATTTTCAGGAATAAGCCCTTCGGCTCGAGCACGCTCAAACGGTTTGCGCAAGAACGGTGAGAACATTTCATCTTCCTTACCCGTGGTTTCTATCGTCCACTCGCCACCGGCCCAATCAGCATACGTATGTGGATCAGCTTTCACGTCTTCGATAAATTTTTGCTTGTTAACGCCGTTCATAGAAAACATGACCGAGGCTGCCATCATTTCTTCTTTTGGAGTTTTGTAAACCTCTGCGCCAGCTCGATAGGCAATGTCCGCATCACCTGTGGCGTCTATGATGAGTTTGGCTAGAATTGCTTCTCGGCCAGATTTGCTCTCAACAATCACGCCTTTAATGGTTGTGCCCTCGACAATGGGTGCGACCATAGCTCGATGCAGCATCGGTGTGACGCCGGCTTCTTGAACGAGTACATCAGCTACGTATTTAAACGCTTCTCCATCGATGGCATGGCTATCCGATTGCGGCTCTGGTGTGGCAGCACCCATGCTTTTGGCGCGTTCTTCAAACTCGATGCCAATGCCTTCGCTATCAACGGTATGCTCATGGCGATACCAAGCAAAGCCCTCTACGCCTACCTGTGTAATGTTGCCACCGAAACAGCCGTAACGTTCCAATAACGTTGTTGCAACTCCCTCTCTTGCCGCCGCCAGCGCCGCCGCTAGACCGCCTGGCCCACTACCAACGACCAGCACATCAGTTTCATGAATGATTGGAGTTTCGCGCGAGGCTTCGCTTATCGTTTTCATCGTTGATCGCCTGAATTAATCCGCACTATTAAGAGCACAGAGTTGCGCTTATATGATGCTGCGCGTGCTCAGCACCTAGAATAGCTGATGAAGCTTGTTCAAAAGGCTAGGCTTTGAAATAAATTCTGCTGAATAATGCGCTGCTAAGCTATACATGCTCGGATCATCGCTGTCTGAGATTAAGTACTTTTTTGCCTTTTTAGGCAGTCTTTTCAGTACGTCTTCGCCGGTAAAAGAATCGCCTAGGCGGTAGTCGACGATATAGGCGTCGGCCACAGGAAGCGTTGCCTTCACGCAGGATTGAATTTGAGCATCACTGGTAAAAATGGTTGGTTGTATGCCTCTTTGTCTAATGCGCGCTGAAATTTCGTTAGCGAAGTGTTCATCATCATCGATGATGATGATGCGCCTACTTATTTGCGTCTTTCTCTTCTCGTTTGATATCGGCGCGTTCAACGTTAAAGTAAACGACGAGCCTTGATCTACTTCACTCCTCAAAGATATCTCTCCTTGATGAGCCTTAGCAATGCTCCTCACAATCGAAAGACCAATGCCCATATGACCGGAAGTCGCACCGTGCTTATCTCCGCTGTTAAACTCTTCAAATATTGCATTTTGCTCCGCATGAGCAATTCCATTCCCATTGTCTTCGACCGTGATTCTCACCTCGTTCATTGGCTCGTCACTGGTGGCATGAATACTCACCTTGCTCGCATTTGCATGATCGATGGCATTCTTAACCAAGTTACCAAGGGCTCGCTCGAGCAGCACAGCATCACCACTAACAAATAAAGTCGAGGGCGTGAAATTAAGCTGCACATGGTTTTTATCTGCCAAACTTTGACTTACCTGCACGACTCGGTCGATCAATTTCTGTACTTCAACGGGTTGAAGTATCACTTCTGGGAGCTTTGAATCAACCCAGCTTAGCTGTGCAATATCGTCAATTATGGCGCCAACAGTATATAGGCAATCATCAATCGCGCGGCTTTCACTGGTATTGTCTAATTCGGGTTGGGTACGTCTTAGTCGACGAAAAAATAGTTTGGTGGCTGATATGGGTTGCCTAAGGTCATGGGTGATTGCTTTTAAATAATGCTCACGGAAATCTGCTTCGCGAACGATTTTTTTCTGCGTTTGATTGAGCTCTACGATAAGCGATGCCTCGCGCAAGAGTTGTACATGGATAGCATAGCCAACCGCCAAACAAACCGCGAAAGCGACTACCAAAGACGTGGTGTGCAATAACCAATTTTGCGGTTGTTGCAGTACTAAAAACAAAATCGTGGGGAGAAAAACGATAACGCGGCCGCTTACCAGTACCCATAGTAATTTGGCGGACATGGCAGCGGTGCTTACTCCCGCAGCCAACAATAGTGCGACCAGCATATTGGCCTGGTTGGCACTGGCGGTCATAAAAAAAATCAGAATTGAGAAGCCCCAGCCCGCAGCGAGCAAACTATCACTGGTGATCAATCCTAGATAGCTGCTGGTTTGATTATTACGGATTACTACAGAAGGTCGACTCACTAAAAAGATCAATATGATGCCTACGATGGTAGTTACGCCTAGCTGAATGCCAAGATAGGTCAGCGAGGCGAATTCATCGTACCCGGAAGCGAGAAGTATCAAACCAAAAAATACCGCCACATGAAGATTGATGATGGCGATTATCCAGCTATCTTTAATTGCCGTGACCAGCAACTCCTCAAATATTTGTTGCGGCGACTGCGCCTGCGAACGAAGCAGTAGGTTCCCCTCGTACGACGATCTTGCGCTGTGTCTTGCTAGTACCATTTATTCCTTGTGCACTTTTTCTAAACTAGTGTGCACAACTCAGGTTTGTTGGCTGGAGGAATGAGTGAACCAAAGATGATAGACCAAAAAGAAGGTCCCAATGTAGACCGGTACTAAAACAATGGAGCGCACTAGGCGAATGTAGATGGCTAGGGCGAATTCCTTGCGGTCACCATTTGGGTTGAGAAAAGTATCTACCAGCGCGCTGTCAAAAAATGAAACGGCAATCATCACTGCCAATGTCGTGGGAAGGATTAAGATTGAAGCACCTAGCAAATATTGACTGAGCGTAAATAATCTGAGATGCCAAAGTACTGGCACGAGTAGAGAGGCGAAAATCAGCCCGCCTAAGCCTGCTGCAACGGCTTCCTTCCAGGGGTGAATCGCGATACCAAACTCTCTTAACAAAGCATCGAGTGCAAGCGCAACGAGCGCGGTAGTAAGTGCACACAATGCTTGGGCTGCAAAGTAGTCCCGCAAATTGATATGGTTACCCATGACTAGCATGTCCTGCAGTGTAGGGGGCAGTCATGATTTACGCAAACTCGCCCACGCGGACTGCATGCACCAAGTGTGCTGAAGTTTCGGAGTTTGAATAGTCGGATGAAACACTGCAGCTGATCTCAATTAATTTTTGAGCCTACAACTTAGTGCAAACCAAAGCCATTGCCGATCCCCCGAGTGGGGGATGTTGATGTGTCGGTTGTCTTAACTCGGCAAAGTAGCTAAAAATTGTGCGATGCCGTTCATCAACATCTGAATAGCAAGCGCAACTAAGATCATACCCATTAATCTTTCTATTGCGATAAGCCCGCGGTTGCGTAGGAGTTTCGCGAGCGGCGACGCAGCTAATAAAATCACACCGGTCACAAACCAAGCTGCCAGAAGCGCCGCTAGCCACTCCGGCCAACGGGTTGGCTCGCTATTCATGATTAAAATTAAGGTAGCGAGAGATGAAGGCCCTGCTACGTAAGGGATAGCGAGCGGCACAATAAAGGGCTCGTCGTGGTTTTGAATATTGGCTTCGGCACCGATTGGTGGAAAGATCATTTTGATCGCGATTAAGAACAGAACGACGCCGCCAGTGGCTGTTAACGCAGGCTCAGAAATTTGCAAAGCTGATAGGAAATACTGACCACCAAACAGAAAGGCCACCATGATCAGCAGCGCTATTAAGAGTTCGCGAGCGATTACTTTCCAGCGCCGTTCGGCCGGCACATTCTTCAACGCGGTCAAATAGAGCGGGATGTTGCCCAGTGGGTCCATCACCAAAAATAACAACAGGGCAGCTGAGAGTAGGGTCATGTGAGATTCTATAAATTAGTGCCGAAGATCCTGATCGCGTGGTGGTTGAATGTTGCTCAACAATGCAAAACGGCGCATCGAGCTAAAAAATGTTTGCCCGATGCGCCATTAAATGCCGTTGCTTGGAGAGTTGTCTACAACTCAAACATCATTCAGCTATTGCTACCAACCACATTGTCGGTCTTTGTTCTGTTCCTTAAGCCAACTATTCAGCGGAGCAAAATAATCGATGATTGCGCTGGCGTCCATTTCACGTTGGCCGGTTAAGGCTTCCATCGCATCTGGCCATGGCTTGCTTTGACCCATCGCCAACATATCACCTAGTTTCTTGCCGGCGACTTTATTGCCATAAATAGAACACTCATTGAGAGGGCCTTCATGACCAGCGGCTTCACACAGAGCTTTGTGGAATTGGAACTGCATGATGAAAGACAAGAAATAGCGTGTGTAAGGTGTGTTACCAGGAATATGGTACTTGGCACCTGCGTCAAAATGCTCTTCAGTGCGTTCGAACGGAGGCGTGATGCCTTGGTACTCGGTGCGCAGATCCCACCAGCCTTTGTTGTACTCGTCTGGACCAATTTCGCCAGAGAATACTTTCCAACGCCATTCATCAATCATTTTTCCAAACGGCAAAAAGGCAATTTTCTCTAAGGCCTGCTTCATTTGCTTATTGATTGTTGCTTGCTCGCTCTCAACAACTTCGTCAATCAAGCCTTTCTCTTTAAGATAGCCAGGCGTCATGGAAAGCTGGATAGTGTCACCAATCGCTTCGTGAAAACCATCGTGTGCGCCACCTTTGAACACCGATGGTTGATCCTTATACATCAAGTAGTAATAAATATGGCCCAACTCATGATGCAGCGTGCCGAACTGTTCTTCGGTGATCTCCACACATTGTTTAATACGAGGGTCGTTACCATTGTCTAGGTCCCAGGCACTGGCGTGACAAACAACATTGCGATCAGCTGGTTTTTTGATCAAGGAGTTTTCGTAAAAACTCTCAGGTAAATCAGGCAGCCCAAGCGAGGTAAAAAATTGTTCGGCCGTCTTGGTCATTTTTAATTCATCGTAGCCTTGCTCTTTCAGAGCTGCGGTTACGTCGAGGGAAGCAACACCCTCATACGGCTCCATCAATGGGTAGATATTGTCCCAAGTTTGTGACCACATATTGCCAAGCAGGTGCGCTGGAATAGGGCCATCAAGCGGAACCTTGTCGGCACCATACTCTTCTGACAATTTTGCCCGCACATGACAGTGCAGTTCTTCATAGAATGGTTTTACTTGATCCCAAAGACGACGAGCTTCAATTGTGAATGCCTCGGTTTCCATATCGTAACCGGCCTTCCAAAGATCACCCAGATTGTCGAAACCAAAGGTCTTGGAACCTTCATTGCCAAGCTCAACAAAACGTTGATATTGCTTCCGGTACGCCGGTGAAATTGTGCGCCAGCCTTGCCAGACATCAGCCAGCTCATCATAGTCTCGAGAGCTTGCAAGCACCGCCTCTAGTTCTTGCAGTTGGCGGCAAACTTCTTCGCCGTCAATCTCGGTGCAATACTCACCAGCTCCATATTGGCCTTCCATATCGGTCAATATCTCCGCCAGTTCAGCGCGTTTTTTTGGGTCATCTGGCGCTGGCGCTGAGGAACCTCTCAACATGAGTTCAATTGCGCGGGCGGTAACCGTATCCATATCGGTGCCGTTATACTTTTTGGCCTGCTCGACCATTTTGCTCTCAAACTCGAGTGATCGTTCACCTGCTTTCGCGGCGAGAACTGCCGTGTCTTTGGTGATGAAGTTTTGCCGTACCCAGTAAGCGGCTTCAACTTCTTTCGCGAGCTCTCGGCCCTCAGCTTGAATACGCTCGACAAACTGTTTAGCAGACTCTTTATGGTCAGCATCACCGGCAAATGCGTTTGCGCACAATACAGCCGCAGAAACGGCAAGCAATTTTAAGGTTGTTTTCATGCTTCACCTCCGCGATCTTGTTCTACTACTTCCTGCTCCCAACCTTTACTAACCATGCTGATCAGGAGTACCACGGCGCCAATACCGATGCTGAAAGTAGCGATTGATTGATACAGATTTGGCATCTCAGCGACATTGCTTGGGTCGAAGTTGCCCGCTAACAGGCCAGCGATGATATTGCCGATTGAATAGGTCAGTACAAACACACCCATCATTTGACCGATAAAACGTTGTGGTGAAAGTTTACTCACAGCGCTCAATGCAATTGGGCTTAGGCAAAGCTCGCCCACCGTATGCAAAAAGTAAGTCAAGATTAAGAAGAAACCGGCAGCTTTAGCACCGCCCGCGGCGATCTGCGCCGCGAACACCATCACGATAAAACCGCTCGCCATAATCATCAGGCCGACGGCACACTTAATGCCGTAGCCGGGTGTCACCATTCGTTGGCCCAATTTGATCCACATTGCAGCGAAGAATGGCGTCAGAATGATAATGAAGAATGGATTCGCATTTTGAAACCAAGCGGTGGGAATCTCAAAGCCGCCAATCATGCGGTTGGTGTAATCCCTAGCAAACAAATTTAGTGAAGAACCTGCTTGCTCAAAACCAGACCAGAAACAAGCTGAGGCAACGCATACCAACATTAATGCCCACATGCCTTTCTTTTCAGTTTGGCTCAGGTTGCCACGAAAATAAATCAGGCCGAAATAGATAAAGAACGTCGCAGTGAATACCACAGCGACGTTTTTAGCGAGACTCACGGCGTCAATTGAAAGACTCCCTAGCATCGTTAAGGCAGCAACGATGACGACTGCACCGAGAAAGATCATGATGCTCATCCAACTCTTACGTTGTGCACTTTCGCTCATCGTAACGGCGGGTGCCGCGCTAACACCTTGCAAATTGTCTTTGGTTCTTGCGAATTGAATTAAGCCCAATGCCATACCGACTGCGGCGGCACCAAAGGCGTAATGCCAGCCAGCATTGACTGCTAGCCAACCACACACGGTGTAGCCAATTAGGGAGCCGATATTGATGCCCATGTAGTAGATTGCATACCCAGCATCGCGCCGTTCATCTTCGCGGCTGTAGAGTTGACCGACTACAGCGCCAATATTTGGCTTCAACAACCCAGTGCCTAGCACCACCAAAATCAAACCGATGAAGAATGTACTGTCACTTGGAATTGCCAATACGATGTGACCGCACATAATAATGATGCCGCCATACCAAATTGCCCTTTGCCCACCGATGAGTCGATCTGCGATCCAGCCACCGGGTAAGCCCATAAAGTAAACGGAAGCTGTATACAGCCCGTATATTGCTGTTGCAGTAGCCGTTGTGAGTGCGAGGCCACCTTCCTGAATGGCTGCGGTCATGAAAAGTACGAGTAAACCACGCATGCCGTAGTAGCTCATGCGTTCCCACATTTCGGTCATAAAGAGAGTTTGCAAACCTTTTGGGTGGCCAAAAAAGGCCGTGTTTACAGAGTTGGCGGTCTTATCTGTCATGGAAATACCTTTGGTGTAAGCCACTGAAGTCCCAAGCTTTGCCGTTACAATGCTTCGAGCTAGGGTATGGCGGATGGTTGCTCGGTGTGTTACACCGACTATTCTTGTTAGGCTCCGTGTGATGAATTAACGGTGCTGTTTAATATTAAGGCAGAAATCTGCATGCCATGAGTCTACTGATTTTAGGCGGGAATGCAAAAGACAGATGACAAATAGCCATTCGCACCGCAGGTGTTGCAACCAAGCGTGGTTTTATTGCATCTTATTTGGATAACAACATAACGAGGTTCTCTCATGCCTAGATCACTGACTATTGCGCTCACGCTGGTTTGCTTAATTTTGACTTCGACATCGCAGGCTGAAGACCAGCCACAGATTCGCTGGGACCTAAGCGACCTTTATGCAAGTGATGCAGCGTGGGAGCAAGCTTATATTGACATCGAAAAGCGCGTTGACGAAATTGCTGGCCTAAAACAGGGCTTCACCGCGACGCCAGAAAGACTCGCCGACAATCTTGATCAGTTTTACGCCGCAGTTAAAGACTTTTGGCGCCTTGGTGTTTACTCGAATTTAACGCGTGACGAGGACCAACGTGTGGCCGCCAGTCAGGAGAGGTCGGCAAAGATGCGGGCTCTTGGTACTAAGTTCAGCGAAATTTCATCGTGGATAGACCCGAGTTTGATTGCCTTGGGCGAAGAGAAGTTAGAGGCGTACATGAAAGCTGAGACTCGTCTGGCACCGTACGATCAAAATATTCGCGATACCTTGCGATTAGCACCCCACTATCTCGATGAAAAAGGGGAAGAAATTTTGGCTTCTGCGAGTGCCATCACTAATAGCCCCACTGAAATCTATCAGATGATTGCCAACGCGGATATTCCCTGGCCAGAGATAGAGCTTACTGACGGCTCCAAAGTCACCGTGACGCAAGCCGCCTACACTGCCGCGCGCAGCAACCCAAATCGTGACGATCGTAAAAAAGTATTTGATGCTTTTTTCGGCAAGTGGAAAGACTTTGAGGACAGTCTTGGCGCAACCTTGAATACCGAGGTTCAGGCTAATATTTTTCAGGCCAAAGCGCGCAACTATGAATCGGTATTAGAGTGGCAGCTAGCGCAGGAAAATTTACCAGAAGACGTTTACCGCGAGTTAGTCAAACAGGTAAACGCGAACCTCCCGACCCTGCATCGCTATTTCAAGCTGCGTGGCCGTATTCTCGAGTTGGATGATCTGCGTTATTACGATATCTATCCACCTCTGGTCGAAATGGACACGGATTTCAGTTTCGAGGCTTCTAACAAAATCGCCTTAGAAGTTTTGCAGCCGTTGGGAGAGGAATACAACAAACATCTCGCTACGGCTCTTAGCTCGAATTGGGCACATGTGTATCCGCAGGAGGGCAAGCGCTCTGGCGCCTACATGAACCCCGGCGCCTATGACGTACACCCTTATGTGTTGTTAAATCACAATGATGATTACAACTCCTTATCAACGCACTTGCATGAGTGGGGTCACGCAGTTCATACCATGCTCGCAAAGCGAGAACAGCCGTTTACCAAAGCCTTTTACTCGACATTCACGGCTGAGATGGCCTCGACGATCAATGAAATTCTGTTGGAAGAGCACTTGATTGCTAATGCGCAAAGTAAAGAAGAGAGGCTTTTTTACCTTGGGCAGGCCCTAGAGTCGATTCGTGGCACATTTTTTCGACAAACCATGTTTGCGGAATTCGAACTGGCGATTCACGAAGCCGCCGAGGCCGGCAAACCGCTGACGGGCGCAATTTTTTCGCAGATGTACGACGAGCTGCTCAAGAAGTACCACGGTCATGAACAGGGCGTTATGAAAATTGACGAACCTTACAATATGGAATGGGCGTACATCCCGCATTTTTATTACGACATGTATGTATTCCAGTATGCCACTTCCATTTCAGGGGCTGCATGGTTTGCGGAAAAATTTCTCGCTGGTGACGACAAGGTTCGCGATGATTTTTTACAGGTGCTCAAAGCGGGTGGTTCCGATTATGCCTACAACATTTTGAGCAAAGCTGGTCTCGATATGGCAGCTCCAGATGCTTATCAAGCGATTATTCGTCGAATGGAAAACATCATGGATCGAATTGAGGCGCTGCTAGACGAGTAAGCTAAACCCAGCCATATGCTAGCCTTATCGCAAGCGTGTAATCCAAGGCGAGACTAGCTGATGACAGTTCACTTTCGCCCGCATCTTGGTGGCGAGCAAGAATGTGCCGCCAAGTTTGCGATGCAGGTAGAGGATATCAGTAGGCGGGGTCTGCCAAAATTCTTTGAAACCGTAAGCCTCATCGGACAGTTCTGAGAGGCGCTCAGAGAGCTGCGAAGAGGCAAAGTCGAACTCACCGTCAAAAGCGAAAGGCTCTAAGGCGATATAAAAGATATCAACGAGGAAGCGGCGATATTGTTCGCTGGCATCGCTTGCTGCGTAGCCGAGACGATCAGCGGCATCCACAACGGCATCATCGTCATGAGCAATTACGGCACGGATTAGGCGTTTGTAGTCGACTACAAATTCAGCCTTAAAACTGCGCGTGGCACCAAAGTCCAAGAGTACCAACTGACCGCTGTCAGTTTGGTATCGATAATTGGCGAAATTCGGGTCTGTTTGCATTAGGCGCAGCTCGAATAGCTCACGAAAAACCAATTCAAACAGATTGCACATAAGTTCGTCACGCTGTTGCTGTGCGAGATTTACTTGCGCCTCGATCGGATCGCCCTCAACATATTCCATGGCGAGAATTGTTTCGCTACTCAAGTCATCGTAGTACCAAGGTACAACATAACGTTCGTCGTCGATTAACGTCTGATAAAACGTCGCGAGGTGCACGCCTTCGGCTAAGTAGTCGGCTTCTTCTCGAAGTTGTTGTTTGGCGTCTGCGAGTAGCGCCGTGATATCCATGTGTTTGGGTAGCAGGTTGGAGATCTTCAACAACCAAGCAATATTGTCGACATCGCTGTCAATACTCTCGCTTACCCCGGGATATTGTATTTTCAGTACGATGTCTTCTGCATCCAGTGTTGTCGCCCGGTGCACTTGCCCAATAGAGGCCGCGGCGATTGGATTAGGGTCAAAATTATTGAAGGAATCTCGCCAGTTTTCCCCATAAGTAGCCAGCAGCATTTGCTCGAGTTGGTCGCTCGGCATTGAGTAGGCGTTGTCACGTAACTGCGCGAGAATATTGCTCAACTCCTCCGGTAGTAGGCCATCGGTCTCCATTGACAACAGTTGCCCGACCTTCATCGCTGCACCACGCATGGCGGACAACTGTTTAGCGACTCTTCCAGCATTCCCGGGGGTCAGAATCATGTCGCTCATTTTTGGTCGGTTGCCGTCAGCGAGCTGCCGTGCGCCTTCAGCCAGCATGCCGCCAGCAACTCCACCGGCAATTCTCGCTACCCTGGAGAGGCGGCCGAGGCGAGTCTTGGGGATGGCTTTTTGCCGTTTGTCGTTTGGATTATCCATTAGGTACATTGTGCAGAGCTGAGCCACTCAAGTATAGCCGTCCTGTGTGTTGGCTTGCTGATGAGATCGAATCGAGTATGATCGGGTCTCTGATTTACTCTCGTATCTTAAAGGTGTTTGTTTTGAAGATTGCACTTTGGCTTTTGGCTGTGGCTTTAACAGCCTGTTCAACAGATCGTGTATCAACCGCTCCTACGAAACAGCAGCAAAGTGGCGAAGCGATGGTAGTCACCGCGAATCCACTGGCCAGTAAAGCCGGCGCTGACGTCTTGGCTGCTGGCGGCTCCGCGGTGGACGCGGCGATCGCTATTGAGGCCGTGCTAAGTTTGGTAGAACCGCAAAGTTCTGGTTTAGCTGGTGGCGGGTTCCTAGTGCATTTTGACAATGACACGAATAGCTTGAGTGTGTACGACGGCCGAGAAACTGCGCCGCAAAGCGCTGAGGCCGATCGCTTTCTACTCAGCGATGGCAGCAAGATGGGCTATCTCGATGCCAAACACAGTGGTTTATCAACTGGGGTGCCGGGTGCGATATCCATGCTGAGTCTCGCTCATCAAGACCATGGCCGCTTGCCCTGGGCAGACTTATTTGGTGCAGCGAAACAACACGCAAGCGAAGGTTTCCAAGTCTCGCCGCGTCTACACGGCATGATTCAACGATTTGGCAAATACCTCCCCAAAGAAACTAAGGACGGCCCAACTGATGCCTGGGAGTATTTCCATACTGAAGACGGCGAGCCACTGTCAATCGGGCATCTACTACGTAACCCAGAATACGCAGCGGCGTTGGAACTTATCGCGGCTGATCCGCGTAATTTTTACACCGGAAAGTTAGCCGCTGAGATTGTGGCTGAGGTTAACACCGCGCCTCGCGCGGGTGGCATGACACTCGATGATCTGGCCAAATTTAGCGCCGTGAAACGAAACGCTTTGTGCGCGCCCTATCGAGATATGCAGTTGTGTGGTCCACCACCGCCATCGTCGTGGCTGGCAGTTGCGATGACCATGGGTATTTTAGAAAAACTCGATGGTTTTTCATCAGCGGGTGTAGAAGATCCAAACAACTGGGCATTGTTTGGTGAAGCGCAGCGGCTGGCGTACTCTGATAGAGACCGCTATGTGGCCGACGCAGAGCAGGTAATGGTGCCGGTCGGGGGATTGCTGCATCCAGATTACTTGGCATTGCGGGCAAGCCAAATTTCGACTTCTAAGGCTGAGTCGAGTGTCAAACATGGTGACCCTTGGTCGTTTACTAATGCGATACCCGAAGCAGCCGGTGTGGATGCCACCAATGATGTCGCTGGCACAACTCACTTTGTGGTGGTTGATCAGCAGGGTGACGTGGTTTCGATGACGGCCAGCGTAGAGAGTATTTTCGGGTCCGCACGTATGGTCGGCGGCATGTTCTTAAATAACCAACTCACCGACTTTTCCTTTTTACCTGTGGACGAGCAAGGCGCAGCGATCGCTAACGCGGTCGCTAGTGGTAAACGCCCGCGATCCTCTATGTCGCCAACTATTTTGCTTGATGCCGAAGGTGAATTCAAAATGGCCACCGGTTCGCCGGGCGGTAATTCGATTATCGCCTATACCGCGAAAACCTTGGTTGGGGTTATGGAATGGGGTCTGACTCCTCAACAGGCAGTGGATCTACCCAACTTAGTGGGCCGCGGAGATACGGTTCGTATTGAAAAAGATCGTGCCAGTACCAACCTCATAGAAGGCTTACGCGACTATGGGTTTGAAGTGAAGGAATCTGCGGGTGAGAACTCTGGTCTCAGCGTAGTGATCAAGAATGAAGATGGCAGTTTGGAAGGTGGCGTTGACCCACGTAGAGAAGGTACGATTGAAATTGTGTTTTAGGCTCTAAATTAGCAGAGGATTTGGTCTCGATGCACTGATTTTGGCGATTATTGCGAATCTGTCTTGAAAAACCAGAAATCATCAAACACGCGTTATGATTTAGTCTTGATTAAAAGCTAACTTCGATTGATGACGCTATGACGGATCCTCTTTTCACCGCAGCTAAAAAGCTGTCTCCACGACGCAACTCCAGTCAGGCTCAGGATATTAAGGAACTGGCGGCCGAACAGCTGTCGCATTTTAATATTGAGGTAGATGGCGAACTTGGGCGAGCGCTGTTGGCGGCAGTAGAGCGTGTTTACGAATGTCACGGCAACGTCGAACTCATGTGGCAAGAGGCGCAACGGAGTATGGCCTCGCTCAATGCTACCGAAAAAGCGGCGTTGTTTAACGCCAAGAAATTTTTATCATTTCAACTGGCGAAGGTGTTGGACACCTTGCAAAACCCAACTCGCGCAAATTATCAAGGCTTGGGAATGAGCCCGGCCAGTCTGAGCGCAAAATCAGCGTATCCGGTATTTGACAATGTAAACGCCATCTTTTCTGCGACGCCAGTGATCACTCGAACGGCGACCTATATTTACGCCTGCGCAGAATGGATTAGTGACGCCTTTGAAGGCAAAGAGATGATGTTAGACATCTACTCTCGCTTACTGAATCCAACATCGATTTCGCTAGCAAATCACATCGTCGATTTAGAGGCAGGCCCATATGCGGGCGAGTATCTTGCTTGGAACTACAACAGTGGCATGGCCGCGATTGATGCCACGCTGTCACATTTATTGGGGCATGAAGATATCTTGATAGCGAGTCAGAACATTTATGGGGGCGCGCATCAACTCATTCATGACTGGTTTGCCAAACCATCAAACTTGAACGTTGCAGTCCACCAATTTTCAGGTGAACAAACCAGCGCTTTTGTCGATGCTCTTAATACTGTCAAGAGACAGTACGCGGATCGGCTCGCCGCCGGCAAGCACATTTATTTATATATTGAATCGCCCTGCAATCCGCATGGCTACGTTTTGGACGTGCCGGCCTTATGTAAGCTCGCGCATGCTGAAGGGGTTAGAGTGATTTTAGATGCGACGGTTGGTACGCCGTTCTTAATCCAGCCTTTGCAACGACAAGACGATCAGGAGCGGCCAGATTTTGTGATCCACAGCTATACCAAAGATCTCACTGGGTCAGGCACTTGCATTGCTGGTTGTGTGATCGCGCGCAATGAAGATATGTTTATCCCCAAAGGAATGGCAAATTGGGAGAACACGATGTTTTGGAATGTCTACTACGTTAAGGGCGCATTTCTGAACGCCGATACCGCGTTTGAGGTCATGCAGGGTATGAAAACGCTGGAAGTGAGAATGCTAAAAAAATGCATCAACACGCGAGTGTTGGCGAGCTTTCTAGATTCGCATCCGCTGATCAAAGTTAATTGCAATGGTTTGCCCGGCAATGCCAACTATCAACTTGCGCAAGCGTCCTTGTTTCTTGGCATGCCAGCAGGCTTATTTACCGTGGATATGGGTCGAGAAATACCAAGTGATGCCTTCCAGCGCTTTTTCGATAGTTTGGAACCTGCCTTCTCACATCAAATAAGTTTAGGGCAAACCAATACTATTATCAGCTGCCCTGGTTTGACCACGCATTCAGAATTAAATACAGAACAGCAAGCTGAAGCGCAAATTTTCCCAACCACGATTCGTATTGCTACGGGCATCGAAAACCCGATGGACTTAATTTCGCATCTCGTGAATGCGGCAAAACTAGCGATCGACCCAGTGATCGCTGATTTCTCCGCACAATTTATGTCTTTGGATGCAGCGCGTGAAATGGCGAAGACTATTTACCTTGAAACACAAACGGCCTACTCTGAGGCAGTGCACTAATTTAGTTGAGAACTGATCTAAATGACTGAGCAATTCAAACATCATTTGCAACACGAGCTTCATGCCGTTGAAGAAGCTGGTTTGTTTAAAGCAGAGCGAGTTATCACTTCAGCCCAGCAGGGGCAAGTTGAGGTAGATAGCGGCGAGTCAGTATTTAATTTTTGCGCCAACAACTATCTAGGCTTAGCCAATCATCCGTCCTTAATCGACGCCGCTAAAAGTGGCTTAGATGGTCATGGTTTTGGTATGGCGTCGGTGAGGTTTATTTGTGGTACCCAGGATATTCACAAAACTCTCGAGCATAAGCTAAGCGAGTTTCTCGGCTTTGAAGACACCATTCTTTATTCTTCCTGCTTCGATGCTAATGCGGGCTTATTTGAAACTCTATTGAGTGCCGAAGACGCGATAATTTCTGATGCCTTAAATCACGCCAGCATTATTGATGGAGTTCGTTTGTGTAAAGCAAAACGCTTTCGCTATGCCAACAATGACATGCAAGAACTAGAGCTGCGGCTGCAAGAAGCGAAGGATGCTGGGGCTCGATTTAAGCTAATCGCTACCGACGGAGTGTTCTCGATGGATGGCGTAATTGCCAATCTAAGTGCTATTTGCGATTTGGCTGATCGATATGATGCGATGGTTATGGTGGATGACTCGCACGCCGTGGGCTTTGTCGGAGCGCATGGTCGAGGCTCGCACGAGTACTGCGACGTAATGGGTCGGGTAGATATTATGACGGGCACACTTGGAAAGGCCATGGGCGGTGCTTCAGGAGGCTACACCGCTGCCAGCAAAGAGGTCGTGGCTTGGTTACGGCAACGCTCGCGTCCGTATCTTTTTTCAAACTCTTTAGCGCCAGCTATTGTGTCAGCTTCGATTCGTGTGATCGATCTGTTGGCGGAGGGCGATGATCTCAGAAACAAGCTGGAGCAGAACAGCCGGCATTTTCGCAAACGTATGTCAGCAGCCGGCTTTACTTTGGCAGGCGCTGATCATGCGATTATTCCGGTGATGTTGGGTGATGCCAAATTGGCCGGTGAGATGGCGGCTAAGATGCTTGAACGCGGTGTCTACGTGGTTGGCTTTTCGTACCCAGTCGTACCTCAGGGAAAAGCGCGTATTCGCACCCAGATGTCGGCAGCGCATAGTCTTGATCAAGTTGATTTTGTCATCGATGCCTTTATTCAGGTTGGGCAAGAAATGGGAGTGATATCGTGAGTAAGATGCGCGCCCTGGCGAAACTGAAGCGAGAAGCTGGCATTTGGATGACGGATGCGGAGATTCCTGCTGCTGGTCCCAATGATCTTCTTATTAAAATTCGTAAAACCGCCATTTGCGGCACTGATATTCATATCTATCAATGGGACGAATGGTCACAAAATACGATTCCCGTACCCATGATCGTTGGCCATGAGTACGTGGGTGAAGTGGTTGATATGGGGCAAGAAGTACGCGGGTTCTCGATCGGCGATCGAGTCTCAGGTGAGGGCCACATTACTTGCGGGCATTGCCGCAATTGTCGTGCCGGGCGTCGACATCTGTGTCGCAATACAGTTGGTGTGGGTGTAGATAGGCAAGGCGCGTTCGCCGAGTACTTGGCAATCCCAGCATTTAATGCCTTTAAAATTCCTGACAATATCAGTGACGATCTTGCTGCGATCTTTGATCCCTTTGGCAATGCGGTGCATACCGCGTTGTCGTTTAACCTGACTGGCGAGGATGTTTTAATTACCGGTGCCGGCCCCATTGGGATTATGGCCGCTGCGGTAGCGAAACACGTCGGTGCGCGCTTTGTCGTGATCACCGATGTTAATCCCTATCGGTTAGAGCTGGCTGAGAAAATGGGCGCCACGCGTGCGGTTAATGTGGCCGAACAAGAGCTTAAAGATGTTATGGATGAACTCGGTATGACCGAGGGCTTTGATGTCGGTATGGAAATGTCGGGCGTGCCTTCGGCGTTCAATACCATGCTCGATCGAATCAACCATGGAGGCAAGATAGCTATGCTTGGTATCCCTCCGTCTGATATGGCGATCGACTGGACCAAGGTCATTTTTAAAGGCCTTGAGTTAAAGGGCGTTTACGGCCGAGAAATGTTTGAGACTTGGTACAAAATGGCCAGCCTTATCCAATCTGGCTTAGATTTATCTCCAATGTTGACTCACAGCTTGTCGGTCGATGAGTTTCAACGGGGTTTCGAAATTATGTCTTCAGGGCAATCGGGTAAGGTGGTTTTAGACTGGGGCTGAACATTCTCAACCCCAGTAATCCGTTACGAGTTATATAACGAGTGAACGGCTTATTCGTCTTTATAGACAACGCCCCCTTTCATTACAAAATCGACGTTCTCTAGCAACGTGACGTCTTCTAAGGGGTTACCGCTCACGGCGATGATATCCGCATGTTTGCCAGCAGCTATGCCGCCCAGTGTATCTGACTCGCCGAGCAGATCAGCGGCCGCAACGGTGGCGGAAAGGATGGCGTCCATTGAGGACATTCCAGCATCGACCATCAATTTAAATTCTTGCGCATTATCGCCATGTGCTGACACACCGCTGTCTGTGCCAAAAGCGATTTTTACGCCGGTCTCGTAGGCTTTACGAAAATTCTCTTTTAGTTGCGGCCCAATGGCGCGGGCTTTAGGTCGTACAATTTCAGGAAAGTAGCCATCGATTTCAGCTTTCTTTGCTACAAATTCACCGGCTAGGATAGTAGGCACGAGATAGGTGCCATACTTTTTCATTAGGCCTCGACCTTCATCATCCATGAGGGTGCCATGTTCGATGCTATCAACACCCGCAATGATCGCGCGCTTCATGCCCTCTGCACCGTGCGCATGCGCCGCTACTTTGAATCCGTAGTCTTTTGCGGTGGCAACTAAAGCAATCAGTTCGTCGTCGCTGAATTGCGGGTTTTGCCCACTCTTTGCAGTACTCAAAACACCGCCCGTCGCGGTTATTTTAATAAAGTCGGCGCCTTCCTTATAACGTTGTCTAACCGCTTTCATAGCCTCGGTCGGCCCATTAACCACACCTTCTTTAGCATGTGGGTCACCCATTAAGTCTTCTCGATAGGCATTGCTGGGGTCAGCGTGCCCACCCGTGGTAGCCAAAGATTTACCTGCGGTAAAAATTCTTGGACCATCGGCAATCCCTTGGTTAATCGCATCGCGCAGCGATTTAGTCACCGTGCCATCGTCACCGGGATTGCGGACTGTAGTAAATCCCGCATTTAGGGTTTTCTTCGCGTAGTGCGCTGCGCGAAATGAGTAGTCTGCTTTGTTTAGCGTGAATTGCTCGATATAACTGCGCGGGCTACTTTGCGAGGTTAAATGTACATGCATATCGATTAACCCTGGGAGACAGGTCTTTTGACTGAGATCAATTACCTTAGCCGCAGGTGTGGCCACATCGCCAACGGCGGTTACTATGCCATCGCTAATTCTGACCGTGGTCGGCCCAAGTAATTCTTTTGCGTTGACATCAAGCAGTTGGCCGCACAGTAAATCGGTCTCTTCGGCGTTTGCTAGTGGTGTTACAAGCAGTGCAGTGATCAGGAGCAGTAATCTAGTCATTGTCTTTATTAGAGTGGAAATCGAATGCTGGCAAGATTATCACATGCTAGGCTGCGCCAATGAACAACGCTGGATTCTTTTACGCACTTTTGGCCTATTTAATCTGGGGCATCGTGCCATTATTTTGGCGTGAGTTGGAACATGTTCCGAGCACTGAGATTGTCGCGCATCGCATGGTGTGGTCGTGTCTGATGGTGCTGCTGTTCATCGTGCTTATGCGCGAATGGCGACAGATGATGGGCTTGCTGCAAAAACCAGATGTGTTATTGAGATTGCTCGCCGCGTCCATTCTAATTTCCATAAATTGGGCTATCTATATTTGGGCGGTTAACAATGGGCAAATTGTTGAGGGCTCGATGGGTTATTACATCAACCCTCTTTTAAATGTGTTGTTTGGCGTGTGCTTTTTTGGCGAAACTTTGCGGCCTAGGCAGCTGATGGCTGTATTGCTCGCGGCGCTTGGTGTTGCTTATCTGATTTTTGTGCATGATCAAGTGCCGTATGTGGCGCTCTCACTCGCTCTCACTTTTTCTTGTTACGGGGCGGTCAAGAAAACCATCTCAACATCGGCTACTCATGGCATGGCAATCGAAACCGGGCTGCTAATCCTGCCGGCAATTGGATACCTGATTTATCTGCATATGTCTGGCTTGGGTTCGTCGGGAATTGAACTACGTACCGATGCCATGCTGGCCTTGGGTGGGCTAGTAACTCTGACTCCATTAGTTCTGTTCGCGATGGCCGCGCAAAGAATAAGTATGACGGCATTGGGTATGACTCAATATCTTGGGCCTTCATTGCAGTTGCTAATTGGCGTGATGGTTTTTCAAGAACCATTTGGCACTGACCGGCAGATCGCATTTGGTTTGATCTGGATGGCGTTAGCCATCTACTCCCTTGATCAATTTTTCAATCAGCGCAAGCGAAGATTGGCGATCAACCCCGCTCCTTGATGGTCAACAGGTGGCTCTTATAAAACAGCAGCTTGTAACGAGAGCGTCACGATATTGACTCGGAATGTTCATATTGGTCGTTTACTTTCTGCCCATATGTTCTATCGAATTCGGTGATGCTGATGCAGACCAACAATTTTAAAAATTCCTACTTCTTAATGCGCCACGGTGAAAGTCTTGCTAACAAGGAAGGCATCATTGTGAGTCATAAAAACAATGCCAAGGAGCACTATGGTTTGAGTAATTTCGGAGCTGAACAAGTGCTAGCCTCAGCAATCCGTACTCGTTTGAGTAGCGACACCATCATCGTCAGTTCTGACTATAAGCGTTGTATTGAAACTGCAAATATCATGTCAGACGTACTTGATTGCACGTTGAAAGTTGACATAGATCGCAATCTACGTGAGCGGGATTTCGGCTTGTTTGAACTGCAAGACGTCAGAAACTATGATTTGGTTTGGCAACAAGATCGAAACTTTCCGGAACACGCTTATCGTAAGGTTGAAAGTGTTGCCGACACTCTAAGCCGGGCTGTAAAGGTGGTTGATACACTGGAGCGGCGGTTTAGAGGGCGCAAGATACTGCTGGTAGGGCATGGAGATGTTTTACAGATTCTATTGGCGCACTCGCGAGGGATGTCACCGAGGTTTCACCGCAGTATTAACAGCATCGACAATGCCGAAATTCGATCTTTGCGAGGCGATGTAGGGCTTCATAGGGTGGTTTCAGCAGCTTAAGTAATGTTGAGAGACTTCATTCCGATGTCTAGTTTCAACGAAATGGAGTCGATTCATGCCTTGGGCTACTTGCTTAAGTAGGCCATGGCTTCTTCCATGCCTTTCAGCGTGAGTGGGTACATTTTATCTTCCATCAACTCTTGAATGATCTTGGTGGAATGCGTGTGTTTCCAATACTCTTCAGGCGTTGGGTTTAGCCACACCGTTTTGTCGAAGGTCTCGGTAAATCGATTCAACCAATTGGCCCCGGGTTCACGATTCATAAAGTCAATGCTGCCGCCAGAGTGGGTGATTTCATAGGTCGCCATCGCTGCATCGCCAACAAAAATCACTTTGTAGTCCTTGCCGTATTTACGCAGCACATCATGGGTGGGTGTCACTTCGTCGTAGCGTAAATCGTGGTTCTGCCAGAGTCCGTCGTAGATAAAGTTATGAAAGTAAAAGTACTCCATATGTTTGAACTCTATCCGCGCTGCGCTAAATAATTCTTCACAGGTACGCACATAAGGGTCCATCGAGCCGCCGACATCGAAAAGCAATAACACCTTCACGGCATTGTGACGTTCGGGCACCATTTTAATATCGAGCAATCCACCATTGTGGGCCGTCGAGCGAATAGTGTCATCAAGGTCGAGTTCATCTTCGGCCCCGGTGCGGGCAAATTTACGCAGACGTCGTAGCGCCATCTTGATATTGCGCGTACCGAGTTCAATTGAATCGTCGAGATCTTTGAATTCGCGTCGGTCCCAGACTTTTACGGCAGATTTGCCACCGCCTTCACCACCCATACGAATGCCTTCAGGATTAAAGCCGCTGTTACCAAACGGCGACGTGCCACCGGTACCTATCCATTTGCTGCCGCCGTGGTGTTCTTCGTTTTGTTCTTCGAGCCGTTTCTTGAACGTCTCGATGAGTTTTTCAAGGCCGCCAAGACTTTCAACTTGCGCTTTTTCTTCTTCGGTTAGCGTATTCAAAAATTCCGCACGCAACCAATCTTCAGGAATCAGTACTTCGATAAAGTCTTCAAGTTTTTCCAACTCAGTAAAATGCGCCTTGAAGGCTCGGTCAAACTTATCAAAGTTTTTCTCGTCTTTGACCATGCAGGCTCTACTCAAATAGTAGAACTGCTCCATATCCGCAAATGCTAGGCGGTGCTCTAAAGCGGTAATTAAGTCAGAGAGCTCGCCAAATGTAACTGGCAAGCCCTGATGACGCAGTGAGTCGAAAAAATTTAAGAGCATTATTGCTGCGGCGTACGGGTTTCACGACGATGCATAAAGGCCAGGCGCTCTAGTAATTGCACATCCTGTTCGTTCTTAAGCAACGCGCCATAGAGCGGCGGAATGGCTTTGTGATTGTCGCGGTCTTTTAAAATGTCGACTGGGATATCATCAGCCATCAACAGTTTTAACCAATCAATGAGTTCGGACGTAGATGGTTTCTTCTTCATGCCAGGGATCGAACGCACTTCGAAAAAGACGTCGAGCGCTTCTTTAACCAAATCTTTCTGCGCAGCCGGATGGTGTACTGCCATGATCTTTTCCATCGTCTCGCGGTCAGGAAAGTTAATAAAATGGAAAAAACAACGACGCAAGAAAGCGTCTGGAAGTTCTTTTTCATTATTACTGGTGATGATAATAATCGGCCGATGCTTGGCTTTAATCGTTTCCCCAGTTTCGTAAACGAAGAATTCCATCTTATCGATTTCAACCAATAAATCGTTGGGGAATTCGATATCTGCTTTATCAATCTCGTCAATCAGCAGGACGACCTGTTCATCGGAATCGAATGCTTCCCACAGTTTGCCTCGCTCGATGTAATTACTGATGTTTTTAACATCCGCGTCACCCAGTTGCGAATCTCGTAGCCGCGAAACGGCGTCGTACTCGTACAAACCCTGTTGGGCTTTGGTTGTGGACTTGATGTGCCATTGAATCAAACGTTTGCCTAGGGAGCTCGCCACCTCCTCTGCAAGCATTGTTTTGCCCGTACCTGGCTCGCCCTTAATTAGTAGGGGCCGCTGCAGAACCACCGCCGAATTAACGGCGAGGCTGAGGTCGTCGGTGGAAACATAACTGTCGCTACCATTAAATTGCATAACTCACCTTAAAAATGTCTTTACTGTTTTGTGCGGAAAACCGCGTATTATAGAGCAAGCCGATTGGGACAATGTATGCGAAATAACGAATATCAACTGAGCCTAATGGACGCTGCCGTAACTAAATTGTCGCTCCCTGACGCTGACATCGAATACTATGCGAACTTTTTGGCCGCAGATGTCGCCTGGGATACCTATCACGCGCTGTTAGAGGGGTCGGACTGGCGCCAAGAGAACATCACTGTTTACGGCAAGTCATACCCCACGCCGCGGCTTTCGAGTTGGGTGGGTGATGCGGGAACCGACTACCGTTATTCCAATATGACCATGCATCCCTTACCGTGGACCGCCACCCTGCAAGCGTTGCGTGAACAAGTTGAGCAGGCCAGTGCGCATCAATACAATAGCGTGTTACTCAATCTCTATCGCGATGGGCAAGACTCAAACGGTTGGCACAGCGATGATGAGCCTGAACTGGGCGTAGACCCGGTCATTGCATCCTTGAGTTTGGGTGGGTCAAGAGACTTTCATTTACGCCATAAAACTACCCGAGAAAAATTCAGCATAGCGCTTGAGCACGGCAGTTTGCTAATTATGCGCGGGGCGACACAGCGATGCTGGCAGCACCATATTCCGAAGCGCGCTAAGGCCAACAGCCGAATCAATCTAACTTTCAGAACCATCTTAAAATAACTATGGATCAAACCCTTTCAGAGCTGCTGCAGAACACTCAAAAGTACGCCGATATCATTATTGAGCGCGGTGCAGAATTTGGATTGAATTTGGTGCTAGCGCTGCTTATTTTCTGGGTGGGAAAACGCATTGCGCGCTGGGTTACCAACCTCGTGGTTAAAGCACTTGAACGTAACGATGCCGATGCGGAACTAATCGGCTTTTTGCAGAGCTTGGTGTATTGGGGGCTGTTTGCGGTTGTCATTATTGCGGCCCTCGCGCAGCTTGGTGTGCAAACAGCGTCGTTTATCGCTGTTATCGGTGCCGCCGGTTTGGCGGTTGGCTTAGCCTTGCAGGGCTCTTTATCCAATTTCGCCGCTGGAGTATTGATTCTGATCTTGCGCCCGTTTCGCGTTGATGATTTTGTTGATGTGGCGGGCGAATCCGGCTCAGTAAAACGCATCCATATTTTTACCACCGAGCTTCGCACACCTGATAACAAGTGCGTCATTATTCCTAACGCCCGAGTCCTTGATAGCAATATCGTGAATTACACATCAACGGGTCGACGACGAGTAGATATGAGCTTTGGAGTTGGCTACGGGGAAGACCTAGACAAAGTTCGTAGTTTGCTAACCGAACTCGTGGAGAAAGATGAGCGAGTATTGTCTGAGCCAGAGCCTGTAATCGCGGTTCATACTCTGGCGGACAGCAGCGTTAATTTCATTGTGCGGCCATGGGTAAAAACTGACGACTACTGGCCGTTCTATTGGGAAATGACCGAGTCGGTTAAAAACGTGTTTGATAGCAATAATATTGAAATACCGTTCCCACAAAGAGTCGTTCACAAAAGCGATTAGCCCGCATCGAATTGATATTCAATACGGTGGTGATAAGGCACTTCTGGGGTTGTTAGAGGGGCTGCAAATCCCGCTAAATTTGGTGCATCTGGCGCATATTGCGGTTCTACACAAAAGCCGGCAAAGGGCTTTTGTTGGCCGCTTAGAAAATGTGCTGAATACAACTGAAAACCGGGCTTGGTGCTACTCACTGTAAGTGATAACGGGCTCTGTGGCGAGCGAGCCACAACCATTCGTTTTAGGCCAGCGTCGTATTCGTCGACGACAAAATGGTGATCAACCGTATCGGCTAAGCCGGCTTGATCGGCGGCATTCGTAAACTTGTAGCTATAAGGATGATCGAGTAACTGCAATTGGCCGGTGGGTATGTCATCGTTGTCCTTATTTGCGATAGCGAGCGCTGCGAGATCAAAGCTATGATTTTGAATGGATTCATGTTGTGAATTGAGGTTCCAATATGTGTGGTTGGTCATATTGATGTAAACGTCAGAGCGCGTCTTAACTTCATACTCAATCTGCAGTGTGTTGGCATCGACGGTGTAGCTGGCGCTCACGTGTAAGGGAATTTGCGCATAGGTTTGAATATCTAAGACAAACTTTGCGGCGTTGCTGGTTTGCTCAGCGAGTGCCCAATATTTTGCATCAAAACCGAGCTCTCCAGAATGCAAGCAATGCCCTTGTTGGTTGGTGGGTAATTGAATGGTGTGTGCGCCCAAGCAGAGTTGGCCGTGTCGAATGCGGTTGGCAATCGGCCCAACACTGGCGCCCATATAAAACGGATCTTGTAGGTACTCTTCTGGTGTTGCATAGCCACACACGACGGATTGTTTGGTCTTTTCTCTGTTTGTAATAACAGGTACTTTGACGTCATGAATTCTGGCGCCGTAGTCGAGCAACTCTACGGTTAAACCGGTTTCAGACGAGATCGAAATCTGGTTCATATTTGGTGATTTTTTCCTGTTACTATGCAGCGATGGAATTTTTAAAACAGCATCTGCAATCTACCACCAATCGTTTGGTCGCGGCTATTGTCTTGACCCACATTGTGATCAGCGCACTGTTTGCTGGCGCGCCTTCTGGCCTTGAACTTTACGCCTACAACAATCAGCAGTTTCGTGCTTGGCAGCTGCTGAGCTATATGTTCTTGCATGCCGATTGGTGGCATCTTGGCCTAAATATGTTAGCGCTTTGGTCTTTCGGACGAGTACTGGAGCAAGCTTGGGGTGGCCAGCGCTTGTTGGTCTTTTTTCTAGTCTGCGGCGTGGGCGCGGCGCTTGCCCATCTTGCTGTCACACAGTACGAATATGCAGCTCTTGCTAGCCAATTGATGGCGGCTGGGATGAATGACCTTGATCTGGCGCGAGTCACCGTCGAGGGTTTAGATATCTCAAGCCAGTTCGCGGGTGTGGGTAGCGACGATTTGCGAGAGTTATGGGCTGTGAGTAATACGCCCGCCGTCGGAGCGTCTGGATCAGTTTACGGCGTTTTGGTGGCCTTCGCGCTCCTATTTCCAGCGTTCAAGATCATGCTGATTTTTCTCCCTGTGCCGATATCAGCACGGTATTTTGTGCCCGTCTTGCTACTAATCGATCTTACCGCGGGGCTTACCGGGATCTCGATTTTCGGTTACAACGTCGCGCATTTTGCGCACTTGGGTGGCGCGCTTGCAGGGTTTTTATTGGTTATGTTTTGGCTACGAGGCAGACGCTAGCACTAACGGAATAACAGTAGTGCGCCAAGTACGACGATAAGTATCATCACTGATTGCCTGAATCGTCGATCCGAGAGTTTCCTTCGCAGTTTGTTCCCCAGCCACACGCCAAACATCACGGGTGCTAGGCCTAAGGAATAGGTAAGCATTGATTGGGTGTCTAAGGCATTGATTGAAAATAGGCCGACCAACATGATCAGACTGCAGAGTGTGAACGATAAGTTGATTGTCTGTACTACGACATCCTTGTTCAGGTCCAGCGATAACAGATACGGCATGACCGGAAAGATTTGCGAACCGGTTGCGCCATTGACCGCGCCAGTCGTAAGGCCGATCAGCGGATTTAGGCGTTTCACATAGTTATCTTCGATACGAAATTCGTGATTGCGTAAGCCCCATATTCCGTAACTGATCAGTACCACTGCGAGCACTAAAAGAGACGCACTATTGTCTGTTTGGCGCAGAAGCTGCAACCCAAGCAGCATGCCTGGAGCCGTCATCAGCAACATCAGCCAAAAGCGTTGGATGCTTATTTTCCAGTTGCCGGCATCAAGCATAACCATCAGGTTTGAAATCAATGAGGGCACAACGACAATCGAAATCGCGGTTTTCAGTTCGATTACGTTGGCAAGGATGGCAAGGCATATGGTGGAAAAACCCATGCCCAATGAACCTTTTATGAACGCAGAAAATACCAGCGCAGCTAAGATAAACAGAAACAGCGGTTCAGGCATCAGCCGGGTTACTCGCCGCTGGGCAATACTACCGCAAGGTTCTGGTAACCATGATCGAGGCATTGTTGTGCCACCGCCATGGCACGCTGGCCACTGCGACAAGCGAGCACTGTGCGTTGTCCCTGACCGGCAATCGCAGCGGGCCTGAACTCGGAAGATGGGAGCACTTGGTCCACTTTAAATGATTGTGCTTGCTGTCTGATCTCTGATTGTTCACGCACGTCGATCACCCAGTCGCTCATGCTGATCTCATCAGCTGCAATAAAATCTGGCATGGCAGAAGTGGGTTCTTTCATCTGACTACAGTCAATGGTTCGGATGTTGAAGTCGCGCATATCAACATAGCGCATTTTGCCAAGATGAGGTTCGTTAAGACCCACCAAATAGTCGAGTGCTATTTGTGCCTGTAAACCTGCAATAACGACTACAGCTGGGCCACTTACTCCAACAGTGTCACAAGAAGTCTCGAGTTTCGGCATCTTAGGGAAGACTACTCGCAGCGAAGGAGCACCAGGAGCACAAAACAAACCTATGTACCCGTAACGCTGATTCACTGATGCGGTGAGCAGCGCCGTCTCAGAACCTGCACAGGCATGATTCAACAGAAATGTAGTTGCGTGATTGTCGGCGGCGTCAATTACCAGATCTACATCATCAATCAATTCTGTAACATTTTTAGGCGACACCCTAGTAGAGTGCGTTTGGATTTCCACGTTGGAATTTAATGCTTGTAGATGTTGATCGAGTGTTGTGGCTTTTCCGGCGCCAACATCAGATTCAGTATAAAGCCATTGACGATGCAAATTTGAGAGCGCGATGCTATCAAAGTCGACTACTTCGAGTTGACCTACGCCAGCGCCAACCAGCTGAGCCGCGATAGGACCTCCCAGCCCGCCGGCCCCCACCAATAAGACGCGTGCGGCAGTGAGCTTATGTTGAGCGTCAACATCAAAGCCAGCCACCTGCATTTGGCGCGCATATCGATCCAGCGTGTTCATCGCGTGATTCTAGCCCGCTTGCAAGCCACATTGCGAATAAATCGTTTGTAAGTAAGAGACGTGTTTTTTCGGTGCCGCAAGTCCTGCATTGAACATGGCTTCTCTATCTTTGCGCCAAGCCAGATAAGCGGGTGGCGCGCCTGAGAGTAGCTTTGTTTCCAGTTTCTGATAAACCGGCATCAATTGCTGGTATCGTTGTTTTAAGGCTACCGCTTGACGTTGGATCACGTCGATAAAGAATTTATTCACGACATTCTGCAAGTAACGCGCCGATTGCGTTGGACTTCCATTTAAGCAAAGTGGTTGTTCAATGCGTTGTTTTAATAGTTGATTAGCGAGATTTAAATCGGCATCCAATTCGATCAGGCGTTTGAAAAGAGCACCCCCGTCACCACTTCTAAGGACGTTTAAGCTTCGCTCAACATCGCTTTGCTGCTGAAGGCTTACTTGATAGTTTCCATCTTGGACTTGCTCGACAAAGCGCAGTAGAACCTGCAAGGCAGGTACTACTTGAGAATTAACTTCGCCGGGATAGTTAGAGCGAGTTGACGCGGACTGCCAAAACTTACGGTGCTCATCAGCGCCCAGTATTGCCAACCAAAGTTTTGTGGCGAGGCCCTGTTTCTTTTCTTCAATGCCCGTGCTCAGTTTTTCTGCGAGCTGCAATTGTTGGTCTTTTTGTAACTGCGTGACGCACTCAGGCGCAGTATGCAAAACCTCCAAATCCATAAAGAGCGCTTGAGATGGCTCCGCGAACTTACCAATTAGGCTGTTCTTCTCGGCCAGTGCCGTATGCAGTTTGCATTGGCGGATGCTCAAGAATTCGCGAATACTGATTGTCGCCTTACCGCCAGTGATTACGAGATCACGTGGAGTTGGGTAGTCTAGGTCGCCAATATTCTCAGCTGTGAATTCCGATTCCAGTACGCTTGATAATCGCGCTAAGTAGTCAGCGCCAACCGTATCAACGGCTGGTGTACAGGCGATGAGACTAAGGAACGAAACGCTTAGCAAACTATACGCAATAAGACTCGGAAACTTCACTGTTGGGGAAGCGTTATCAGCGGAATACCCCAGTCGCTAAGAGCTCTGCGTAACTGCTTTTTCTCTTCTCGATTCAAGAAGTCGCCGATTTCGATTGTTTCGTTCAAATGGCGCAGAAACAATCTTGGCGGACTGAGTCGATACTTGCTGGGTTGTGAGAGTAGCTGGGTTTGCGAGGCTTGCCATTGCCAACTCTTCTTGGGGTAGTAGACACCTTTTTGCAGCTTGAAGCTTTCCGCTTCGAGGGCGATGGTTTCTTGAAAATTCAACTTCCAACAAACGTAATACATGCCGATGCCGACGAGCAGAATTTCCAGTCCTGCGAAGGGTAAAATAAGCCAGGCACCAACCGCAGCGAAACTAATCCCGATTATCATATTGACGATGAACATCGCTAACAGAATTTTCTTATTAGTTTGCCAACTCATCGAACTGTTTGGTTTTAACACCAATAGTTTCAAGCTTTGATCAGAATGATGTTCAACCACGTTGTCACCAGGCACAGTAAACCTAACTACTTAGTTGCGCAGCTTAGCAGAGACAGGTTGTCAATTTGTTAGCAGGGCGCTAACGATCGAGCGCTTGAATTAGGTTGAAACTATTTTAAGACCAACTCGGAAACGTCGCGAAAATTACCCAAGGTACCTTTAACAAAGGTATTGAAAGCGACAGAGTATCTCGGTTGTGCCGACGTGTTGGTTTCGACATAGTGCTGTAGGCCGGATGAAAACATCACGATCTCGCCACGCTCTGGTTGCACCACGTTGAGTGGAGTATTGTAGATGTTGCGTCGATCCTGCTGGGGCGTGAGCTCTAGCTGCTGATAACCCCGATGGCGATCAAACACCATTCCCGATACGGGTTCAGGCATATCGCAGTAGTAGAGCGAACCAGACACGACAGAGTTTGAATGCGAATGACCATGCATGCCGATAGTCGGGTTATTAATCAATGACCATGATTGGGTGACATACAGTTCTTGCGTAATTCCGAGCACATCACTTGCGTAAATACTGAGCGCTTCGTGCACAGCTTGTTTAACACTCGCCAATTCTGGTTCATTGAATATGTACAGATTTTCTGAAATCAAATTAGCTTGGTTTTTAACCATCTTTAGGTTTTGAATAAAGCTAACCTGGTCATCGCTGATGGCGGATGCAATGTTGGCACGGAAAAGTGGCTCTGCAAACAGAGGCCTTACATCGACGTTTTCTACCGGCATATCTGTGCTCCTATTGTTTTTATTGTATAGATAAGTATATACAATTAACTTTTTGTAATCTATTCACTAGGTGTCGTCTTCACTCACCTCTGTGCGGGTACCGAATGCGCGGTAGAATTATGCTCTGGGTTATTTTTCAAGAGGGTAGGTAAGATATGCGGTATCTAATTGTTCTGATTGCTGTGTGGTCTGCAGCGTCGTGGGCGCAAACAGACGTTGTGGAGGTAACGACCAAAACCATGCGCTATGGTGATTGGCAAGTCCGTTGTGAGCAGCGCAATAGCACGGCGGAGAGCTGCGTCATGAGTCTTAAAATTGTCGCTAAAGATAGCGGCACTGAGCTTGTGCAAGCGAACTTTGCTAAGCAAGAGCAGGGCACCTTGATGACATTGATTTTGCCGCTGGGTATTTACTTGCCAACGGGTGTTCTATTGGATATCAAGGATCATCAAAAATTTGGGTTTCCAATTACATTCTGCACTCGCGACGGCTGCTTTGTTAATGAAGTTGTTAGTGAAGAGACTGTCAACCTGTTGCGTAAAAAAGAACAGGCTACGATTACAATAGCACCGGTTGCTGGCCAGACCGTTGAGTTACCGTTTTCAATAAATGGCTTCTTAGATGCCTACAAAAAACTATAATTACCTATGGATCTAAAATCACTCATTCGCAATATTCCAGACTTCCCGAAGCCTGGGGTTCAATTCAAAGATATCGAGTCGATTACTGAAGACCCTGCAGCCTTTAGCTATGTAGTAGATCAATTTTCACAAGCGGCAACCGCAAATAAAATTGACAAGATATTGGTGCTGGACGCACGCGGTTTTTTATTTGGTGCTGCCGTTGGCTATGCACTAAAACTGCCCATTATTATGGCGCGCAAAGCCGGTAAGCTAGGGGGTGAAAGTGTCACTGCGAGTTACTCCTTAGAGTACGGCGAAGCGGTGATTGAGCTACAGAAAACGGCGATTCGAAAGGGCGATAATGTTGCTATTGTTGATGACTTGCTAGCAACCGGAGGTACCGCAGCAGCGGCTGCACAATTGGTAGATAAGGTGGGTGGACATGTCCAATTGTTTACTTTCGTTATCGAGCTCGGTGAGCTCAATGGCCGCGATAAAATCAAAGATGCGGAAATTTTATCGCTAGTAAACTACTAAACTATGGCTTGATGAAAATGCTCAAGGTCGAGCAACAAACCAACGACCGAGCCCTGAATTGACAGGGCATAGAACCCACCAGTTTTTCAGAAATTGTATTGAAGGTGGCTTTACGGTTGAAGCGGCAGTCGCCTATAACTTCGAGCATGGTTTTGCGTTGTAGCGCGTTGTTAGATAGCTGGGGTTTCACTTCTTCTTTCTGTGCCGATTTATTAATTCAGAGAAGTTCTGCTCTAAGTACCTGTTTATGATAGTGGATGCGATGCGCGACGACATTTCTAGCTGAGTGGCCAATTAATCTAAAGTAACAATATTCGCCAGATACGGTTTCTGTTTTTCCATGTGCTGTTGTATTTTTGTCACTAACGCGGGGTCTATAGCGAGTGCGTCATTTGCACTGACATTTGAATCGTCGAGGCCTTCAAACAAGGACGATCGACTCAGGCCGAAAAAGATTGCTGCACTGACCGGCCAGAAGGTGGTGTTATTTCTTATAAGGCCAATAGAGCAGAGTTTGTTGAAGACCAAGGCTCTTTTTACGTTCTGGGCTCTACACGGTACACTGCTTGAAAAAATAACCGGTGCCGTTTCCAATGAATGAGCTTTTTGTGTGGTCGTGGATTTTCCTACTGGCCTACATTGTCTTGATGGTGGCGATCGGCGTTTTCGCCGGGCGGAAAATCGCCACTGGTGATGATTACGCGGTTGCAAGAGCAAGCTATGGCCCCGTCGTTCTCGCGCTTGCCTTTGCGGCAACTACAGCCAGCGGCGCAACATTTCTTGGCTTGCCGGCGATGGCTTATTCATTGGGCCTGCCGGCCATGTGGTATCCGTTTCTCTACCCAATTGGAACTTATATCGGCGTCTTATGTTGCTTGAACGCTGTGTCTAAAGGCGGCGCGCAAATGGGCAGCCGATCTATTCCCGAGTATCTGGGGGACCGGTATCAATCTGAATTTATTCGCCTCGCGTTTGCCGTCTTTTCCCTACTATTAGTGTTTTACTTGGCTGGCCAATTGGTTGCTGGATTGGTGATGTTCGAACGGTTGTTAGGTTTGTCTGAGATTTGGGCATTAATCGTGACCACGGTCGTGCTGTTGATCTACGTCTCACTCGGTGGCGCGCATGCCGATATTATTTCTGATGGCATGCAAGGCGTCGCTATGATTTTTATTGCCTTGCTAACAATCTTTCTGTTTATGCGTGGCGTCACCATCGATGGTGAGACCGTTCCGGTCACTCAAGCGTTGGCTGCACAAAGTAAAGATTTAGTGCAGGGTACGCGGCCTGGACATGTGATTTTTGGTTCGCCTTGGACTATCTTCTTGCTGGTTTTAGCGCATGTTCCCTTAGGCATGTTGCCGCACATCGGGAATAAACTGTGGGCTTTGAAGAGCGAGCGTGATCGCAAATTATTTCTAAGTCTGGCTTTTGTGTTTGCGATGATTCTGCCTTGTATGGCGCTCGGTGGTTTAATGGCGAGAGCCATTTTTGGCGATCAATTATTGAGTGATGGTTTTACTGCTAACGAAGCCGTGCCCGCACTATTTATTGAACTGATGCCGTCCTGGCTGGCGGCTTTATTATGCATAGCGATTTTATCGGCGGTGATGTCCACCGCGGACGGATTGGTGGTTTCGGCGTCGCAGGTGTTTGCCAATGATATTTATCGACGCACTATCGCACCGAGATGGCATCCTGAGTTGAGCGATAAAGAGCTTGAACGCCGTGTTTTAGTGATATCTCGCTTCGGTGCCGTGGTTATTTTGGTCGGTTCGGCAGGCCTCGCATGGATGCTGCTCGACGTAAATATTGCCTTGATTATTTGGATCGGAATTGGCGGAATGATGTCGGCATTAGGTGGGCCTTTGCTGCTAGGCTCACTCTGGTCGGCGGTAACAAAGACAGCCGCGATTGCCGGGATGATGGTTGGCGCGTTGGGATATATCTTGTTGCATACCGGCGCTATATCCAGCTTGCTTGGTTTATCCGATCAAGCATGGTTAAGCGTTCAGGCAAGCAATGCATTCACTTGCGCCAGTCTCGGAATGATCGCCTCCATTTTCATCACCGCGCTTCTGACTCTAGGTTCAAAGCGAGGAGCCGATGTGGCAACCGTGAGTTAAGTGTCGATATTTGGTTTGGTTTCAGAATTCGTGTCGCTGACTTCTTCGATGGGAATGATTTTTGATTTAAAGCTCGCACGCTTTCTCGAACCACCAGCATAGCTAGAATCGTTGACCAAAAAGTTAACGACTCGGCCTAAATGCGGAACCCAAAACCGCCATTTATGGCCACCTTTATAAATAAAATACTCGTGCTCGAATTCCGCTTCGCTTAAACGTTCATGAAAGCGTTCGTTGGAGTCGATGATGTGGTCATTTTCGTCTGACCCTCTGATTAATTGAAGTCTAAGATCACGCATTCTAGGTTCGCTTACCCACGCGTTGTAAGGGTTAGAACGGATAAATTCAGGCGAGAACTCTTCTCCAAAAATCCGTTTGAACGGAATGATTAGACGGATTAACAAAGAGGGTTTGTGGTCCTTCGCTTGTTCGCGATTGAATATCGGTGCGCTAATTGCGCTCACGCTGGAGTATTGATCTTTGGCAAAGTAAGCCATTCGGAGCACGCCATAGCCGCCCATGGATATTCCCGCCAAATGGCAGTGTTCTGGGCAATCTAGAGTTTGATAGTCTTGCTGAACTTTGGGTACAACATCGTTCAACACCCAGTCTCGATAATTGCGTGTTCCATCGGCCCAGTTTTCCCAAAAACCATTGTCACCATCGGGCAATACGATGATCGCGCGTGCTACTCGTCCAGCAACGATTTCTGTATCAAGGTACTCATTTGCGCCATAGCGTTCGAAGCTTAAATGCGAGCCGCCGCCACCATGCAAAAACACAATAAGAGGCAGACGTTCTCCGGGTTGCCAGTTGGGAGGCGTGTAGACACCGTAATTCAGTGGCGAGTTTTTATCGGCTGGACGTACGGAAGAGTAGTTTAAATCTTCTGGTTTGAACGTCGAGCAAGAAGCGAGAGCAATGAGTAATAAGCTTAGAGCAATGAAGCGTGTAAGGTGGGAGAGATACATGAGTTAAAATTTAACAATGTCGGGTCAAGAAAATGTTGGTTTTCCTGTTGATACCCTAGAGACCGAGACAGTTCGGAATTTATTACGCGTCACCTTAGTTACGACTTTGTCTTCTATGTTTTGACACAATAGCCGCACTTGCACTTATTGTTCTGTAGCCAGTTCGACCGCCTTGTGTCGACGACTCCGTACACCCTCATCTAGATGGATCAATCCACCCTCAAAGTTACCTTTGAAACAGGTCTCAGTGATCTTGTTGAGCAAATCCCCAATGTGCCTGATTGGTTGCAGCAATCGTTGTCGGTTCCTCGAGAGGAAGGCTGGGTTAATGTAGATGGCTGCGAATTGCACTATTTCCGCTGGGGCGACCCAAGTAAGCCAGGTCTACTTTTAACTCACGGCTTTTTAGCTCATGTGCGGTGTTTTGCATTTATTGCTCCTTATCTGGCAAACGACTTTCATATCGTTGGTTTTGATATGTCAGGCATGGGAGATTCTGGCCAGCATGAGCAATATTTAGAGGAAACCCGAGTGAAGGAATTGCTGGGCGTTGCCGAGCAAACGGGTTTGTTTGATCATGAGGTTAAACCAACAATCATTGCGCATTCATTCGGTGGACTAATCGCAACCAGCGCGGCCCATCAACATGCGGATAAATTTGCCGGGATGATTATTTGTGATTTGATGATCATCCGGCCAAGCATTTTGGCTGCTAATCGAGAGCGTTTTGGGCCTCCAGGCAGCGGCCGTGCCGATAAGCCAAATAGGGTCTACCCCGATTACGAATCGGCTAAAAAACGCTTTGTGCTCTCACCGCCTCAGGCTGTGAATGAGCCGGTTCTATTTGATTACATGGCCTACCATTCGCTCAAGCAAGTAGATGGCGGCTGGACCTGGAAGTTCGATCCGCGCGTATTTAGCCGCGGTGAAGGGGTCGAAAAACGTTGGGGTAAGATTGGTGAGCGCTTAGTTGCTGCGCCCATTCGCAAAGCCATGATTTATGGCCAAGAAAGCATGTTATTTACGCCAGACTCTTATCAATATATGCACGAGTTGTTTGAGCAACTTGGCCACCCACCGTTCCCAATTATTGGAATCCCAAACGCGCGTCATCACCTTATGCTGGATCAGCCGATCGCCTTTGCCAGTGCGCTCAAAACGGTACTGGCCATGTGGCACAGCTAGCCAGATTTGAGTGCGGATTATTTCGGCGTTTGCTGTGTGAAGCGGTGCAGAAACAACACCGGTATCAAACCGACCAGCACAATGATCAAAGATGCGGTGGAAGCTTCTGCGAGTCTCTCATCGCTGGCCAAGCGATAAACGCGAGTGGCCAGGGTTTCAAAGTCAAACGGCCTAAGCAGCAGTGTTGCTGGCAGTTCTCGCATCGTATCAACAAACACTAGGATGGCCGCTACTGCGATGGATTTGAGCATTAATGGCATTTGTATGGTTTTGATTACCCGGCCAGGTGTCGCCCCGAGACTGCGCGCCGCTTGCCCATACACGGCAGGAATCTGCGCGAGACCTGAACTCGTGGTGTTATAGGCCACGGTAAGAAAACGCACCACGTAAGCGTAAACCAAGATACCGATTCCGCCACTGAGGATTAAACCGCCTTGCCAATCAAACGTTTGTTCTAGATTGCCCACTAGCCAACGGTCAAATTGAGTCACCGGTGCAAATAAGCCGATCGCCAACATGGCACCAGGAAGAGCATAACCAAGCGTTGCAACTTGTACCGATGCATCCACCCAGCGACTCGACGCTATATTCTGGGCGTAGGTTAGCAATAGGGCGACGAGTACCGCCAGCACCGTGGCCAATGACGCCACTTGAACACTGTTCGCGACAAAGTCGCTAAACTTGGAACCCACCAATGGGTCGCCAGTAGCTATCGCCAGCTTGATGAGAATCACCAAAGGAATAATCGCGCCAAGTAAAACCGGTAAAACGCACACCAAGGTCGCTAGCCAACCTTTGATGCCGCTGAGCTGAAGTCGAGCGGGTTCGGTATCACGCGAGAATGATTGAGCGCCGCTATCGCGCCTGTTGAGCTTCTCTAGCGCGACAAGAGTGATTACTAATATGAACATCACAGCGGTGAGTTTGAGCGCGGCGGCCATATTGCCCAGGGCAAACCAGGTACGAAAAATCCCGGTAGAGAAGGTGGGCACGGCAAAGTAATCCACCACGCCAAAGTCTGCTAGGGTCTCCATCATCACCAACGCAGTGCCGCCCACCAGTGCCGGTCTGGCGGCGGGTAGTGCGATGCGCCAGAAAGCCTGCATGGGTGAAGCGCCAAGTGTGCGCGCGGCGTCGAACAAGGTCGCGGAGCGTTGTAAAAATGCCACCCTGACTAATAGATAGACATAGGGGTACAAGACCAGCGTGATGACCGTGGCCGCACCGCCCAGCGACCTTATTTGTGGGAAGTAATACTCACCAGATTTAAGGCCGCTTAAGTCTCGAATTGCAGTTTGGACCGGGCCGCTGAAATCAAGTAAGTCGGTATAAACGTAAGCCACGATATAAGCCGGCGCTGCCAACGGTAATATCAATGCCCAAGATAATAATTTACGACCTGGAAATTCCGTGGCGGCGGTTAACCAAGCTGTGCCTATCCCGATTACCATCGTTCCAAGAGCAACCAACAGCATCAGCAAAACGGTGTTGCTAAGGTAAGTGGTGAGTAAGGTTTCCTGAATGTGCTTCCAAGCTGAATCACCCGGGGCAAACATTGCTGCAATAAGAAACACCATGGGTACGGCGACCATGGCCGACACCATTAGGCTCGCGGTGAGCCATCGAGGGTGGTTAGTTTGTGCAGACATAGGTGAGCGTTTGGGAAAAGGCGGGCGGTGGGTGTTTAGCTAGTTGAAGATTAGCCGATGAGCTGGTTTGGCAAATACTTCAAATCCTGCATTTTTGTAACTAAATCCAATTCCTGCTTGATTTCCAAAGTATAATGATTCGCATTCGCAGCAGTATAATGAGATTCATTCTCAGATGTCACTCAGTTTTCTCAACGTCTCGCACGCCTACGATGATACAGCGGTGCTCAGCGAGCTCAACCTAAGTATTGATGCAAATCAAATTACTTGTTTGCTCGGGCCGTCCGGTAGTGGCAAGAGTACCCTGCTGCGTTTGGCTGCAGGTTTAGAGAACGTGCAAGCTGGCAGAATTGAGTTAGGTGGCGAGTTGCTCGCCTCGGCCGAAATCAATCCTCCTCCAGAGGCTCGCCCAGTGGGGCTGATGTTCCAAGACAATGCGTTGTTTCCGAACATGAGTGTCGCCGAAAATATTGCCTTCGGTATTCAAGCTGCTTCTAATGTAAGCAGGCAGGCTCGAGTTTCTGAGTTACTCGACATGATCGGTCTAAGTGGATATGCAGAGCGCTATCCACACCAGTTATCAGGTGGCCAGCAGCAGCGCATTACCCTAGCGCGATCAATTGCCGCCGAGCCGCAGGTGTTACTCATGGATGAACCCTATGCAAGTATCGACGTTACGCTGCGAGGTTCTTTGCGTGAAGCAGCGCGCCTGACCTTAAAAGCCAATGGCATGACCTCAGTGTTGGTCACCCACGACCCGTATGAGGCCATGGAAATGGCTGACGTGATCGCTGTGTTAGATCACGGGCGTATCATGCAAATCGGCACCCCTCAGCAGCTATTTGAGCAACCTGCCGCGGTGGAAGTAGCGCAATTGTTTGGCGCCGCGCAAACCATCAAGGTGCAAGCCAGTGCTGGCGGCGTGGAATCAGAATACGGTCGTGTGCAAATAGACTGGTACCCGCAGGCTAAATTGGACAATGCTTGTTGCGCCGTAGTGCGACCGGAGGGCTTAACTATGAGCCCGGATCCACACGGCGCGTTGCGGATTACCGATCTCCGATTCGTTGGCGAGGCATGGCTCGCTCACTTGCTGCCGCAAGATGCGACCGCCGGTGCTCAACCTCTACGGGCTTTAGCTGCCCATCCATTAGAGTTTGAACTTGGCGATAGCGTGAGTTTGAATGCTAACCCCTCGGGTTTTTATATCTTTGATAAAGGTCATGAAATTAATGAATAAACGATTCCAAAGTGTCGCCAAGTTGTTATCTATGGTGGTTATCGGTGTGGCATCCAGCGTCCACGCAGCTGAGGTTGTTAACGTTTACAGTGCTCGGCACTACGACACCGATTTAGAGGTGTACAAGAACTTTGAAACGAGTACTGGCATCAAGATAAATCTAATTGAAGCGGCCAGCGATACTTTGATTGAGCGAATTGTGAATGAGGGCAAATACAGCCCCGCCGATTTGCTGATTACCGTCGATGCAGGCCGCTTGTATCGCGCTGAGGATCGCGACATTTTTGCCCCAGCGGGTTCGGAGTTACTAGATCAGCGTGTGCCAGCGCATCTGCGTCACCCCGATGGCTTGTGGTATGGCTTATCAAAACGCGCGCGGGTGATCATTTATCGAAAAGAAGATGGCGAGCCGGAGGCGCTTAATACTTATCTAGACCTTGCCAAGCCGGAGTTCGAAGGCCAGATTTGCGTGCGCTCTTCCTCAAATATTTACAATATTTCTTTGCTCGCTTCCCTAGTTTCTCATCTGGGTGAAGAGGCCGCCGAAGATTGGACCAAATCCGTGGTCGCGAATTTTTTCCGCAAACCGCAAGGTAATGATACCGCCAACATCCGCGCCGTCGCCTCGGGTGAATGCCGTGTCTCCATTGTAAACAGTTATTACATCGCACGACTGATCGACAATGACGACGCCGATGGCAGCGCAGTTGGAATAATTTTCCCTAACCAAGACTCTACCGGTACGCACGTTAATATCAGCGGTGGCGGCTTGTTAAAGCACGCACCAAATCGTGATAACGCCATCAAGCTATTGGAATATTTGACCGAAGCTGATGCGCAAAGCCTATACGTGAAAGGCAACCACGAGTATCCGATTGTTGGTGATGCGGAGGTCGTGGGTGTGTTGCAAAACCTAGGAAGCTTTAAAGAGGACACGATCAACGCGAGTGCCTTGGGAGAGAATCAGGCCACCGCGGTGCAAATATTCGATCGTGCTGGTTGGTATTAGTGTCTGGCTGTTTAAGAGGTTAAAAAATGTTTGTAAACGTTCGATCGATGCGGGATCTGATTATCCCCAGTTGCATTTTGATACTTACTGCGTGCAACCCGGATACCGAAACAGTCGTTTCTGATGCAGCTAAGGAATCTGTCAATCAACAATCATCGGCGGCAGCCACACCTGCTGCGCTTCAAACGGGGGAAGCTGAGAATCAGTTCGCAAACGATGACTTAGGGTATCTCACTCAACTTGGCCTAATGCGTGGGCATTTGTTTGTCGGGCATCAGTTGTATAAGGCAGGGCATTTTGACCATGCAAAGATGCATATGAAACACCCCGAGAGCGAGTTGTATGCTGGAGTAGCGCCTGCCTTTAATGCGCGTGGTGTTCCAGGTTTTTCAGTTGAGTTATCTAACTTGAGTCAAGCGGTTGAGAATGAGTCGCCGCTAGCTGAAGTAGACGCGGCTTATACTGCGCTTACCGCAGCAATTGCCGCCACCGAAGCACCGGTGGTCAATGCCAACCAAGGCCCGGCTGCGCGGCTAGCTTTAGTCGTTGAGTTGTTGAGAGTTGCCGGTGAGGAGTACGCGATTGCCGTGGTCGATGGACAAATGCAAAACGCGCATGAATATCAGGATGCTCTGGGTTTTACCAAGATTGCACGAAACGTTATCGAAGGATTAGATGGGGTTGATACGCAGCTCAATGACACAAAAAAAGACGCCATTGGAGTGCTTGATTCATTGGCGGAGCTGTGGCCGAGTTTAATTCCGCCGGATACCCTTAACACCGAGGCCGGTGCTCTTTATGGTGCTGCGGCCAAGATTGAGATTATCGCTCTGGCGTTTTAATAGGGCTTCTATTCACACCTATCCCGCAATCTTAGTGCTCTGTAAACGGTTCTGCGCGCGGGTTTGAAAAAACACCAGTGGCAGGGTCGTCATCGCTACTGAGTTTGAGTTCAAGCAATGGGGCTGCGTTGTGGTCTACAAGAATCGTGTACAAACCCTCAGTCGGGTCTGTAGCGATAACGCCAAAATCGGGATCAATCGACTCTAACTCAAGCGTAAAGTGATCTGCCACTTCTTGTCGGGTGGGCACTGCATTATCGGGCTTGAAGCTTCTGAATTGTACGAGTACGTCGTGCATGGTTTCTATACTACTAAAAAAGAACGTCGCACATTGCGAACAATGTGCGACGAATTTAACTATTTTTAGATTGCTATATAGGCTAATTGCAGCCGCAGTCACCGGCTTTCGCAGATTCCTTTGCATTTGCTCCTCCACCGGAGGATTGCTCACCTTGAATTGCGTCGTATTGGCCGGCGTAGTACATCAACTCGGCTAGCTCATGCGCTTCTAGTGACTCTAAAAACTCCGGGTCGGCGCCCAAATCCAGCATGCCATATTCAGCACTGCTGTCACTCAAACCAGGTCCAGGTCGCGGGCCGGGAGGTAGCGGGAATGGCGGGCGGCGTGGCGGCAGTGGTTGGCACAGCTGCGGATAACGGCGGCAGATATCGATTGGCACCGGTCGAATGCGACACAAATGTGGATAACGGCGACAGATATTTATCAACACGGGGCGCAAGCGCCGTGCAATTTCACAGCCATTGACGACCCCATAACCGTGGTCAAAGTCATACCCTGCTGTACCTAAGTCCTGCGCGGTTGACGTTAATAAACTGCGAATAGCAGAGGGGCTACGTGATGGGTTGCCCGGCGTGTAGGGTCGCTTGGTGCGAATCGCCGCAACAACTCCGGCGACGACCGGCGTCGCTGCTGAGGTACCACCATCGGCTGGATAAACTCCTGAACCCTGGAAGTGTGTATAACCACTCAGATCAGGTTTGTTGCGAGTGAGTCGGCCGGGGCCTTGCGAAGAATAGCCAACACGTTGTTTGGTGGTATCAACACCGGCAATGGATAAAACATCGCGATGACTGTTGGCACCATAAATGGCATTGGCCGTGACACCCTGACAACGACCGTCTGGGCAGTTTGCGCCACAGTTTCCTGCGGCAAACAAAATATCAGCGCCAGTTCTTGCCAGTGTTGCAACGATTCGATTAAACGGGTGATTGGGATTATCGCTATAGTTTCCGGGGTGACCGACTGGGAAATCCCAAGACGGATGAAACATGCCCCAACTATTGTTAACCACGAGTGAGCGAGTTTCACCTGGCCGACGAGGCGCTGTCATAACGCGTATCAGATGCGCATAAGCACGTACCGCGTCCGACAAGAAACCAGACATGGGGGTTGGGCCGGTGGCGTTACTCTGCAATAGTGCAATATCCAATAGCGTGCATTTTGGCGCTGCAATGCAGGCATCAAAGGCACACATGGTGCCATGGCCAACCGGCAAAGACCCGGGTGTTAATCCAGCACGTGGCACCCAGCTTCTAGCTGCGTCAAAGGTGGGGTTTTTGCCTTGGGCATTCATATGCGCCATATTGATTCCAGAATCAACAATGGCAACTAAAACACCGGAACCATCAGCGCCCATGCGATGTAGGCGATCGGTGCAGAGCAGCCGTTCTACGGTGCTGTCGGTGCCAAGCGCGGCGCTCCCCGGGCAGATGATTTGGGGCTCGATTTGCACATCTGAATAGACGCCAACCACCCCTTTTTGTTTGCCAATTTTGGCGGCGTCTTTTTCCTCGATTTCGCCACGTACGACAAAGGTTTCTTGCAGCGGCATGGATTCAAAGTCAACCGCCACACCATCATCGGTGGCTGCATCGAGACTGAGTTCAGAGACCGACTCGGCCAGTGTTGGCACCGGCGTGATGCCAAACGATTTATCTAGCTTTACACCGGCGAGTTCGGGTATGGCACTGGTTTTGGGTGAAGCCTCAAGTGCGGTTGTTGCTTGAGACGAGAGTTTTGAGCTTTGGGTCAGCTCGATTAGGACAGGGACTTTAGACATGGTTACCTCCATTTGTAACTACTTTTCCTGAGTCCTAATAATAGACAAACATCCATTTAAAAAAATCACCTGAACGGGTGAAATTCGCCGACTTTTGTCAATTAGATAATAAATTCTCCTTTCGGTTTTTATGTAAGAAATCCGCAGCGAACTTTTATTCGCGTGCCGATTTTTTCTTGCCGTTGGTTTTTTTCTTGGTGCTAAGCTTCTTTTTGCTCGCTTTCCGCTTGGTCTTTTTCTTCGTCACTGTAGTTTTGCGTTGAGGCGGTTGCTCGGCTATGCCTGCTGCTTGCTCAAGTTCGACTAAGGATTCTTCCATATAATCAATGAGGCGTTGGACTTGTGGCATGGAACGCCGGCAAGCGGTAATGCCAAAATCGACGTTTTCGTTGTAAGACACCAAGGTGATATTTAGTGCAATCCCTTCAGTTACGATGGATGCTGGGTAAAGCCCGTTAAGTTGGGCACCTTCCCAATACATCTGTTGTCTCGGCCCTGGCACGTTAGAAATTATCGTACTAAACGGCGGAAACTTACTCATTAACCCCAGTGGGAACAACAGCAGTCCGGGTGCTTGCAAAAGCTGCAACATTAGGGCGGCCTCCTTGGGTTTCATGCCCTTAATGAGTTCCTTGCCGGCGATCATGGAGTTCTGGATCTTTTGAAATCGCTTGATAGGGTCAGCGATATTGGTGGCCAAATCTGCGCTCATTGCGCCAACCGCATTGGACGAATCAATGTCGCCTTTTTCTCGCAGTGAAACCGGCACCATGGCCTTTAAAGACTGGTCAGGTAACTCACTGTGAGTTTGCATATAAGTGCGCAAGCCCCCGGCGCAGATTGCCAACACTGCGTCGTTAAACGTTCCGTCTAAGGCTTTGCCGACGGCTTTTATACGGTTGAATTGCCAGCTCTGGGCGACGAATCTGCGTGCGCCATCCACCGGAGTGTTGATCGAGCTGCGTGGTACGTTCATCCACGGTAGCGCAAGATCACCGCCTTTGCCCATCCAACCCTGTGCTAGGCGCTTTAAGGAGCCGAAGACATGTTTGCTGCTATCGAAAGTCTGTTTTAAGGCCTCCGACACATTGCGCAGCTCACGGTCACTCATATTGCCAGGCATTAGTTGCTGCAGGTGCTCACGGTAGCGCGCCTGATTGTCAACCGAGAATACCGAGCCTTGGTGTCTGGCTGCGGGGTCGGCTGAATACATACTGTGAGTGAGGTGCATGGAGCGAGCACCATCTACAGCAGCGTGGTGGAACTTAAAGTAAATGGCGAATTGACGTGCTTGTAAACCTTCAATTAAGTGCATTTCCCACAGGGGACGATTGCGATCCAATAAGGTTCCATGTAAGCGAGAGGCTAGGGCAAAAAGTTCTCGATAACGCCCTGGTTTGGGCAACGCCGAGTGACGAATGTGATAGTCCAAATCCAATGATTTTTCGCGCTCCCAATGGATTGGCCCCGCCAAGCCCAGGCGGCCCATCTTCAAACGATCACCAAACGGCGATTGCAATTGTTCATCAGAGCGAAGGCTGGCGGCAAGCCCGTGCAGAAATTCTTGCTCGTCAACTCCTTCTGGCAAGGTAAAGAGATGCAAGCCCCCAACATGCATCGGTGTTTCACGATTCTCAGCCAGAAGGAAAGCAGAATCCATCATCGTTAATCGTTTCATGCAGCTGACTCCTTAGGCGGTTTTATCTCTTCTACTAGTTTTAGCATAGTTGTTTGACGCCCGCATGGCGAAAATAGTTTTGCTGATCAATACTCGCGATGAGTAATTTGCGATTCGAAGAACTTATATCAAGTCAATATGGTCTCACAATGAAAGTTGATGTTAGTGCTAGCCGTACCGAACAAACCGATGGCATGCTCCACGCCATGGTTTTTAAATATAGACAGGCGGAATATAGAAATCGATTGATACGCGCCGAGGGCTTTGAAGCAGAATAAAAAGCGGGTAAAACTTTTTTGGCTGGTTTCGTGAATGGTCGAAAACTGTCCAAACATCTTGGCTGGAGTGCACAGGAATATCTCAAAGATACGAGCACCAATGGCCAAGTGGTGCGCGCGGATCAGGTGCTTTCTACTGTTTGGCAATACGGAGAGGTATCGGCCAGCCCCATACACGCTCGAGCCTTTCAGCGCTCCTGATAGACCTGTTTACTAAGAGTGGATTCGCCATTAGATTTCATAACGCTCCGCTAATAATAGTGAGCGGTGTATTTAATTGCTTGCGAAAGCTGTCGTACCTACGGGTGCCAAACATGGCAGCGACAAGCCGCCGCCGCTTCAAGGTGGTAATACCTGTTTCCTCAATAAACTGCTCAAAACGGGTATGACCTCTAAAGGCCTCACGCAATATGAGCAAGGACCAGCGATCATGAATAACTTCAAGGCCATCGGCAATACTTTGATTTAGGATTAACAGTTTGCTCATGGAGAGAGTTGCGATAAAACATCGCCCCTGCTTAAGGCGTGATGGACAAGAATGTTGACGTGTGAGTAAGACTTATACAGAAAAATAAATCTACCGTCAGTACTCGGTCTAGATGCGTTGCACTCTCCAGCATCGCACGTTGATTGTTCTCTGGGGCTAATTTGCCCGAAAAGCAAAAGGGACGGCAAGAAAACAGTCTAAGTTCTTTGTCTATTCGATCTTTTTAGAGCAAAAAATGTGCTCGTCGCTAGCACTGTTGAGTCAGGTATTAGCACTGGCGCGTCAAGTTGCGGCGTTTGGGTAGATTCTCGGACGGTTTTACGCGTATCTTAAGTCTCACAGGTGCGTCTGAGTGCGGATGCTCAAGCCCTAGAAATACTCTGGATACCCAATTGAAACGCGATTGAACTAACTATGCCACCATTAAATTCGTTCTCTAAAACTGCAATTGCTCTTGCACTCAGCCAACTTGCCGCCACCTCGGTTGATGCCGCCGTATTAACCGTGAACCGCTCGGGAGATGACATTGACCAAAGCTCCTGTTCGCTGCGTGATGCAATTGTCTCAGTTAATAGCGGCGTGTTAAATCAACAGTGTGGCTCAGAAGCGCCTGGGGTTGATGATCAAATTATTTTTAATGTCGCCGATCAGCCGATCAGCCCCTTCGTCGGTCTGAATAGTCCGCTGGAAATATTCAAACCCGTAAGAATAAGCGGCGCTGGTATCAACAGCCGACCGCGGATTAGCGGCAACAGCGCACATCGGATTTTTCGAATTGCGCACAGCACTGGGATCGTTAGACTAGAAAATCTGGAGTTGTATTTCGGAAGTGCTATCAATGGTGCGGCAATTTTGCACGAATCTCCTGCGGAGACAGTAATTTCTAACCTCACCATACGCGACAATGATTCCACATCTTCGGGAGGGGGAATGCACATTTCTCAAGGCGCCGTGAAGCTCTTAAATAGTGAGATTTCTTTAAATATTGGAGATGAGCGAGGCGGGGGTATATCGGTGACAGGGGGTGCTGAGCTTACGATAAATTCGAGTATCGTAAGTCAAAATAGAAGTTCTGGAACTGGTGGTGGTATTTTGGTATCCAACGCTAGCCAGTTGAATATCTCTCAGACGGCAATCGAAGCAAACGCAAGCGGTAGCCGTGGTGGGGGTCTGTTGGCTGAAACGGGGTCCACTGCAACGATCACGGATTCCTTAGTTGCTGCCAACTATGCTGAAACACTGGGTGGTGGTCTTTATTCCAGTGGCACCAATAGCGGGCCACAAACTAAAGTTATCGCCACCAATGTTTTTATTTCGTTTAACGACGCTCAATCACAGGGCGGCGGGGTTATGGCGAACAATGGCGGTATTGTTGCTCTCAATAATGCAACGGTTTTAACTAATTTTGCATATTCCGAAGCTGGTGGTGTGGCGGCAAATGTAAATGCATCTGTTTCGATTACTAACTCAATCATCTCAGCAAATGAGACTGGCCAAAACGTAGGGAACGAAATCTGGGTGTCACCGAGTGGTGACATCTCATTTGCAGGGCGAAACGTTTTGGGGCGCAGTGCTGACAATTCTGCAACTGCCTTCGCCAACGTTTCATTGCGTAGCACCGATATTGTTGCCACGAGCGACGGGAATACGCCTACCAGTAAGTACGGGATTGCTTTTGCCTCAACTTATGTGCCCGATTTTGGTGGTGAATATGGAGCCATAATGTTGCTGCCTGCCAACAGCCCTGCGGTTGATAAGGCGGTCACAAGTCTATGTCCAACCACCGATCTGCGTGGTGAAATTAGAGACCCGGGTTTTCTGGTGCCGATTGTGGCGAGTAATGACGCTATCGCGGTAGTGGATTTAGGCGACGCCTGCGATATCGGCGCCGTAGAACGCCGGTCGGGCGATGATGCGTTTAAGGGGATAGACCCTTGATGGCGCCATTTTAGTCAGCGAAGAACCCACTGAAGTTATAAGCAGAAAACCGTTGCACCGCCGTTTTGAAGCGGCACGACAAAACAAGATTCTTCGTTTTCAAAGAACTCGACAGAGCCAATATCGCACAGGCCGTCAGTTCTGTTGCCAGCGCCGCGTTGATCACGCCCAGCGACGAAATTACAAATCTCAGTACTACCCTGATCAACAGCAATGCTATTGGGCGCTAGAGCATGAGTGCGAGTAGGGCCGCCATTGCTGGTAAGTGGGCCTAGAATGTCTCGCAGTGGAGCAGGCGAGTCGCCATTGCTCGTAGCAAAAATATTATCGCTGTTTATGGGTATCCCGTAAAAGGATTGAAGGTTGGTGAATTGATTCTGACCAAACACATTGTCTTGAGCATCTTCTAAGCTTGCTCCAGAAGAGAGCCGTACTTCTTGCGCGGTGAAATCTGAGGTGTTGCCAGATACGATGCTACTGGTAAAAAGCACTGTAGCAGCAGCGCCCTGAGCGGCAACGCCACCAGCCCCAAAGCCACTGTGATTTTCGCTAATCGTTGCCGCATAAGAACCGAAACCGCTATCGTTAATCGCTCTTACCCCACCGCCAATGTAGGTTGCGCTGTTATTCGAAACAGTTGAATTCAGCAGCAACGAAATAACACGCCCATTGCCAGCCTGCGGCGCAAGCAAAACCCCACCCCCATCACGAGCCGAAAAATTATTGGCGATGGTTGATTGTGTAAAGCGTATGTTGCTGTTTAATCCCGAGAATGAACTGTCTCGCATAGTCAGGAATACGCCGCCACCGCCGAGGGCACCAGAAGCTTGCCCCTCAGCTAGCGCTCGATTTGATGTTATCGATGAATCGGTCAGCTCTATTTCGCTTGCCACGCCATAGATGCCGCCACCTCTACCCGACGCGGTGTTGCCGCTTATCTCGGTATTGAAAATCGAGATATTGGAGGCCTCGGTGCTTAAGCCGCCGCCACGCCCGCCAAATACGTCGGCTCCATCTATTTCACTGTCCACAACGTTGTTGCTGATCGTAGAGTTTCTGATCGTGCCCGAGGAACTGGCTAACCGTATCCCACCTGCGATTGAGATCGCGCTGTTGTTAGAGATCGTTACGCCGGTCAACGTCACTGTATCTGACTTGATATAGACGCCACCGCCCTCTCGGTTGGTCGCAGTATTGGAAGTAATCTGAGAGTTTACGATCCTCGTCGTAATGCCAAAAGACACCACGCCGCCAGAGCTGTAAGCTGAATTGTCGTATATTCTTGAGTTGTTTATTTCCGTGACAGTGCCGCGACTCGCAATAGCGCCGCCAGCATCATCGACAGCTGAATTGCCCCGAATTATGCAGCGTTCTACTGTGAGCGTCCCAGACTCAACATAGATCGCGCCACCTTCGTTGAAAACTTTCGGCGTGCCGCCATTCGAACTGTCGCCCCCGGTTAGAGTTAAATCTGACAGCGTAACTTTGGCGCCATTAATGCTGAAAATACGCGACGTCCCCGCGGCATCAATCGTGGCCGAGTTGGCGGGTGAGGTAATTTCGATATCATCACTGAGCTCTAGCTCACCATTTCTCAATGCTACCGCATTGACGCCAATCACAATCGTGTCAATGGGAGCAAAACCGCTACCACCGCAACCGTTGCCGAGGTTCATGTTCGCGTTGGTGGTTTCGACCGCTTCTCTGAGCGTGCAGCCCGCAGTTCCATCACCACCATTGGTAACGGTAATAATGGCCGCATGCGCGGGCGCTACTGCCAGCGGTAAGGCGACGGCAAGTAAGGTTTTTTTGAGGTGTCTGGCTGTAGTCTGACGTCGTGCATTCATCTGAGGCGCTCAATTGTTACTTCAGATGATTATAAGGATCGACCTACCCCGGAGCGCAATCCCCCACTAGGGTGATTTTTGCTGATGATAAGCTGCCCACCAATTTCACAACTCAGAGCATTTCAATCACTACTCTTCGGCCATAAGACCATTGAATTGCCGAGCAAAGAAGTCATCTTTATTCCAAAGCGGTCGTCGATCTGCATTCGCAACTTGCAGGGTAATCCGAGTTTTTAACTCCGCGAAGCGTGCCGCAGCATCAAAGTTGATGTTGTTGCTCATATCGTCTGAAGGGCGATGATAGTGCTTAGCGAAATGATCGGCCCAGGCTTGTTCGCCGCCATTGGCCATACCCGTGGCCAACATAACAGAAGGGATGCCTTCTTCAACAAAGCGAAAATGATCAGAACGGGTAAATATGCCTTGTTCGGGAAACGGATCTTCGGCGAGCTTGAGGCCCATCTGTTCAACGGCTGCTTGCACCGCACCTCGTAAGCTCGATCGATCACCACCAAACACCACCACATCTTGAAAGTCGTAGGTCAAGACCGGCATGTCGAGATTAATATTTGCTACCATCTCTCGCTCTTTGAGCGTTGGCTTTTTGGCAAAGTACTGGGAACCTAATAAGCCTTTTTCTTCGGCGGTATTGGCTAAGAATAATATGCTCCGCCGTGGCGGCGCCATCGTCTTGAGCATGCGAGCGGTCTCCAATAAAGTGGCAATGCCAGCGGCATTATCAAGCGCGCCATTGTTGATGCGGTCCTCCTCATCGGTATTTGAAATACCAATGCCATCTAGATGAGCGGAGAGCACGAGTACTTGATTGGCAAGCAAGGGGTCACTTCCCTCAATCATGCCAATCACATTGTCAGAACGTGAGAGGTCCATCATCGAGGCCTGCTGAATTCTCATCTTGATCGGGAGATCGAAAGTGGGAGTTTTGCCGCCTTCCGCGAGCGCAAGTTCTAAAATTTCTGACCAGGGCACTGGTGCGCTAGCCAGCAGCTTTTCTGCGCCAGCCATTGAGAACGTGGCCGAGACTTTTATGTTGGGTGATCTCGAGTAGGCCTCGCCATTGCTTTGAATCCATGTCATGCGCGCGCCGTCTAATAGGCCTTCCTTTGCGAGTCGTTCAAACCCAAATATTTTTTCTCTTACCGGTGTATACAGCGAAATAATACCCACCGCGCCACGTTTCGACGCCTCTACGGCTTTACGTGACCCGTAAAATGCGCGTTCTTCACTTTGAATGCCTGGTGGTGTTCCCGATAACAGTGCGACTATTTTTCCTTCCACGTTCAAGCCCGCATAGTCATCACGTTCAAGCTCTGGTGCCACCAGCCCATAGCCGACAAACACCACATCGGCGGTAATGTCTGATGCGGCGCTGGTCAGCGAACCGCCAACCAAAAAGTCAGTTGTTTGATTTAGTTCGATAATCGAGCCATCAGTGTGCCTAGCGTTTAAGCGCACCTTTGAGGCATCCCGATATGAGCGGCTTAATGGCACCTCTTGAAAATAGGTATTGTTATTGCCGGCTGGTTGAAGGCCTAATTTTTTAAATTGTTTGGCGACGTATTTGGCAGCTTTATCATAACCACGAGTTCCAGCTTCTCGACCTTCCATATTGTCGTCGGCTAAAATTTCCATGTGTCTTCTAACTAATTCGACACTGGGTTTGATCGAGATAGGAGCGACTGTCGACGCAGTTGTCTGACTAGTTGGCTTCTGATTCAAATTGCAGCCTGAGGCAAACAAGACCAGAACGGTTATTGTCCACAGAGATATTTGTTTCATTATCAGGTTAAACAGTGTGAAATAGCGAAATTGAAGAATACCATCTAATTAAAATGCCTCTCGCGATTGTGATGTTTATTGCTCATCAAGTTACTCAGCGACAGGAATTTATCTAAACACTGGGTAGGGATATGAGTATTAGTTTGCGTTTGTTATGTTTGTTCGCATTTTTTGTGACAGGTTTTGAAGTCAAAAGTGAAGAATTGACGCTCCAGGAGGTTAGGACGGCTAACTTCCCAAATGGTTCAAATTCTGAGCGCCTATTCAAAACTGACGAAGGGATTTACATTGTGCTCAATGTAGATGACTCTGAGCAAGGTCGAAGTTTTAGGCAAATCTGGCGTGGCAATCTCGACGGGACAATGTTCCGGTCTCTTATTGAGTTGCCGATAGATCTTTCCAATCCTTCAGGGCTCGGAAACATTGCTAGGAAAAATTTTATTCAGCTAGGGAGCAGAGTAGTCTTCACCGTCGATCGTGAACTATATGCTCTTAATTTGGGTAACAAGCAGGTCCAGCAATTGTTGCAACTGCCTGCTTCTCCAGACATGGAATCAGGGATTCGGCAGCTTACAAAAGTCGGCAATGCCGTGTTCTTCGTAGCGGGTGCAGACAGCTCCCCCCAGCTTTGGAAATCATCAGGAACAGAGGAATCAACGGTACTGGTCCAAAACCTGCCAACCGGCGATGAGTTTTTCAATGGCGGGCCGGGAAATTTGTTCGCCTATAAAAACAAGCTCTACTTTACTCACGATGATGGTGTCGTGGGTGGAGAACCTTGGGTGAGCGATGGTACACCAGAGGGCACGAAGCTCTTTCTAGACATCGATCCAGACACCGTTTCGTGCGGTCAGCCTTGTTCTAGCAATGTTAAAAATTTTTCCAATTTGGATGGAATGCTTGTTTTCGATACTGCCGCTGCGTTCAACGCAGGTCGTTCTGAGTTTTGGATTAGCGATGGTACGGTGGAAAATACACAACCGTTTTTTAGTCTGGATGGTGCTGGGGGGCAAGTGTATTTGCCGTTTGGCAGTTCGTTATTGGTGGCGTCGGGCAGTGATTTTAATCTCAACGAACTTTGGCAAGTAGCAACTACTACAGAGGGCTCTTCTCGAGTGATCCAACTGTATCCAACCAATTCAGTTATCAATCAGTTGTTTTTAGAACAGGCAGTTTTATTCAATGGCAAAGGTTATTTTGGCTTTGTAACACCAGACGCTAGTACATTCGACAATGTAAGCTACGATATATGGGAGACCGATGGAACAACCTCAGGCACAGGAATCGTGGTATCAAGAATTAAGCCATCTTCTGCGAGTAGTATCAGTGCTACTGGATTGCTTTCTTTTAGTGGCGGTGTTGTATTCTCAGAACAGACCTGCCGTGGCGGCATGATGGAGTCGATTTGTTCCAATGAAGTCAAACTATTCGACGGTTCCGTCGTGTCAAGTTTGATCTCTTTTTCAAATAACCAGAATGTTTTTCTTAGCACTGAATCAATGTTGACCACCGAGGATTCTTTGTTCTTACTGGTTTCTATCAACGGTGCCTTAAAGCTCTTCTCGACTGCCACATCACCACCAATCGATAT
>CALJJR010000027.1 GCA_937973905.1 uncultured Arenicella sp. | reverse complement strand
ACGACATTGTTAATCGTGGATTAAACCGACAAACTTCGGCTTCTGCGTCGCAAAAACGTATTGATGATCTTGCCGATGCAACTGATAAAATAGTGTCGCAATTTCATCAACAACGTAAAGTTGTCGAAGGGTTAAAAATCTACAATGATCGATTACGCCGAACATTGACTGCGCAAGAAGAAGCGGTTACCAAGCTTGAGCGATCCATTGAAGATGCATCATTAATCGAGCGTCAAATCGTGCCATTAATGCTGAAAATGATTGATGGTTTAGACAGCTTCATTCAAGCAGACTTACCATTCCAACGAGAGCAGCGTAACGAGCGAATTTCGCGTATTCGCAGTTATCTTGATAATGCCAATATCTCAGCAGCTGAGCGATTTAGACAAGTACTGAGTGCTTACGCGATTGAGAATGATTTCGGTAAGAGCATTGGTGTCTATACAGAAGCCGTTGATTTGCCAGCCGGCAACCTAACCGTTAACGTATTACAGGTTGGGCGTGCAGGTTTGTACTACCAAACCTTAGACGGGGCTCAATCTGGCTATTGGGATAAAGCCGCGGGCCAGTGGGTTGATCTAGATTCTTCTCACAATGAGGGAATCACAAAAGCGATTCGCATTACTCAAGATAAGGAGTCTCCAGATCTTATGGATCTGCCTCTAACTGCACCGGAGGCCCTGTAATGAAATATATTCATAAAAAGGCACCAATGAAGTCATGGTTAATTGCGCTTGCTTGTACCGCATCTTTATTAGTTGGCAGCGACGCCTCAGCGCAAGCCCTGGACATTGATCGAATCCTGTCGGCGACTAATTCCGCGGCAAGTAAAGATCGGCAAGAACAACAGACTCGTGAAAATCGCTTTAAAGCCGAGCGTGGCAAGCAACAAGGCCGTTTAAGCTCAATGCGCAACGAGCGCACTCGCCAGGAAAACATTTCCAACCAGCTTGAAAATCAATTTGAAGTAAATGAGGAGCGCATCGAAGTTCTGCAAGCGGACCTGGCAAAAGAATTGGGCGACTTGAAAGAATTGTTTGGCGTGATCCAGCAAACAGCCTCCGAAGCGCAAGAAGATTACAAAACTTCGTTGATCTCAGCGCAATATCCTGGCCGTTCAGAAAACCTACGCCAAATGGTCGCCAAAATGGCGAGTTTGACCGACTTGGTGTCGATCGATGAAATCGAAGACCTTTGGGTTGCTCTTCAAACAGAGATGACAGAGCAAGGTAAGATCGTCAAGTTTACCGCTCCGGTGACGTATGTTGCAGGTGAAGAAGTCAATGAGGCTGGCGAAACCGTAAAGCTCTTTCAAACTGAAGACAGAGAAGTAACGCGGGTTGGTGTTTTCAACGCGGTGACTGGAAACGACATCGCGCGTTATGACAATGACCGAGGCTTGGTACTGCTGGAGCGACCAATGGGGTCGAAATTCACCAGCAAGTCGCAAGACCTGCAGAGCGCGAGCGGCGGTGTAACTTCTTTTCAGCTCGACCCAACTAAGGGCTCTCTTCTTTCCGCTTTCATCTTAAAGCCTTCGATTTTTGAAAAGGTACAAGAAGGCGGGTACGTTGGATACACCATTATTGGTCTGGGTATTCTTGCCTTGTTGATTGCATTGTTTAAGTTGCTGACTTTGAGTACGGTTGATGGCAGCGTGCGCAAACAGGCTAAAGACCTTAAGCGTCCTTCATTGAAAAATCCATTGGGTAGAGTGATCAAGGTTTACCAAGATAACCCCCAATCAGACCCTGAGTCGATGGAATTAAAGCTCTCTGAGGCGATACTGAAAGAATCACCAAAACTCAACTCTTGGGTGATGTTCATCAAAATCATCGCGGTTGTAGCGCCACTCTTAGGTCTGCTAGGAACGGTCACAGGTATGATCCAAACCTTCCAAGCAATAACATTATTTGGTGCGGGTGACCCCCAAACTATGGCCGGTGGTATTTCCCAAGCGCTGGTTACAACAGTACTTGGTCTGGTTGTCGCGATCCCAACCGTCTTTATGCATTGGTTGGTATCAGGTAGAGCTAAGAAGATCGAAGCCACGTTGGAAGAAACAGCCAACGGTTTGGTTGCCGAGCAATACCAAAACCATTCGTAAGACGAAATACAACAGGCCTACACGCCGAGGTAAGACAGAATGAAACGACTAGGTAAATCGTTAAACGAAGAGGAAACCGATATTGATATCACCCCTATGTTGGATGTGGTCTTTATCATGTTGATTTTCTTTATTGTGACAGCCAGCTTCGTTAAGGAATCGGGCATTGGCTTATATAATCCACCAAAAAATGATGAGCCTCCTCCCTTGGATGCGCCCAAGCCGATCGTGGTGAAGGTCACCGATTTGAATGAGATCATGGTGCAGAATCGTAAGGTGGATTTTCGCGCGATAAAACCAACAATTACCAGATTAAAAGCGGAAAGCCCAGAGTCATCGGTGATGGTAAAAATTAGTCCTAAAGCTAAAACCAAAACAGTGATACAAGCAGTGGATGGCGTGCGTGATGCGAACGTTCTGCTACCTTCAATCACTCTTGATGAAACTTAGCTAGAGGCTTAATACTGACGTTACCTGTGGGTAACATTAAAAGGGTATGCTCTGCATGCCCTTTTTTGTGGGTCTAAGAAAATATTGGTCCGTTCACTGCGCTATTATTGACTCTAAGCTCAGTTTTGTTTTTGAAAACCCGTCTTATAATGCAGGAGTTGTTTTGTTAAGGATTAGCATGTGTCACTGACGAAGTTGATCTGCAGACTAGGGCGCGAAGGAATAACTAAATGAGGAATGTACTTTGAAAATTGCAATTAATGGTTTTGGGCGAATTGGTCGAAACGTACTGAGAGCTCTGTATGAAAACGGGTATCGTGATCAAATTGAGATCGTTGCTATTAACGACCTAGCTCCCACTGATACAAATTGTCACTTGCTGCAATACGATACCACTCACGGTCGATTTAATGCCGTGCTTGAATCCACCGAAGGCTCAATAAAAGTAAACGACGATTCGATCCCTGCGTTTATGCAGCGCGACCCTGCGCAGCTACCCTGGCGTGACCTTGATGTTGATATTGTGTTTGAGTGTACCGGTTTCTTTCGTAGCCGCGAGGGCGCCAGTCTGCACTTGGATGCAGGCGCTAAAAAAGTATTGGTCTCTGCACCCGGCAAGAAAAAGGAGGGCGTCGGTCTGGATGCTACAGTTGTCTACGGCGCCAATCACGACATTTTAGAACCAGGGCACACGCTGGTTTCAAATGCTTCCTGTACGACCAATTGCCTGGCGCATGTTGCTAAGGCGATGCAAGATACGGTTGGCATTGAATCTGGGCTGGCCAACACTGTACATGCATATACAAATACGCAGAATTTGCTCGATTCTTATCATAAGGACAAGCGTCGAGCTCGTGCTGCCGCCTATTCAATGATTCCGACCACGACAGGTTCGGCCAGGGCGATAGGCGATGTTATTCCCGAACTAGAAGGGAAGCTGGATGCAGTTGCGGTGAGGGTGCCTACGATCAATGTTTCTCTACTCGATTTCACATTCGCTCCTAGCCGTAAAGTCGAGATGCAAGAGCTTGTTGAGATCTTAGAGAGCTACAGAGTTGGGCGCGAAGGTGTGTTTGATTTGAATGAACAACCTTTAGTCTCCATAGACTTTAACCATAACCCGGCTTCCTGCGTAGTCGATCTGGCGCAAACCAGAATCAATGGTGGCTTAGTTAAAATTCTGGCTTGGTACGACAATGAATGGGGCTTCTCCAATCGTATGCTAGATACGGCATTGAAGATGCACGGGTTGGGTGTCTAGATCTATGGCGAGTATTCCAGAGTCTCTACACGCTCGCTTGCAAAACGCAGCAGCTGACGACCAAGAACTAGGTATCAAACAGCGATTTGTCGAGGATGCAAGCCGTGCTGAGCGTTTCTCAATTCGGCATGAGCAGCTTTACTTCGATTTTAGCAAGACCCATATTAGTGTCGAACTTTTAGAACTCTATAGTGAATACGCTGAGAAAATTGGATTTAAGGGCAAACAGCAAGAGCTGTTTCAGGGCGCATTGGTCAACGCCACAGAAGAAAGGCCGGCGCTGCACACTTTATTGCGTGACCCTGATAATCACGGGGTCGCTTTACTAGATGACCAAGTTGCTAAACAAGCTCGAGATTCTCTTGCTCAGTTTAAGCAGAGCTTTGAACGCATCCAGAAGAATTTAGGCGAGCGAGCTACCCCCGTTACAGACATTATTCATATCGGCATCGGCGGATCTTCGCTCGGCACTCAACTGTTGTTTGAAGCTTTGCGCGATTTTGATGAAACCAAGCGGATCCACTTTATTGGCAATATTGATGGGCATCAGTTGGCCTCGGTATTGTCAGCTTGTAAGCCAGAATCGACCTTAGTGATAGGCGTATCAAAAACATTTAGTACGGCCGAAACACTGCAAAATATTCGTTCAGTTGGGCAATGGTATGAGGGCAATGGTGGGGCCGACTTTTTACAATCGGTGTTTGCTGTAACCGCCAATGCCAACAACGCGAAACAGTTTGGCGTACCTGAAAATAATACAGTTACCTTTCCGGAATGGGTCGGTGGTCGATATTCCGTTTGGTCTGCTGTGTCCCTCTCTGCCGCGCTCGTGATTGGTTACCAGCGCTTTACGGAGTTTCTTGCAGGCGCAGCCGCTATGGACGAGCATTTTCTCAATACTCCGCTAGAGAACAATTTGAGTTTTGTGGCCGCGGCAATGGATCATTATTACTGTAACTATTTTAGTGCTGGTAGCCGCGCCATCTTCGCATACGATTTCAGATTGCGATCACTGGTGGATTACCTGCAACAACTAGAAACCGAAAGTAACGGCAAGGATCGTCAAGTCGATGGAACTCAGGTTGATCAATTGACGTCTCCGGTTATTTGGGGTGGGGTAGGTACCAATGTTCAACATTCTGTTTTTCAAATGTTGCATCAAGGGACCAGTTTGATACCTGCGGAATTTATATTAGTAGCACGACCAGATCATGATCTGAGTTCACACCACCAGGAATTGCTCGCAAATGGGTTGGCCCAACCTGCAGCGCTGTTGGCAGGGCAAAATGTTGATGATATTGAGCGGCAAGACAGAACTAAAGATCTCACTGAATTAGCGATCAATGCAAAGATATTTTCAGGCGAGCGGCCCTCTACAACAATCTTGCTTGAGTCTCTAACAGCACGATCATTAGGTGCACTGCTCGCCTATTACGAACAACGCACCTACAGTTTTGGCGTGCTCTGCAATATCAACTCCTTCGACCAAATGGGTGTTGAACTCGGCAAACGCCTGGCTAAGGAATTGCAACCGATGCTAAGCAAAAATGCAGAAAACGAGCCCAGCAGCTTTGATGCCTCTACATTGCGGCTGATTGAAGAAGTTATATCTAAGGGCTGATTGCTGAGTAATAGAGCGGCTTGTTGGCGTGTTCAAACATCCCAGATACAAAAAGCCCCTTGGCCTTAGTTAGCCAAGGGGCTTATTTTTCTCTGTATTGTTGAGGTGGGTTTTCGGAACCGGTTAATCCAGTCTAAACTGCAGTTTGGTGCTCAAAACTTCGCTTTCAACTGCAAGCCCAGTTGTTTCATTGCGGGCTGGAGTAAAACGCCATTTTCTAACTGCGCGCGTAGCGGCACTTTCGAACATACCTTCTGGCTCCGCTGAGGCAACAACGATATTAAACGGTTCGCCTTTATTGTTGATTCGAAAGGCAACTTCTACCCATCCTGCGATCCCTTTGTTCAGAGCGCGATTTGGATACCTTGGTGGCTCACGTTTGACTATTTTAGCAGGGATGATTTTTGGCAACTCAGGTTCGGGCACGGCTGCATCTTCGGTGCTTCCATCGCCGCCTTGTTCAGCATCACCGCCTTCAGCGGCGATTCTCGCTTCTTCCTCCGCTTTAAGTTCCGCTTTCCGAGCCGCGGCCTTGGTATTTAGAGAGGCTAGGCTCTTAGGGTTAACGTTTAGTCGTTTGACGAGAGCAGCAAGTTTGTCGAATTCTTCAAAGTTATCTTTTTCAAGACTGCCTTGGGCGAGATTTAACAACTTGGCGCTCAAGGATTTCACCCGCGGGGTGATGTTGGCTTTGCTCACGCTATTCGACTTCAAAGCTTCAGAGACCAAGGCGTATGCATTGTTTTTGGTGGGCGGAATTAATACGTCACCGTTGAGTGCGACATCGATTTTCTTCATCATGTCTTGCTCGGCTTTAAGCGCATCACTGGCTGATTTCGACCCTTCAAACTTTGCTTCCAGGCGCTCAAGCACAGCGGCTGTTTGCGCTATTTGCTCGGAAGTACCGCTCGATTGAATTTCCTTAACGTGGCTATCAATCGACTCTTGCAGATTAACGCGTAATTGGTCATTACTTAAATTCAAGGGATCAATCCGTTGCAGAACTTCAATGGCTTGCAAGGCACGATCAAACTCAGCCCCCGCTACCAGCTCATCGTAAGAGGTTCTAAGCCTGGACGCGATTTCTTTTTTGCCTTCGTAGGCGGTGGTGTCATAGGCATCTAGACTGAGCACCTGGTCAAAATATTCAAGGGCATTGTCGCCAGGCGGCGAGATCATTCGATTCTCCGCCATTGCTGCGGTGGCCTCTTGATTCAATTGATTAATGCGCTGCACGGTCGCAGAGACCGTAACCACCGGCTCATCGAGGCTCGCATCGGCAACAATTTCTTGTTCGGCAATCGGTTGCGTAGCGTCATCATCGCCGCCACCAAAAATCAACCAGCCCACCACAGCAAGCGCCAAAACCCCAAGCGCGGCAAAGATAGCCGAGTTATTGGATCTGGAGTTTGCCAACGCGGCAACATTGGTCTTATTCTCGGCGGGGCCAACCTGGGTAATATCTTCCCCAGCGGCTTCGCGTGCGGCGAGATCGGCATGCACTGCGTTTCCGGACTTGAAGGCGAGGGCTATCTGATTTGGGCTTACTGGTTTAGGAAAAGCTCTGAAGACCAGAGGTTGAATGCTCGATTTGAGCACATCAGCGAGTAGTTCTTGTTCGCCGACTAAGACCAGTACTTGAGTAGGGTCCGCTTGTTTAATCTTGATCGTTTGATCAATCGCTGAATCGAGGGTGTTTTCATTCGTTCCGACATCGAATATAACGATGCTGTTGCCATCCAACAGCGTCGGATCATCAAGGATTAACTGAACCGAATCACGAGCGTGAAATACCTGCTCGCCCTTTTTGTTACTGATCAACGCGTCCACCAGCGCGTTATCATCGGAGATTATTAATACACTGGGTTGTGCACTCGTATCATTCATGATGCTTCTATACCTCTGTAAGCCTCTTTGAGTGTTTGCCAGAACATCTTGTTATAATTTTGTTCCACATCTTATTGTTTTATTGGGAACTTTCTGGCTTCGGGGCACAATAATAGCACCTCCGAACAGGCTGTACATATGTACAAAAGTCTGAAAATCTCGGTTTTCTCTCTGTACGAGCCTGTTCGTGCGTCAAATCTTCAGTAATTTGACAGTAATCGTGGCTAAGTCAGTGTTTTTTAGCGGCTTGTCGAGCAAGGTTTAGTTTTTTCTGATAGCGAGATTGCACGATATCACTGATCACCAATACGAACAGCACGAAGTAGAACGTTGTTTTAGTCATCTGACTAATTTCGTTGCCGAACAGTTTCATGTGCGCGAGATGGCCACCCTCAGATAGCAACATCACTCCAACTAAAAACAGGATGAATAGCCCGAGAACTTCATACATGCGGTTCTTTTGTAGAAACTCTGAAACTGTATCAGCCAATAAAATCATCAGCGCGCCACCAATCAGTATTGCGGTTGCCATGATCGCAAACACCTTGGTTATCGCCATAGCACTGAGGATTGAGTCGAACGAAAAAACCACGTTCATAGCGACAATCCAAAAAATGATGGACGCAACCGATTTACTGCCACTTGCCGCGTGCTGAGCATCTTCGAGGCTCATCATATGCAGTATTTCCTTCATGGCGGTATAGAGAATAAACACACCGCCGAACAGCACAATCACCGCATGTAAATTGAAATCGGCTTCGATCACGCCTTCCCAATGAATCGCGAACAGCTGTTGTTGGAACGCGGCAATCATATTGAGAAGTAAGAACAACAAGACGATACGGAAAATGACCGCGAGCGCGATGCCCCAGGTTCTCACTGCTTTTTGTTTATCTGCTGGCGCTCGTTGCGACTCTAACGAAATATAGAGTAGGTTGTCGAAACCCAACACGGCTTGCAGCATGACCAGTAAGAGAAGGTCGACCATATTGGCGACGGTTAGTAGCTCACCCATGAGTTGCTCCTTGGCTGGCAGCGCCTAATTTAAACACCACCATCGTTATTATGAATTGTTTAGTTTCCAGCTCAGCTCTTGACCGGCAAAGAACGGCACTATTTTGTCGCCATTTGGCAGTTCAATCAACTCGGGCATCACCCAGTTGCTGCGTTCAAGCGTAATTTTTTGTGTATTTCGAGGCAAGCCGTAAAAATCAGCCCCGTAGTGACTAGCGAAACCCTCTAACTTATCAAGACTGTCCAGATCATCAAAAACTTGCGTATAGAGCTCCAATGCTCCCCACGCGCTATAACAGCCCGCACAGCCACAATCGTTTTCTTTTAAATGCTGCAAGTGTGGTGCCGAGTCTGTGCCTAAGAAAAACTTGTTTGAACCACTCCTTACAGCCTCACGCAAGCTAGTCTGGTGTGAATTCCGCTTTAGCACCGGCAAACAGTAGTTGTGTGGGCGGATGCCACCAACCAGCAGGTCATTGCGGTTTAGCAATAAGTGTTGTGGTGTAATCGTGGCCGCCACGCTCGCATCACTGCCGTTGACGAATTTAACTGCATCGGTTGTGGTGATATGTTCAAAAACGGTTTTTAACGCGGGAAACCGTTGCTTCAATGGTACGAGATAGTCGTCGATAAACTTTTTCTCACGATCGAAGATGTCAACATCTGCATCGGTCACCTCGCCATGTATGAGAAGCAGCATTCCGCGCTCGCTCATGCGTTCGAAAACTGGGTAGAGGTGTTCGATCGAGGCTACTCCTTGTTGCGAATTGGTGGTCGCACCCGCGGGGTAAAGCTTGGCCGCAGGAATATACGCCAAGTCAACTTCGTCAATGATCTGGGTAGTCGTTTGTTGGGTCAAATAAAGCGTCATTAATGGCCCAAAATCAGGTGTTGGCGAGGCCTGCAGGATTCGTTCTCGGTAAGCCATAGCCAGCGCTGCGTCGGTGACTGGAGGCTGGAGATTAGGCATCACAATCGCGCGTTTGAAGCAGCGCGCCGTGGCTGCGACTGTTTCGCTGAGTAAGTCTCCATCGCGAAAGTGTAAATGCCAGTCGTCAGGTGCAGAGATGGTGATTGAATCCATTTTAGTAATTCTACTTTCTGTTGGTAATGGAGTGTGTTGTTTGGCGGTCAGTGAGCTACAATAGGGCGCTTTGCGATTCACGGGTTGGCCAACAATGATTGGCGCCCACCTTAAACCAAGCGATTAGAGCAAACCAGCGTTTTTTGACCTGGGCGCACTGCCTTACCATGGTGATGTCGTTCTAAGCTGTAAAGATTATCTCAATGTCGATCAATATTACTTTTCCGGATGGCAACGTCCAAGCATTTGATGCGCCTGTCACAGGTCTGCAGGTTGCTGAGCATATAAGCAGCGGTTTGCGCCGCAACGCGGTAGCCATCGTCGTCAATGACCAGCAATGGGATCTCACTCGGCCAATAACAGAAGATGTTCAGATAGAGATAGTCACCCGTGATTCTGATGCCGGCCTTGAGGTCCTGCGTCATGATGCCGCACACGTGTTGGCCGAAGCGGTTAAAGAACTGTTTCCTGAGACTCAGGTGACCATCGGGCCCGCCATTGATGACGGGTTTTACTATGATTTTGCGCGTGAAACCGCCTTTACTCCAGAAGACCTAGACGCGATTGAGCTGCGCATGCGAGAAATTGTGAAGCGCAATGAAAGTATCGAGCGTGAAGTTTGGCAAAGAGATCAGGCTATTGAATATTTCAAGGGCATTGGTGAAGTCTATAAAGCTGAAATTATTGCCGACTTGCCGGCTGATGAAGAGATCACGGTGTATCGCCAAGGTGAATTTTTAGACTTGTGCCGCGGCCCGCATTTACCATCAACTGGCGTTCTCAGAGATGGTTTCAAATTAACTAAGCTGGCCGGTGCTTATTGGCGCGGCGACTCCAATAACGAACAATTACAGCGCATCTATGGCACCGCTTGGCCGGATAAAAAGCAGCTCAAGGCGTATTTGCGCAGAATGGAAGAGGCTGAAAAACGCGATCACCGCAAACTGGGTAAAAGCCTCGATTTATTTCACATACAAGATGAAGCTCCCGGTAGCGTGTTTTGGCATCCCAAAGGTTGGGCGTTGTATCAGACAGTGCAGGCCTATATGGGCGAGCAACAGTATCAACGGGGCTATCAAGAAATAAAAACGCCACAGATCTTAGACATTTCTTTGTGGGAGAAATCCGGTCACGCCGATAAGTTTGGCGATGACATGTTCACGCTGAGTACTGATGATCGAAACTACGCCGTGAAACCGATGAATTGCCCCTGTCACGTACAGGTTTACAATCAAGGTCTCAAGAGTTATCGAGACTTACCCTTGCGTCTCGCTGAATTTGGTTCTTGTCACCGCAACGAAATGTCAGGCGCTTTGCATGGCATTATGCGGGTTCGCAGCTTTGTGCAAGACGACGGGCATATATTCTGCACTGAGGATCAAATTCAGTCGGAAGTATCCGCGTTTATTGATTTTCTGCATGATGTCTACCGCGCGTTTGGCTTTGAAGAAATCATTTATAAATTGTCCACTCGCCCCGAGCAGCGCGTTGGCGACGATGCCGATTGGGACCGTGCTGAGCAGGCTCTGGAGCAGGCCCTGAATGACAACGGTTTAGAATGGGAATTGCAGCCCGGTGAAGGGGCATTTTATGGGCCCAAGATCGAGTTCTCGTTAAAGGACTGCATTGGCAGGGTTTGGCAATGCGGAACTATGCAGGTGGACTTCTCAACACCGGGGCGTCTAGGTGCTGAGTACATCGCAGAAGATGGTTCTAAACAGGTGCCCGTTATGCTGCACCGAGCCATCCTCGGGTCTATAGAGCGATTCCTCGGGATTTTAATTGAACAACATGCCGGTGCCATGCCAGCATGGTTGGCGCCGCAGCAGGTGATGGTGGCGACCATCGTGACTGACGCTAACGACTACGCTAACGACGTTGTCGCGGCTCTTAAGAGTGCTGGTATGCGTGCCGAAGCCGATCTGCGCAATGAAAAGATCGGTTATAAGGTGCGCGAGCACAGCTTGCAAAAAATACCAGCGATTTTGTGCATTGGGCAACGTGAGGCGGAAGAAGGCACGGTGGCCGTGCGACGCTTTGGCAGCAAAGAACAGAACGTGATGCCGCTCGAGGAGTTTATTGACTCCTTTGGGCAAGAGATTCTAGATAAAGCGCAATAGCGCATTTTACGACGGCTAAGGTCGTCAAATTACCCGGAGAACACTATGAACCTAAGTAAAAATTTAACCGTTGTTGCTGGCATAGCCGCATTGGTGGCGCTGAGCTACGTCGGCTTCGGTTTTTACAATAAAGAGAATGTTGCTCAAGCTGAGAACGAAGTAGCCAAGAAATGGTCTACGTCGACGGTCGATCTTTCAAGTGAGAAAGCAAAACTGGGCTACACGATCGGAGCGCAAATTGGGCGAGATCTCGCGCAAGGCGGCATGGCTGAAGAAATCGACGCGCAAGCCTTGGCGGCTGCTATTAATGACGCCATGAGCGGTGAAACGCCGCGCATGACCGAAGAAGAAATGCTCGCTGCACAGCAATCTTTTCAACTCAAGCGCCAACAAGAATACGCAGCTTTGGCCGCGCAAAACAAAACCGCTGGCGAAGCATTCTTAACAAGCAATAAAGCCGCAGAAGGTATTACAACGACTGAAAGTGGCTTGCAGTATCAGGTTGTTCGAGAGGGTAAAGGCGCACAACCTACGTCGTCTGATACCGTTCGAGTCCACTATCTCGGTACCTTGATCGATGGCACACCGTTTGATAGCTCATACTCGCGCAATGAACCAGCCGACTTCCCGGTCACTGGAGTTATACCCGGCTTCTCAGAAGGCTTGCAGCTGATGAAAGAAGGCGCCAAATATCGTTTTGTAATTCCTAGCGATATCGCATACGGAGACCGAGCTCCAGAGAGCATCGGGCCAAGTCAGGTGCTAATTTTCGAAGTAGAGTTGCTTGAAATCCTCAACAAAGATGCAGAGGCCGGTGGTTAGCGATTGAAATCTGGGCGCTTAAGCCCCAGTTTATTAACTAATTATCTACTTGGTATTGCCGTGAGTTATAGACTTTATTACAGCCAATTTTGTTTTTTCTGTCAGAAGGTGTTGATGAACCTAAGGGGTCGTGAGCATGACATTGAGATGGCGAGCACCAACGAAGGTGCACGGCGCAAAGAGTTGATTAACGGTGGCGGTAAGGGCCAAGTACCCTGCCTGCGCATCGAAGACAGCTCTGGCGAAGTTACGTGGTTGTATGAGTCAGATGATATTTTGCGCTACATCGAGAAAATCAAATTGGCCAGCTGATGTTGTTGGGTTCTCGTCTGCAGATGGCACTATCACCAGCAGAT
>CALJJR010000026.1 GCA_937973905.1 uncultured Arenicella sp. | reverse complement strand
CGATTCAGGCTTTTGAAAAACAAACTGTTTTCCCCGTGCGCTTAGCTCAGTTGGTAGAGCATCGCCCTTACAAGGCGAGGGTCAGTGGTTCAAGTCCACTAGCGCCCACCATCGGTTTTTACCAAGGTGCTGAGGGATAATGATTTGAGTCAGTTACTAGAATCAGTTACTAGAAATAGTTGCTTGAAATTCAGAAGGTGAATCAGCTAGCAATCGTGTGACTGATTGCAAACAGAATCAAAGTTATGCGGAGCGGTAGTTCAGTTGGTTAGAATACCGGCCTGTCACGCCGGGGGTCGCGGGTTCGAGTCCCGTCCGCTCCGCCATTTTGAGATTATGAAAACCGCCGCTAGGCGGTTTTTTTATGCCCGACGGTTTCAGCTCATGGAGTAAAGTAACAACTCTGTGTTGTCTTCGTTAAACCTGTGGAACCCTTCACCATGCAGCTACGAACTGATTTGAAGCGTCAATTGGCCGAGCAGATTCGTATTCAGGGTTTGCCTGCCGAGTACATCGGCACGATCGAGAATTATGTTTTGCCGCTTGCGGCAAAGCTGTTTGGTTTACAAGGATCGAAACTAACTAAGGCCCCACTGATAATTGGAGTTTACGGTTCGCAGGGCAGTGGTAAAACCACGATGGTTTCTTTTTTGCGAGACATCTTGCAACAGCAATTCGAAACCAGCTGCGTGACGATGTCGTTGGATGATTTTTATCTCACGCATACCGAGAGGCAGGGTTTGGCTCGAAAGGTTCATCCTCTGCTAGCAACTCGGGGAGTGCCTGGCACGCACGACATTGCTCTACTCACAGAAATCCTCGAAGCGCTTAGTAGTTTCAGTCAAGAGACTCTTTTTGTACCCAGTTTCACCAAGGCGACCGATGATCGCGCGCCGAAAGAACACTGGAACGAGGTTAGTGATCAGCCATCTATGATCATATTAGAAGGATGGTGTGTTGGCGTGCCACCGCAGCCCGAGGGAGACTTGCTTGAGGCCGTCAATCATCTTGAAAAGGACGAAGATCCAGACCTGATCTGGAGAAGCTATGTCAACAAGGCGCTTGCGACAGACTACGCTGAGCTATTTAGCAGCCTCGATGTTCTGATTGCTTTGCAGGCGCCCAGTTTCGACAGCGTTTTCGATTGGCGCTTGCTGCAAGAACGAAAGCTGCAAGAGCGTTACGAGAATGCCCAACAGAGTCAGTTAAAAATTATGAGCAGGCAAGAGGTAGCGAGATTTATTCAACACTACCAACGTCTCACAGAATACGCTTTAAAGACGGTGCCCGCGGTTGCGGATTGCGTATTTGAATTAGGCTCTGATCATCAGATCACAAACGTAACAATGCAGAAATGTCTTGGGTAGTGCATCACGCTATTATTCCACTGCATCGCGTATTCTTGTTAAGACTTGAGTAACTCAGATTAGTTATGCCGGATACGCTTTACTACGATGGCAAGTGCCCACTTTGCGCAAAAGAAATAACCTTACTCGCCAAGCTAAAAGATCGGAACCTGATACTAAGCGACATTCACTCTGTGTCTGCTGGTAGGGCATCTTGGCCCGATCAGAGAGAGATGCTACGAGTACTGCATTTAAAAACGCAGTCTGGTAAGTGGTTAGTCGGCCTTGATGCCAATGTTGCGGCTTGGCAGCACACAAGAATAGGGTGGTTGTTCAGCCCGTTACGTTGGCCCATCATTCGCCTCTTTGCTGATCGCGTGTACGGTTGGTGGGCGAATCGACGGTATTGTCGGTTGAATTACTAGATGAGCTTGATAGTAATTTAGAGGCTTAACTTGGTCGCTCAACTCAAGCAGATTGGATCGCGACGTCTAAATTTAAATGACTTCGCTTCGTAATAGTGCTTCTTAACAACTTTCACGTGGCGGTGGTTTTTTGGACTCTTCCAGGAGCTCGATCGCTTCGCGACCGTCCTTTGGACGTCCAAAATAGCTCATGGCAATTTTGTGAATTCGGAACGTGGGATTTCACCCTAACACCTACGACCAATAATAAAGGCCACCTGCTGGTTAAAGACATGAGAAATTCGTTTAGAATTTCATGCGGGGATTGCTCGGCTCATCCTTGAGCCTCGTCGCTTCGCGACCGTCCTTCGGGCGTCCAAAATTGCTCCTGGCAATTTTGTGAACCCGGAACGTGGGATCTCACCCGCACCACCCACGACCATAAAAAAAGAGCTGCCCCTGGCAACTCTTTTTTTATGGTGGAGGCGGCGGGGATCGAACCCGCGTCCACAAGCCCTCCGCTCAACGGATCTACATGTTTAGTTTGTCTTTAATTTAACCCCTTCCAAGTGGACAAACGCACTCGGTGCGGGGCTGGTCGACTTGCGTTTTAGCCGCTACTCAATCGACACGAGTAACTGGCGATTTCATGTAAGATGAGATCTCAAAGTCCGAAGCCATGAACAACTCTGGCGAGACCCTAACAGGCTTAAGCTGCTAGTGCGTAGTTATCGTCGTTTGCAACTATAACTGGTGTAGCTGGATTTAAGAGGAACTCTACACCTCTACATGCACCGAAGGTTTCGCGACCCATGTCGAAGCCATGTCGCCCCCAAAACTTTTACAAAGTGTTAGGTAAGAGCCCGCCGGCTCTTTCGGTCTGCGCAGTATATGGGGGCGTTGTCTGAGAATCAAACGGCTAATCGCGCTCGACGATGATAATATGTTGTCAGGACTGATCGAGAGTGGTGTTAAACTATCATTGGGTAAATAAGAAAAATAAGTCCGAAATTCACTTTGGTAGGGCAATAATGAAAAAACAAGATAATCGTTGTGCGTATGGCTTTAATTATTCTGCAGTAAGTAGCCCCTGGTCGGGCCCCGATCTGGATCTCAAACCCATTGCTAAGGCCGCGCAGTGTGGAGCGATTGGTGTCGGTATTGGCTTAATAAATTCGGTTGCGAATGCCGCAATCGTCACGGTCAACAATGATGGTGATGCCGGTATGGGCTGCACTTTGCGGAAAGCGGTGCTGACCTTTTCTTCAAACACGGTACAGGATGGTTGCGTAGCTACGGGCTCAATGGGCGCAGATGATACCATTGCTTTTGCGCCCTCACTTTCGGGACAAAACATTACCTTGACCGACGGTCAACTTAACATCAGTGGCGGCGAATCCATCTCCATAGAAGCTAATATCACCAACAACGTTACGGTGACAGCGTCCACGAATTCCAGAATTTTTAGCGTCGACTCTGACAGCACCTTTTCTATTGCCGGTTTAACTTTAACTGGCGGCTCGGCAGCCAATGGCGGTGCCATTTACCTGCAAAGCCCACACAACTTTAGTGCTAGTTATTGTGAGATAAGAAACAATCGAGCTGACAATTTTGGTGGCGGCATTAACGCTCGAGGTCAGGGCACTATGACTATTGAGAATTGTACTATCACGGCTAATACCGCTGGTCAGGACGGTGGCGGTATTTACGCATCTCTCCTTTCAACGCTCGAGACATCGAGCACGATCACGCTAACCAGTAGCATGGTCTCTAATAATACAGCTACTGGGGATGAAGGTGGTGGTATATGGTCTTATGGCACAAGAGATATTGTCATATACGACACACAGGTGACCGGCAACACCAGCGCCAACGAAGGCGGCGGTATTTTCGCAGGGAATGGAGTCGGTACCGCGAAGTATTTTCTGGCGCTAGGAAACAGTACCATTTCTTCCAATGTCAGTGGGTATGGCGGCTCAAATGGCTCAGGCGGCGGAATTTATTTTGGCTATAGAAACCCTCCTGCTCTCTATTCGATCAATTCAGACATATCTAACAATCAAGCGCGCGGGACGAGTGCGAATGGCGGTGGTATCGCGATTGGAAACTCGACTGTAGACGGTGATGTTCGATTCAATTTTCTATTGGAGACATCTGTATCAGGTAATAGTGCGACGGGGGATGGTGGAGGTGTATTTGTCACAAACAATTCGACCGGCGACTCTTTTAATGTTGTGAGCGCGAAGTATGGAGCCAGGATAAATGGCAATACAGCCGATGGTTCTGGAGGCGGTATCTTCCTAGGTAACAAGAGTGCTCTGCTGCTGAGCGATGGGACAGTTAATAACAATACCGCCTCC
>CALJJR010000025.1 GCA_937973905.1 uncultured Arenicella sp. | reverse complement strand
ACAGGCAGTTCTGGTTTCTGCCGTATTCAATGACGAAGAACTCTCATAGTCATATTCATTTAGGGCCGAGAGCGTGGTCTCCACGCGCGCAGATTGTCGCGCCAAATAGTCATTATTGGCCGGCGTTTGGCCTTCTCGTTCCAGCAGAAACAAGTTGATAGCTGTATCCAAGCCAGTACCCGCCAGCATGTAGTGATCCATCTCCGCGGCATCACTGATAAATGCCAAACCTTGTTTTTGGCGCAAGTGCATCAGAATACTGCTTGAATCGGTAAGCTGAGTGTCACCGTCATGAAGATAAGGTACCCGTTTGGTCGGCGAGCCCACATCACTGGCGGCGTAATCGGTGTCAACAAATTCAAAATCAAGCTCGGCCGACAATAACTCGATCCGACAATGTCGCACAAATGGCGACGTGTAACTTCCATATAAAATCATGGCGCTAAACTGTTAGTTGAGTGGGGGCTTAATAGTACCCGAAAGGCACGCGAAAGCCGACCGCTTGACAACATACGGTATGATAGATTTTTGCATTAAGAGGGCTTATGAAAACCAAGAAAGAGATTGTTGAAAATTGGCTGCCGCGCTACACCGGTATGGAAATGGATCAGTTTGGAGAGTATGTGCTGCTTACCAATTTCAGCAATTATTTGGAATTCTTTGCCGAGTCGGCCGGGGTCTCAATTACCGGCGAGAACCGACCAATGCCTTGCGCTACCGCCGATGGCATCACCATGATCAACTTTGGCATGGGCTCGCCCAATACAGCAACCATTTGCGACCTATTAAGTGCCATTGGCCCGAAAGCCGTGTTGTTTCTGGGCAAATGCGGCGGACTTAAAAAGAAAAACTCGGTAGGCGACTTGATCATCCCTATCGCTGCGATTAGAGGCGAAGGCACGAGTGATGACTACATGCTCCCAGAGGTGCCCGCTTTGCCAGCATTTGCCTTGCAAAAAGCCATCAGCACGACGATCCGCGATCATTCCCGAGACTACTGGACCGGCGTGGTTTACACCACTAATCGCAGAGTCTGGGAGCACGACAAAGATTTCAAAAAATATCTTCGGGCTACCAGGTCCATGGCCATTGATATGGAGACAGCGACCTTGTTTTCGGCTGCGTTCAGAAACAAATTTCCCGCGGGCGCATTGCTGCTGGTCAGTGATACGCCTATGACTCCAGAGGGCGTCAAGACCGAAAGTTCAGACGTGAAGGTCACCGAAAATTACGCTCGCGAGCACGTTGAAATTGGCATCGATAGCCTCCGCCAACTGATCAATGAGTCATTGACGGTCAAGCACTTACAGTTTTAACTGGCGGCAACCTTGTCGGCCATATCCCGATTTAGGCGTTCGTACATGGCAATTCGAATGCCAGGGTAATTTGCCTGTAAATCACGCAGTGCCGCGCTCGGCCAGCTGACATAGATTGACTGCGGGCCAACCTGAGTCGTCGCGGTTGCCGGTATTTGTCGAAAAAAAGCCACTTCACCGATGAATGCAATTGGGTTCAACTGAAAACGACGCTCTTGTTTGAACACTTCAATTTCACCGTCCATAACGCACATCAAACGGTTAACGTTTTCGCCCTCTCGAGTCAGTTCAGTACTAGCCGTGGGTTTATGCCATTCCGTAATCTTGAGTAATTTTCGAAACTCACCCGGCGATAGCGTGTCGAACACGGCGAACAAGCGTTTTTCTTGCTCACTCATGCGGAAGGTGGTGCGCTCAAGAATGATGCCGATCATCACCCAAACATTCGCCAATCCCAAAATCGTAGACCAAGCGATGGCGTCCCAAAGCGGAGTGGCTGGTACAAAGTAGTAGTATCCGATGTACATGGCGGTAGCCACCAGCACTAGAATCCTCAATGTTAACTGATCGCGGATTATGAAGGCGATGACGTACAACAAGCTCGCCATGTGTACCAGCATCGCAGCGCTACCCAACACTTCGAACACAGCCTCTCCAGGTGCTTTGCGCACTCTTTAAATTAGTTATGCGCTGATAATACCGAGGCCAGAGGGCCTTAGGCAATGGCCCATTGGTAGAACTCTTATCCTAATATTTTTGTTTGCGCGCCGGGATATCGACCTCACCGGTCACATTTTCATAATAAATTCCGCCAGAGCCATCGCGCTGCACTACAAAGTCACCGCCTATCCCATCGGCACTAATCGATCCGCTGCTGTCACGCTCCACAATGAAATCTTGCGCCACTCGCTTGGCGTCGATCTCGCCTGAACTATCAGATTCAATACGCAGAGTTTTGCCAATATCGCTTGCGCGTATCGCACCCGAACTGTCTGATACCGTCACATCACCTAAAATATCTTCGAGCTCAAGCGCACCTGAACTGTCTTCAACCTCGACATCACCACGAATGTTTTTAATCCGTAAGGCGCCCGACGAATCCTCCATATCGACCTCGGCCACGTTTTCGATCAATGCTCTGCCGCTACTGTCTGTGACGTCGAGCTTTACTGTGCTTGGCAGCTCAATAACTAAATCGATACTGTTGTAGCTTCCCGCACCCCAACCAGAATTGGTTGGTATGTCGGTTTCAATTGTCCCACTATCTCCTCGAACCTTGGACAAAACATCCATCTCCTTCAGATCATCGTTATCTTCAGCACACAGGCGTGCGGTCAACTTGATTTCACGCAGCGATTCTTTGCCACTAATTCTTAAACTCCCGGCACCGGCGACCACTTCAAGCCGTTCCAGATCAGAGGCGTTGATGACGCGTTCGATATCGCGAGAATGTTTGCAATCGTAAGCGACGCTCGAAAAAGAGACACACGATAAACAAACAACAATTAGATTTCTCATTAGCAAACTCATAAGTTGTTTCTTTCACCATTTGGATGCATATTGAACGAAAATGGTTCAAATATTTCCCTAGTGACCACTCTAACATGCAAAAAACACCGCTGATGACGTTACGCAGGCATTTGCTCAGCCGTGGAGCCAGAGTACAACATGCTCGACTCCCCTTTTTAGCGCCAGAAAAAAAGCGGCTCCTTGAAGATTCAATAAGTAACTTGCTAGCATGAATCGTCGTCAGTTTATCGCGGCCCTCGCCGCGACTAGCGCCGCTGGCTGCAGTCAGGATCCCCCACCAGATCGCTATAACCAGGCTGATGTCGCTGCGCTTGCCGCGCAGCGCGAAACAGAGCGCAACCGCAACGGACTTAGCCCATTCGGGGTACATCGCTATCAAGGGTACCGAGAGCTAGCTCAGCTGCCGTGGTTTGAATTAAACAGCGAAGGCCACTTAATTTGTGTAGACCAAAGCGTCCCAAAGTCAATCGATGTGCACGCGCATCTGGGGATGTCGGTGTTATTCAAGCCCAAACTCGATTTATTGGCCAGCCACAAACGTGTAAAGCACTTGCTGGACTGCGACGGGACACCCGCCTGTGAGTTAGATTTAGATACCTATGCCAACGGTAACTTCAGCGAGGATGCTCTTAAAGTACTGCAGGGCGAAATTCGCGCGCAAGGTCTCTGGGGTAGTGAATTCGCTGCCACCCAAACGGTTCCTAACTTGCTTCGTGAGATGGACGCCATGCGGGTAGATCAAGCAATTTTACTACCCATCAAGCTTGGCTTGTGGTTTGGCGATGAACTCACAGAAGACTGGCGCAAGGCAGTTTCTGAAGCTGGGGAAGAACGCCGTTTATTATCAGGGTTTTCGATTGACCCTGATGGTGAAGACCCTCTTTTTGAACTCGACTTTCATGCCGCAACCGGCGCGCGCGTTATGAAATTGCACCCGACGGTACAAAGGTTTTACCCTGATGACCCCGCCGTTATGGAGTTATATGAATTAGCTCAAGATCTTGGCGTAATTATCTTTTTCCACGGTGGCCGAGCCGGCATTGAACCCGAAAGCTCACATCGATACGCAATGCCCAGGCACTACGAAGCGGCGCTCGCCAACTTTCCCCAACTGCAATTCATCCTCGGCCATGCCGGTGCGCGCGATTTCGAAGGCATGTTAACGCTGGCGCAAAAGTATCAAAATGCTTGGCTGGGAATACACGGCCAAGGGCTCACAAATCTGGACAAGATGATTGCTCAGACGGGAGGCGAGCGACTCCTGTTCGGCACAGATTGGCCGTTTTATCACATTGGCATGTCGTTAGCTAAAGTGCTGATCGCAACTGACTCAGCGGCTAGAGCATCGATCCGCGAGAAAATTTTACGCCGCAATGCTGAGCAACTACTTACTTTTATTTAGCGCAACGCCATTTTGGTTTGAGTCAGATTAGCCTCGACCGATATTCGCGCAATAGGTCTTCCAGTGCATCACGTTCTGATGGCTTCTCAACGGTACGCCGCGAGAGGTGTGTCGTATGTGGTGCACGATCAAGCCAAAACAGCCCGCTGGTGTTATTCGCCTCTGTGGCGTTAGCCAGCCAGACAATGGTGTCCGCGCCCTCTTCTGGCGAGCGCAAAATACGCCGCGTCAGCTTGGCAAATTGCGGAAGGCTTTCTTCTACGCCAGGCGTTTGCGCCCAACCTGGGTGCATATTGTGAACTTTGATTCCTTCATCAGCCCAGCGCTCAGCCCAACGCTCGCCCATGATCACCAATCCTCGCTTAGCACGAGCATAGGCATCGGCGCCTCGATATTGCCCGCGTTCACTCTCAAGGTTTTTAAGATTTATTTTGGTTCCATACATACCACCTGAGGAAACATTTATTACTCGTGATGATGATGCTTGTTTGAGCAGAGGGAAGAGCTGTTCTGTAAGCACAAATGGCGATAGCAATAACAAAGCGAAGCTGGCTTCGATTCGTTCACTGGTCTCGCGCCTGGGGTTGAACAGCGCCCCAGCGTTATTGATTAGCACGTCGATGGGTTCACCCTTTTTTAAGAGAGTCTTGCCTAATTCGACCACCTGAGCAATCTCGGACAGGTCAGCAATTCTCACCTCGATTTGCTCGTTACCGGTCTGCGCCGTGATCTCTTTAGCCACTCGATCCGCTTTTACCGCATCGCGCGCGATTAAAGTCAACTTAGCTCCACGCTGAGCCAACTCGTGAGCTGTGGCCAAACCTAAGCCGGAAGTAGCCCCCGTGAGAACAACATGCTTGTCGCGCATGCTGGCGGTAACAGGTTGCCAGTGTTTTTCTGCGTGCTGGTGACCAAAGCGGCTGAACCCCAATACACCGGGAACGATCAGTTTATCGGCGACACGTTGAAGGGGGCTTAGTTTGGGCGTTGGAGCGTCATCACGCAAAGCTTTTGCGAGATCTTTGATCGTTTGTACACCGGCGGCCGTGATACGACGTTCTATGAGTGGAACAATTTTAGCGCTGGCGCCACGAAACTCTAACTCGGCCCGCCAATCAACATGGCAGCCATTTGAAGTCTCGGTAATCGTTACCGTATCGATCGCAGTAAATCCTCGACTCACCCCTTTTAATACAGCCCGCTGTGGGGGCTCAAACTCCATGACTTCATATCTAATTGGAACTTTGCGCAGACCCATGGAGTATTTGAGGTCAAAAGCAGTACCCACAGCTATTTTTCCCGAAGTCGTTTTTACCGCTGACAAAATGGTGTGATCCCACTCGGTAATCCGGGAGAAATCCACGATGTATTGGAAAACGTCCTGCGGCGCACGTGGACAATCAAATGCTTCATGCATTGTTAGTTGGTAGCTCAAGAAATACTCCTGATGATCGATTCTAGGCGCAAGGTACGCCAGCGGCCGTGGTGAAAACGTGCAAGCAAACAAGAACCAGCTTGGTCGGCGAGCTTGAGTGGTGACAATTAGTTAACTCGAAACGTTAATTATGATTAAAGATGCGACCAGTGACTCCCGCTATGAGGCGCATTCAACACACCGACAGATTGCCATTTTGTTAGCTTTTGCGTGCGCAAAATTACGCCGGATTCAGACTGAAAGAAATATTTTTCGCGATCCTCTAAATTCGCTCCTGTCGAACGTTTCTCCATATTTTTCATTGGTTTAGAAACGCGAGACATCCCAAAAACCTAACCAATCCGAGCCAACATGCAGAGGTATATCATGTTAAACAAGCAGACTATTCGAACTTCTCTTCTCGCCACCGGCCTGGCCGCCCTTTTGGCCAGCATCAGTGCACCAGCGATGGCTGGCGACGAAGAAAAAGCCAGTAAAATCTATGTAGACCCGGTCAGCGGGGAAGTCATCGAATATCGCAAACTTCTCTCTGAAATGACCGAAGAAGAAAAAGCCGGCCTGACTGACCAAGAGCGCCAAAAGCTCGAGGAAATTGAGGCGGCTAACAATGCTAAGCAAGGTCAGGAAGACCCTGGTAGCTAACCCCCCTGCCCTACGGTGGCCCGGCTTCGGCTGGGTCACTTCCTATCCGATCTTACGACCCTCACCATCGCAACATCGTCATTGCCCCCTCGATAGCTTAACGCCACTCGCGATTCTTGCGCTCAAGTCCTTGGTTTGTTTAGCCAGCGTCTCTACTTGCCGCCGCGCAAGTTGCTCTTGCTGAGAAATTACCACGGACGTTATTGCAGGCATTCGGCCGGCTCTCGCTGCTCTATCTAAGGCGGCGATTCTACGTTCCTTTTGTGCTGCATTTTCTGCCGCCGCTACTCGTTCTGAAAGTTCCCGCAAGTCTTTCGCTTGAGCAATGGCCGTAGCCAAATCACGACTAAGCGCCGCTATCTTTGCGTCTTGGCTTTTGATGGTCTGTTGGGCCGCATCGAGTGCAGCCTGTGTTTCCGAAACATATTCTGCGAGAGTCGTTGGCTCACCGCCATTGCCAACTTTGATATCGCCTAACGGACCACTGTATTCAAACAAAGATCCCGTTGCGATTCGATATGCCAGCGCCGAACCAATAACCACCAAAATTATTGCTAAGGCATAAACGATTGGCTGGGGTAGGTCTGCTAATTTCATGTTAAGCCTCCGTGACCACCTATATTACGCGTCAAGAGATGTAAAATCGTCACCCAGATGGGTGAAACGGTAGCGACTACGTCAACCGTTGCAAATAAGCCTGCGCTCCTATAATGTCAACCATCACCTATAAAAGTTCAACGACTCGTTCAACAACTTTATGCGCCTAACGCTCAAACCTATTCTGTTTTTATGCCTGCCGATAATGGTCGTTTGGTCATTGGCGACAATAGCAGAAGAGCACGTCGATACCGAGGCGGAGACTTTGCCAGCGCACGATGCGTCGGTCTGCTCCCCAGACGGAGTCGCATTGGGCGGCCACGACGTGGTTGCCTATCATCTTGAAGAGGCCGCAGTCCTTGGCGACGTGCAATATCAAACCGAGTGGGATGGCCTTGTCTATCATTTCAAGAATGCTGAAAACCTGGTGCTGTTCGAGCAAGAACCAGAGCAGTATTTACCGCACTTTCAAGGCTGGTGTGCCATCGCGCTCGCGCGCAATCGACTCACCTGCCCCGATTATGAAAATTTCAAGATCGAAGATGGCAAGCTGTTGCTCTTTGAGACGATTGCTTTCGTTAATGGTCGCAACCTCTGGGACAGTAACCCGATAAAGAACCTTATTTCTGCGGAGCAGAATTTCGAACGTATTTTGCAGCAGTGAGCAAATGTCTAACACTCAATGCAAAACCTGTGCGGACATCTTTGCTACTGCTCGCATTGTTGTTGCTAGTCGCTTGTGAAAAGCGTCAACAGTTAACAATAGGTTGGTCAACAGTTGAACCGGCCGGGGAAATTTCCAAGACGATAGCCAGAGAACTCGCCAATGAGTTCACGATTGAAGAGAAGCCATTTGCCAGCGCAGCCGAGTTAAGCGAAGCGGTCGCCAATGGCGAGGTCGATCTCGCCATTCTTGAAGAACCACCGCAAGCTCAGTCTGATCTGTTTGTCTTGAGAGCCATGTTCCCGAGCGTTTTACATGTATTGGCAAAGCCTGATCTAAGTGCGCGCAATGAAGGTGCGAACTCGATCTCAGACGTTGTCCGAGGTCGGTCGGTTTTCGCGGGCAGACCTGGCGGCGCAGGGTATTCACTGGTTCAGCTTTTGGTTGAGTTGAACATTTTTCCACCAGCCGACGAGTTCACTTTACTGGAATCTATTTTCGATGCGGAGGCGGATATATTAGTTGTGTTTGGAGGCATTTTGTCGCAAGCCAACTTACAGCGTTTGCAGTCGTACCGCTTAATCAGTCTCGGCAATGTGAATGAGTATGGTCGAGGCTCTTGGGCCGAAGGCGTGGCGCTGCGCTCTCCTAATATTCAACCATTTATTATTCCTGAGGGGCTATACCCTGGTCTAGGCGACAATGCGACCTTGTCACTGTCGGTGCGATCATTGCTAGTGACACATGCAAGCCTGTCTGACCAAACCGCTTACAATCTATTGATGAGGATTGACGAGCTCATGGCTCAAATTCGCTCAATCTATCCGCTAGCTGGCCGGCAGCAAGCCAATTCAGAAGCCATCAGTTTTAATCTAGCAACCCATCCTGGTGCGATTCGATATGAACAGCGTGAAGCGCCGGGATTTCTGGAGCGTTACGCGGAAACTTTGGCTTTCATCGTGACTTTGCTGTTGGCATTGAGTAGTTTACTTTTGGCACTGATTCGCATGCGAAAACAAGCGCGCAAAGATCGAATCGATGTATATTTCGAAGAGATCATGAAACTGCGTGAAGAAATTCATACGGTTGAAAACAAATCAGGCGTAACCGAAAAAATTGTGGCACTGCAACACAAGGTCACTACGCTTGTCAGCGATGAACGTATAGCAGCGGACAATGCATTTATTGGTTTCCTTGAGCTCTCGAACCAAGTACTTGAAGAAAGCCGGCGATAGGAACCTCTTCTCACCCCTTTCAGCGCACAGTGCTGGTTGCTAACCATATGCAAATCAACAGGTGCGCTTTAATTAATTCTAGGACCCCCAACTAAATGACCATTTTTACAGACAAAACCGCCGTGATCAGCGGCGGCGCAGAAGGTATCGGCCTCTCCATCGCGACCGCTCTGGGTAAGCAGGGAATGAATATTGTGCTCGGCGATATCGCTGCAGATACGCTAGAAGCGGCAAAGAATACCTTGCAAGGAATGGGAGTCAGCGTCGCAACTGTCGTGATGGATGTAACGAAACCCGATGATTGGGAACGCCTGGCAGATGCAGCTGAGGAAAGCTTCGGCAAGATACATATGCTGGTCAACAACGCCGGCGTGGCATCAAAACCCGGCCCTGTTGAGGAAACGAATTTGGAGGATTGGCGCTGGGTGATCGATGTTAATTTGATGGGCGTGGTTATGGGCGCAGCCGCGATGGTGGCTAGAATCAAAACTCACGGTGAAGGCGGGTGGTTGATTAATGTCGCCTCAATGGCGGGCATGTCAGGCGTGCCATACGCAGGTTCTTATACGGCCACCAAAGTCGCCGTGGTGGGCATGTCAGAATCGTGGCAGGCGGAACTCGCACCTTACAATATCCAAGTCTCAGTGTTATGCCCCGCCTTCGTCCAAACGCGTATCCATCTATCTGGTCGCAACCGACAAGCCGAATACCGCGAAGACTCAGGCACGTCCAAAGACGATTATGATGCGGGCCCAACGGCCGATTTGGTTGAGAATGGTATCGATGTAAACATTGTTGGCAACCGAGTCGTTGAGGCAATAGAGGCCGGCGAATTGTATATTTTCACGCATCCCTCATACCGCAAATACGTGGATATGCGTTGCAATGCCATATCAGAGGCCTTCTCCCGCGCGGCGCAGAGCCCATTGCTCAAAGATGTACCAGACGATCTAGGGCCCGCCTCGTTTAAATAACAGCCAATGGAAATAACGCCACAACAACAGGGTCACGCGACTCGCTTTGTTCTACTGACGGTCTTCGTTTATTCGATTGGCTTCGGCATTATCATGCCAGTCTTGCCTGAGCTGATCATCGAGCTAGAGGGCGTCAGCTTGTCGGAGGCCACTCTCATTGGCGGCTTGATCGCATCGGCCTATGCCGTATTTCAGTTCTTAATGGGGCCCCTGGTGGGCAACCTTGGCGACCGATTCGGACGTCGGCCGGTATTTTTACTGTCGCTCGCCGGGTTTTCAATCGACTTTCTGCTAATGGGGCTCGCTCCCAATATTTTGTGGTTATTTATTGGCCGCTCGGTAGCGGGCGCACTGGGTGCGGTGTTTGGTCCAGCGAACGCCGTGATGGCTGATTTATTTAGCGCCGATGAAAGAGCCAAGAAATTTGGCATGGTTGGCGCCGCATTTGGAATTGGTTTTATTATTGGCCCGGCACTGGGTGGGTTTTTAGGCGAATTCGGTACGCGAATGCCGTTTTTTGTGGCTGCTGGCCTAGCCGCCATCACGTTTATCTACGGACTGTTCGCTTTTCCAGAGACCAGCGCTTTAGAAAACCGACGTACCTTTTCTCTGAAGCGTGCAAACCCGTTAGGAGCGCTTCTACAGCTGCGCCAGCTCCCTGGCGTACTTCCGTTTGCCATGGTGTATTTGCTGTGGGTTACCAGCACTAATATTTACCCAATTAGTTGGGCCTACTATGCGCCCGCGCAATTTGGCTGGGACAGCAAAATGGTGGGGCTCAGTTTGACCTGCGTGGGTCTTTCCATGGCGTTTGTTCAAGCGCTTTTGATCGGGCGCGTAGTAGAACGTTTTGGTGAACGGAAAACCGCCGTCTATAGCTTGTCGTTTGCGCTGGGAACAATGCTCATCTATTCATTCAACACCAGTGGCGCAGTCGCCATTGCGATTTGTTTCTTCGTCGGAATTCAAGGCATGGTGTTGCCCTGTGTGAACGCATTGATGTCACGCCGAACCCCCGCTGATATGCAGGGCGAGCTGCAGGGATTCAATGGCAGTCTAGCCGCCCTCGCAGCGTTGATAGCACCACTGATCTACAACACTACGTTGTCACACTACACCAACCCAGAGAATTCGATCTTTTTCCCCGGCGCGCCGTTCGTCTTAGCGGCTGCACTGGCGTTTGCGGCGATGACCTTATTATTGAGCTTGAAACGGCTGGATAATTAGGCTTTTTTCTATACGCTTGCACCAGTGCGCGCCTTACGAGAGGCATCAAAACGATCAAAAATATCTTCGACGTCTTCTTCGTTACCATCAAATTCTGGCCCAAATAATTGCAGCCTGCTGATCAAGCACGGCATGAGGTAAAGATCTGCCAACAGCGCCAACGTGATTGACGCCGCCAGCAAATACCCGAAGCTCGCCAAGGTTTGCATTTCTGAAAATGCAAAAGTCGAGAACGCACCCACCAATATCAACGTAGTGATAATTAAGGCTGGCCCAACGTCACGCAAGCAGCGTGCCATGGCTCGGTCATAACTCCCCAAGCTCATAAACCGTGATCGAAAGCGGGTCACCAGGTGAATCGTGTCGTCCACCGCTATGCCCAAGGCGATCGTCCCCAACATGATCTTAAAGTGATCCAGCGGCAAACCTGCCCACCCCATTAGCCCCATGCATACAAAGATCGGCCCCAGATTTGGAATCATCGACACGAGGCCAATCTTAATCGACCCAAACACGATCGACACGACCACAGCGATCATTAAGAACACCAACAAATAGCTAGTCACTTGGGTACTAATGATGTACTCACCAATTTTCACCCACAGCAGCCCCATACCAGTAACTTTAACGGACTCAACAGCCAACGGGTTCTCGACTAAATACTGATCGAGCTGTTGAATCACCGCGTCGATTTCTTGACTCGATGCCATCGCTAGACGCAACTTTAAAGCCGTTGTTGAATAGTCTTGAGAAACAAAATCCGGCAATTGCTCACCGCCGGAAAACTCGTAGACCAGCAAATACTGCGAAAGTAGATCTTGTGAGTCTGCCAAACGGAACCACTCGGGTTGGTCCGCATGAAAGCTCTGATTGAGTTCTTTGACAATATTGTTAATCGATCGACTGTCGCGTACCAAGGGGATGGTGTCGGCATAACGTTGAAACGATTCTAGGCGTTGCGCAAACTCGACCGATTTCACACCATCAGCCTCACCAGTATCAATCAGATACACCAAACTGGCATTGCCACTCATTTGCGATTCAACAAACTCCGTATGCTCGCGGATCATCACCTCAGGCTTGAAATCCTTGATCATTTCCACTCTGATTTGCAACTTTTGCAAACCCAGAGCCGAACCGACAATAATGACCCCGCCCAGCAATACCACCAATCGCGGGTAGTTGCGATTGAATCGAATCGCAGATTCGATCCAACTATTGACTGAATTATGAATCGAGAAATCTGTATAAATATTATTGAGATTGTGATCAATCCCAGCTCGGCGAGACAGGGTCACAGCTAAGACTGCAATAGAGATCAGAAAGGTCGCCATAATGCCAATGGCCGCGTAAATGGCCAGCTCTCTGAGGCTGCGCATGTCCGATACAATCATCACGAGAAAGCTGACTGCCGTGGTAGCCGCAGCCAGTAAACAAGGGCCACCGACTTTTCTAATCGCTTCTTTTATGGCGATATTGCGATCATGCGTTTCGATAAAATGACGCTGATAGTCGATCAAGATATGCACCGACTGCGCGACACCAATCGCACATAAAAGCGTCGGCACCATGCCAAAAAATATCCCCACCGACCATCCTTGAAAACCCATCACGCCTACGGTGAGTAAAATACTCATCAACACCACGAGTAAGGGCCCCACTACGCCCATCAACGTGGCGTTGAAGAAGAACACACTCAACAGCAACACGACCGCCAATGATGCAAGCACAATTAACGCATTGTTCACCGTCAGAATTCGGTTTCTCTCTGAATTAATACTGACGTCCCCGGTGAGGTAAAATTTAAAACGCTGATACTCAGGCCGCGATAAAACTTCGCGCACAGATTGAAAACTTACTGAAGGGTATAAGTTAGATGAAAGCGCTCCACCGTCAGGGTCGAGTTTTAATTGCTCAATGTCATCCAGACGACTGGCCGACATTTTGATCACTAGGGCAGCGTATTTGCCGTCTTCACTGATTACTAAGTTCTTAAAATTCTGCTTAGCCAACAATTTTGGCTTACGCTCAAGCAGAGCCTCTTGGGTAGGTGGAAAATCGGCAAGAAAATCCCCCACTTGAATGTCGTCTTCTCCAATTGCCTCAACGAACTCGATATTGGCGAGACTGATGACTTCATCAACAAAAGGAACTTCGGCCTCTAAAACGGTACTGAGCTCTGCAACGGAGCGCATCAAGTCGATATCGAAAACGCCGTGTTGGCCCGAACCTGAGTAAAGCACGTAACAGACTTCGTCAGAATTGAACTCTTCGAGGTATTCTTGGTAGGCCAAATAGGAGGGGTCTGAAGGCGTAAAAATATTGCCAATGCTGGTGTCCACACGCACCTTGCTAATGCCGACCACTGATATCGCCATCAACAAGAATGCAGCAATAAGCACCGGCATCCTGTTTGCAACTAGTGTCTCTGCCACACCACCGAATAGTCGTTCCGCGTGGTCAGCAATCCTACGTTTGTGTTGCATCCCTATGCACCCTCGTGAGTAACCCAATACCGAAACAAAAACGCCGGAGAACGATCTTTAGAGCTGATCTAAAACACACAGGCCACCTCAAAAACCCCTAACGCATCGCAGCAGCGAAGGCTTACAAAACTCCATGTGAACCCAGGCTGGAATGAAAAGGCTACAGGGCCTCGGTTAACGCGTCAAGATTCGTTCTCGGAGAATATCCTTAGCGTCAAAGCGCTTGGCCAACTGCATGCCTGCCAAATAGCCGAAATACGCAACCGCGAACCAGATCAAACTAAAACCGTTGTCCCAATAGATTACCCAAGCAAATGCCGCGAAAAGGTTTTGCATTTGATTGATCAGAAAACTAATAGCGACATCAATCGGCCCGCCAACAAACTGGCTTACGAACTCAGGGAATCCAATTGCAAATTGCACAATTTCAATTGCCTCAAGCACCAGCAAAGTCCATAACGCAGCTAAACCATAAAAGCCACCACCAAACCACATCCACTTCTCGAGCCAAAAGTCTTCAGGCTCCTTAGCTGCGGCAAGTTCTCGTTCAACCTCGTTAGAATCCTGCGCTTGTTGTTTTTTGGCCGCCTTAGCCGCATCTCGTTGAGCTTTTAACTCTGACTCAGCTTCTTTACGAGTTGCGTCAACTTTGATGTAACCCTTACGGTATAACCAGGAATAAACCCACCAAGACATGATTACCATTGGTATGCCGAGTTTGATAGTTGCCTCTATGTACTCCATCATTACTTACTCGATGACCTCTTCATTGTCGTATTAACTAACTCGTTCACAAGTGCACCGCTCGAGAAAGGTAACATGAGCTGCTGCGGTCTTTAACCGTAGTATCTATAACAATCAACTTGGTAGCAATATTGTCTGCACTAGCGCAAACCAAAAACCTCGCTTCAAATGGAGAAAATGTAAATCAATTGCATCGAGCTCTGGGCTGCGCTATCGCTTTGCATTTGCTTCTGGCATGGTTACTACCGGATATTCCGCGCCTTGCAATCCCAGCAATTGACCGCGGCAAAGGAATTACCGTTTTCCTGCGTTCTACGCCTGATCCGGAACAGTTTGACCAAAACTTGAACGCCCCGGGGCAACTCTCGGATAGCGAGCTAGATAATCTCCAACCCATCGCGGGCCTGCCTGCGTCGCAAACAGGCCAAGACGAAGCACTGACTGATGCGGCACCAAAAGTCGAGTCAGATAAACAAGATCAAATAGAATCCAATCCTGCCGGCAGCGAGGACAGAGCCGGTATTTCGCCGAGCGTTTTTATCACTCGATCAATGATTCGAGTATTTGCACAAGAAGAAGCCTTTATGCAGGCCGAGCGCGATCCAGAAGCATTGCAGCGCTTTAGTCGCAGTTTTCGCAGTTACGCAACCTACCGTCAACGCCCGCGCACCGAAGACTTTAGAGACGTTTACGGTGACTACTACGTCCGCTCCAGCGCCTCCAATGGCGACATTTGTTTTATGCAGCAAAAAGATCAGCAACCCGATGAATTCAGCACCAATACGGTGTATTTTTTCCGCTGCGGTAAGGAACCACTCAGTTTGAATCTTTCAGACACTCCTTAGATCTGTATCAGCGATGGTATGCTAACGGCCATGGCAATGATCGATTCGAATCAAGCGAACTCTCGAAATTCCCAATCGCATGACAGCGCAAGTCATCCCACCACCACCTGAAAAACCAACCCCATTGGAGTGCTGTGGATCAGGTTGTGTGCCTTGTATATTTGACTATTATGAAATTCAGCTTGAAGCATGGGAAACAAAGTACCAATGCACTCTTGCCGAGTTTCAACAAGAGAATCAGCCCAAAGAACAACATCAAAGATAAGTAAAGAAGGAGAAACATTTCATGTCAGAAGCGGAGTTAACCGAGCAATTACTTGCTGTAAATGAACAGGTCTACCTAGCCATTTCGGTTTGGTTTACCGTGATCTCCGCCTATATTTTGGGTTTATATTGGTTTCTGCATAAAAGTGGCTGGTTATTGAAGTTGGAGGCTTTTTTCATGTTCTCTCTGGTGCTTGGCATCTTGGGGATGGCCAGCTTCGGCTTAGCTCGACACTCAGAGGGGATAATTCTTTCTCTCGATGCGCTGTCCAAAACCACTGAATTGTCCATTCTCGGCAAAATGTCGCTTGAAAATACCGCACGTGGCGTAACGCTCGTTCTAACACGCGGATCCTTCGTGATCGCAGGGTTCATCTATTTCGGCTTGCTGTACCTTACTTTTTTCTATGCTTGGCCCGATCGTGACGAACCTCATTGACTCTTTCGTTTGACATATCGGAGACACTTCAAACAATCTGATATTGCTAGCATTAGTGACGCCTATTACCAGATCAAGAGTAATTTGATGATCAATTATCGAGTCGACGGCGACGTCGCAATTTTGCAGCTAGACGATGGCAAAGCTAACGTCTTTTCGATTGCCATGTCTGACGCCCTCTGCGAACACCTAACACGCGCTGAACAAGAAGCTAAAGCAACCGTTTTAATTGGCCGCGAAGGACAATTTAGCGCTGGCTACGATCTTGCTGTCATGCAATCCAATGATCCCAAAGCCATGATCGAAATGGTGGTACGTGGCTTTGAAGTTCTTTATCAAGTCGCATCTCATCCTCAACCATTGATAGCAGCGTGCAGTGGCAATGCCATGGGCTTGGGTGCGTTTATGTTATTAGTTTATGATACGCGGCTCGCGGGCAATGCTGAATTTAAAATTTGCTTACCTGAGACACGTGGCGGCATGAGTTTTCCACCCATTTTAGTGGCGGCCGCACGTGGCCGGCTAAATCAACACAAATTTATTGAAGCGGCGTTACAGTCAAAAGTTTACGATCCTAAGGGTGCAATTGATGCCGGCTTTATCGATACGGTAGTGGCGCTGGATCAGCTGGAGGATACCGCTATTGCAACGGCCGCCGAGTTGGCTAAGCTACCTGCGAAGTTCTACCGACGCAATAAATTAGACCTGACAGCGGACAAACTAGGCGCGATGCGCACCAACCTAGAGGAAATCAAAGCCAATCCGGCGATTTTAGCCGCAGCCGTAGGTTAAGAACTCTCAAGCATGAGCGAATAAAAGCAGCGCAGCGAATACGGTAATCGCTGCGGCTGCAACCACCGTGGCCACACCATATGCAATCGGCGCTTTGCCAGTTGCGAACAGTGAGTGTTCATCGGTGGGCCCGCGCCTATTTTTTTCTAAAGTAGCCAAGTCTTTGTACATTGGAAGTGCGCAGACACCAACGTACAAAATCAAACCAATTGTTGCCGTACTGGCCGCGTAAGAACTTGCCCACCAAAGCGACAAGGCGATGACGACAAGCAACGGGACTAGCTTCGTCGCCCAACCGTAGTGGTGCAGCATGTTTCTCCAAATCGCCCCCGAATCTCTGGGGCTGTCAAAGTGCCGCTCCAAATGAACGATATCTGCTGCTTGTTGCATGAGTGTGTCACTCGCATTGACCGCAATGGCGTTATGCGCGTGCTCCCACACCAAAAGATCAATCTTAGCGTTTCCACAGTAGTCGAAGCCCTTGGAAGCAAACTTATCGATCAAAGCCTGAGCCTTATGTCGACCGGATAGATTGAGCTCGCCGTCACTGGCCATGACTTCGTTGAAGATTTGCAGATGATCTGCAATCGGTTGCGCGATCGCCTGATCTGAGGCGGTGCACAAAACTAAATGGCGACCACTTTCAGCCTGCTCCCGCAGCCAAGCCAGTAAAGGCTTATTGTAAGGCAGCAAAGCCGCATCAAAATTGGTCTTTGAGCAGATGTACTGCTTCAGATGAGCCCTACCCTTGCGCAGCTCGAGGGGAAAACGAAACGCCTCCAAGGGCCGCTCACTAAAGAGTTTGACCGCGAGTTCATGCAACATATCGGTGTCAACCAGAGTGCCATCTAGATCGACAATAAGGGGGCGTTGATTCATTGGCTTAAACGCAAGACGTGTGCCAAGCAGTGGACGCTAGACTCGGGTTGGGGCGAACAATTCGTAAAGCCAGGGAAAGTCAGCAAACAGCAGGCCGGTCATCACAACTGCGGTCAACATTGTGTACATCACAAAACCGCGCTCAAGGTAAAGCTTTTCTGGATGTTGTACCGGGCTGTTTTCCTTACATGCCAAGTGAAAATACCAAGCAGTAAACCCCGCTACCAATGGAATAGACAGAATCAGTTCCATTTTGTAGCGAATCAAAAAGATCCCGAAGAATAGACAGAAGGCAGAAACGTAATAGACCAAGCTCATGGTCAAACGCTCTTCATTATAGTGTTTGAACGAGCTGCGGTAATTTTGCGCCACTTCTTTATCATTGATCATGCGGTATTCGCCGAATCGCTTGGCCGCCATAAAATAAGCGCCAATCATCCAGTATGCGACGATCAATGACAGCGGTGGCACCATCGTTGTGCCAGTGGCATACCATCCCAATAGCAATCTAATGGGATTATTAACTGACTCGGAAATAACGTCTAAGTAAGGTTTCTCTTTACTTCTTATGGGCGGAATATTGTAGATACACCCCATAATCCATAGCGATAAAGCAGTATAGAAAAAATACGAGTTCAAGAACGATGACAAGGTCATGCCGATGGCAAAAAACAATAGCCACCAAATGTAACCCAGCTTGATATTGACTTGACCGCTGGGCACAGGACGGTGCTTTTTAACTGGATGCAAACGGTCCTTAGGCGCGTCTAAAATCTCGTTAATGATGTAGTTGCTGGAAGCAATAAAACCGGCCGCCAGCAAGGCCAGTAGCACGTTGAAAATCAACTCAAAGCTAAACAAAGAATGATCGACGTCAATGGCCACCAAAATACCGGGCAGCATAAAGACATTTTTAAACCAGTGATCGAATCGAGCGATCTTGATATATGGTAGAAGTTTCACTGCAACGTGCCTATTAATAAGAATGATTAGCTTTGAGCCCAGCTAGTGTAGCCGCAAAGCCTTGCGATGGTGTTGCGAAATATCACGGGGAATGTCGCGAAAGGTTTGGTCCGAATACCACATTTGTGAGGTCGGCAAGTATTGCAAAAGCATATTGTCTTTCCGCTCGAGGTCAAGCGGTAAAACGAAAAGTTGAAACTCTTCAGGGAAGCGCTCAACGTCAACACTAATCTCATCATCGCCCTCATAACCGCGCCTAAAGCTGGTGACGTAACCCTGATGATTGACGTCCCACAGCTGGATAAACTCCTTCTCCGCCAAAGGCATTTCTTTGGCGTATCGTACCGACTTGATAAAGGTGTTGAGATTATGGTCCGGCAGCAGTTTTTCACGCTGCGCTTCGTGAGTTTTTTTGCCATAGAATAATAAGCCCAGTGCCATTACCAAAGCGGTGCTCGCCGCTGACCTCTGCCATCCGCGCGGCGCTGCGCGAAGTAAGCGGTCAAAACTTATAACGACGAAAGCCATCCAAGTGAACTGGGGGATTATCAGGTGAGCCGAGATCAGCTCACCGGCATATTGATGATACTTAAAACTAATAAAATAGGTCATCAAAGAGACCAGAGTACTCATCAAAAAGATCAAACTATGCTTTACATACAATCGGTCGCTTCGAAATACGACTAACAACAAGACGATCAAGCCGATCACTACCAGGCCAGTCGTAAATTCCTGAACCGGTGCTAAGCCAAATAAAAATATATGCTGTACGACCGAATCATAAAAATGACTACGGATGGCTGGGTCTATTAGATTTTCAAATTGCACCATGCCGCTGGCTGAACCCTTGGTATACAACAAAGCAACAACCATCAGCGCAATCAGTAAAAACGATTTGCGACCGCTACTCGCCCAACACAATAAAGCAAATGACAAGGGCAGAATTTGCGCGGCATAAGGACCTGACCAAGCGAGTGCGCACATTAGCAAGAAACTCAAACCAAAAGGTAGTAAGTTGCTTGGCGCGGGCCGTACCGCCATTGCCATCAACAGCGCGGTGCTTGAAAAGAACGTGCCGGTTAGCGTCAAGAACATGGCTGGCACGTTGAAGCTACCTAAAAACAAGGCAAAAGGAGCCAGCGCGAGGGCAATTGGATGGCGGATTAGACCGGTACTTGCCATCGCCAACATGGCCAACCAGGCGACAGTAATGCCAATCAGCACGTAGAGGTAGGGTTGCAGTTCCATCGGGAACAGCCCAGCTCCGGCAACAAACCACTCTGACAAAAACACTTGATAGCCGCGGTAATAAACATAAGTGCTGGCATCAAACAAACTGAGGTTGCCGGCCAAGGCGTCGGAAAACTCCATCGAATCTTCGATGTACAGACCGGGGTAGAGAATATTGGTGCTGCCCAACAAACACATCAACACAAAGAGCACGGCTCCGCTAGCAACTAGAATCCCTCGATAGCTGCTCCAAACGAATTGGTGACTCTGTCGTAACGCGTCCGCATCTTCGGCGCGGGTGCTGAACAGGCGCCAAAAATAACCGCTGATCAGTAATAAATAGACGCCTATCAATGCCGCTATTGTGATGGCCTTGGCGATTGTCAAATCCGTTGATGACCGCAATTTATCGTAGTCAAAACTATGATAGAAGCGATACGGCCACTGCGTAGTTTTTACCGAAAACCCCGCAGACTCCAAGATTTCGCTGTTGGCCAAGTAGTTCGCAGATAAAGCCTTAGACGTTTCGCGCGTCCATTCATAAGCTTCTACTCGAAAAATTAGAAATCGTGACCGAAAGTAGACACGATTGATTTCCCACGTGTCTGGTTTAGTGCCAAGGTCAATGAATATTCCGTTCGGCCGGTAATGCTCTGGCATTTTCACGAACATGTTAACGTTATCACCCACTTTGTGGGTGATCGCGGGTGCTTCAGAATCTACTGCACCATCGCGAAAGAAAAACACCTTGGCGGAAGGTGTTTCTGCCTCAAGCGGACTAGCATCAATCCAGAGCGTATCAAGTTTGACCTCTGCCATAAGGGTCAAAATACTTAACGCTGCCACAACAATCAGTCCTAAAGCCTTAGCCATCCACAGAAGCCTATGATTAGAATTACTCAAGATCATCGTCCTAGGCTATGACTGCTGATTTGCAAACTTGCCAGTCTTGACCAATACCGCTCGAATCAACAATGGCAAGAGAGCTACGAATGCGAACGACAACATCAACTGGGGGCTAAGTACATCAGCAATACTGCGGATCTCTGCAAGTTGCGTGCCCGCGTTGACCAAGACCATCGATACCGGAATCATACCCAGCAAGGTTGCCAGCATGAAATCACGTAGGGTAATCGGGGTAATCGCTTGGCCCGAGTTAAGTAGAAAAAATGGCACGAGCGCCGACAATCTCAGACTCAAGGCATACCAAAATCCGCCATTCTCCAATTCTGCTCCAGCCGCTTTGAAAACCTTATTGGCGCGTTCTTTGATTGATTCTCCCAAGGCAAAGCGGCACAGAACAAAGGTAAAAGTGGCGGCAATTAAGGTGGAGCATAAAACCACCGTTAAACCGAGCGAGAAGCCAAACAAATAACCCGCGCTCAAGATACTGACGGCAGTCACTGGTAGTGGCGTGGACATAATCAAGATGAAGATTAGCCCGGTCGCCGCGGCGTAAAAAAGCTCATTCTGATGTATTTGAGCACGCCAACTATCTAACGCTTGGTTGAGCTCAGAGATCTCTAAATACCGGTCCCCTCCAAGTAAGTAAAACGCGCCCACCACGGCGGCAAAAAACAAAATCAGGATGATAAATTTCATGCTTTGGCGTGGTGTTAGTGATCGGGATTGGCTGAAGACGGTCGGTTCGCTGAACCGGGATTTTATGGAAACTCTCTGCGGTTGGCGTTATAGCCTCTTTTAAGCAAGAATGCCACCATCGTCAGCACGATTTTAATTCTAAAAACATCGACTTAGTTGCAAGCAAATAAGCGCTGTACCGATCTAAAATCCTGCAACGGGATAGTCTCTCGCAGCGTATAGTGTTCGATCGATGTAACCGAATACCCACCCAACCAATTTCGAGGATATATAAAATGCAAGCTAAGAAAATTACTCAAGCTGCCGCCGCGTCTATTTTAGCAGCTGCGCTCATCAGCAATGTTGGCCTTGCTCACGCTGGCAAAGAGGGCTACGAGAAGTGTCAGGGCATTGCTAAAGCTGGCATGAATGATTGCGGTGCTAACGGCCATAGCTGCGCCGGACAAGCAGAAGTCGATGGTGACCCCAACGAATGGGTCTATGTGCCAGAAGGCACCTGCGAGAAAATCGTTGGCGGTAATGTCAAAGAAGCGAAAAAGGAAGCCGAAAAAGCTGATTCCTAATTCAACCATCAATTAAAAAAGGGTCGCAGCGTAGCGGCCCTTTTTCTTACATACCTAAATCGTTGTGATCTTCACTGACTAAACAACTGGCCCCATGTATTGCAGCTTGCCAATCGGCACACCCTGTTGACGCAACAAAGCATAAGTTGTTGTTAGGTGAAAATAGAAATTCGGTAAGAAAAATTTCAATACATAATCTTGGCCGGTCAAGGTCAATTTTGCGTCTGGCCCAATTGGAATTTCAAACTCCTTGTCGGCGTTGGCGTCCATTCTGTTGAAATCATAGTCATCCAGCGTTTCACTCACTGCCTTCGCGCGAACAATGATGTCGTCAAAGCTAGCCTCTGTAAGCTCCAAGGAAGGCAGCTCGGCCTCACTTACGCGGGCCGCACTGCGGAGAATTAGTTCCAGCACCGTTTGAACTTGCCAACGCAAAGGGTGCATGTCATCGGTGAGTCGTAACTCTAACAACTCTTCGTCTTTAATGCCCTCTTCTTCGGCAAATCTACCACCATGTTCAAGCAAGCCAACTAACGCTGGCAGCTGTTGAGATCGAAGGCTATTGAAGATAGTGGATAGCTTAGTGCTCATAATTAAAGTCCCGGATTAATTAATAAAATAGGTTCAGCTGATGCAATCGATCATGTACGTGAGAAGAGAAAATTGGTGGCCCATATCAAGGGATATGTGAAAGCGTAAATCCAGCCAGCCAGCGTGATCCAGTTTTCATTTGCCAAATTTGCGATCGCAAGGCTTACAACCGCCATCAAACCACAAGCACACCAGGCCACCACTTCTTCTTTGGTCTTTCTGATTTCTTGAATATTTAATGCTAGAGGGTGCCGGCAACGCAGGGTTTCTAAATAGATCAAAGCGAAGAGCAGCGACATAACCAAAAAGCCAGCCGAATAGTAGTTAAACATCGCTCGCAAATGTATCCAAGAATCTATGCTCATGCTGCTGCTAAGACGGCCGCTGCTAATCCACTGATACATAGACTCGAATATCATGCGCAGTGGATAGACATAAACCAGTATGGTGAAGATTACCGCGAGGCTTAGCAATAAAGTACGTGTATTCTCTAAACCATATCGCCGACTCCAGCGGCGATGGCTAAGCCAGAAAATCATTAACATAATAAAACTGGTCAAAAACGCTGGAATTCGTTTTATACCTTCGACCATTTCCGAGTAATTAGAAGGAATTTCATCAAATGAAATCACCAATAGTGTCAGCACAAAGGCGAATGCCGCGTCCACAAAGGTATCCAAACGCGTGACCTCGAGACCACGCAGGCGAAAATGTTTCTCACGCGGGAGTGCGCTTAGAGATTGCTCGTTCCAGACTTTGGATGCGGTTGCGTGAGTGGCCATAATTTCTCTGACAAGATTCTTCGTAATTTAGCACACCTTGAGAATGCTCAAACGAACCATCTGGGCGCATTTATGAACTTTCCAATGATCTAGCTAAGAATTAACCTGCCTGATACAGTCTGGGTTGGCTATAATCACCGCCTAGTTTTGAATTCTCAGAAACCGCCCCTACCTTAAGCCTAATGAACTCACATATAACCCCTAAAGCCGCGCTTTTGCTGGCCACTATTACCGTTACCGCAATTGACGGTGATTTGGACGCCAACGAGGTTGCCATCATTAACCGTCTCGACGGTGCGAATACCAGCGACGATTGGGACACGGCCATCCAAGTATGGAATGAAACATCGGTAGATGAATGCATTCCGATTGTTGCGGCTTCTTTGGACGCCAAACAACAACGCGTCGTTATGGCGAACTTAGTCGATATCGCGATGGCAGATGGGTTTTTAGATGAGTCAGAAAACGTTTTGTTACGCGCCTACGCGGGCGCCTTTGATGTAAGCGAAGCCGATATCGAAAAAATCGTCGATGTCATTACCATCAAAAATGATAAATCTAGATTTTAATGTTCACTCGAAATCAAAATAGGCTCTAACTTAGAGCTTATTGACGCTGACACTGCCACCACTGGTACTCAGAAAAAGATCTGGGCCGCCACCGTTTATTTGGCCTTTGATTTTGGTTTTGCCCACAGAGCCATCCACATCAAATTCGCTTGATACGCGGCCACCGTTAGTACTTGCGGTAAGGTCTACTGCGATTGAAGGTTCCAAATAAACAGCAATGCTGCCACCGGAGGTTGTCAGCCGGCAATTTTCATCTGGCTGTTTCGAAATACTTGCGCGAACACTGCCGCCAGAAGTATGCGCGTCAATATTGCCTGCGACTTCCTCAATCCGAATGGAACCACCCGAAGTTCTAACTTCGACATTGCCATCAATCATTCCTAACTTGATTGATCCGCCAGAAGTCTTCGCCTCAACATCGCCTTGCAAACCGTCGATATCAATTGAACCACCGCCAGTGCCAAGATCGAGGTTATAGCTGTCAGGGACGGTAATTGTAAATTTGGCGTTTTTATTCCAACCCCAAGATTTACTTTGCTTCTTTGCGCTAATACCGAGGTCTGAACCATCTTGTTCAAAATTAACTTCAAATTCATCGTCATCGAGGCCTTTGAGGTCAACCTCCACATCGACTCGCGCTTTGTCATGAGTGTATATTTCCACACTACCCAAATCTGAGCGCAGCTTAAGTGAGCCCCCACTTGCAACATCGAAACTGCGTTCAATATCGGCGGCCAATAATGGGATTGAAACAAGAAGTAACGTGAAAGCAGTGCTGAATTGAAGGAGACGCATAGTAATTACCGAGTTGTGATCATTTATTGATTAGATACACCTTGTGCCAAAAAGGTTCAAATCAGTGCCAAAATATTGGCTCATTCACCGACGATCTCGAAAACGGGGTCGAACCAAAAACCACGATGCCAACACCAAGGCGCCGAACCCAGTGTAAGCTGCAGTAAACACCCACGCGGGCGCATCGTAGTAAAGCAATGCCTGCATCCAGTGGGTAATAAATGAACCGCTATATACTTCACCGCCGCCCTGTTTACGCAACCACATCTCGAGCGTCGTTAATGGGCACACCACACCCGCCCAAGCCTGTGCGACCACCACAGCAATACAAACTAAATGCGCGATACGAAACCACGGGTTACGAACCCACTGCCACCCAGCAGCGAAGCCAACAAAAATCAGAACCAAGCCAATTACCACAAATATCACGACTAAAATGTGACTAAACAGGACGGCATCTGCGAGCAGCAGATATAAATTAGATAAGCTCACGCTTTGTTCTTAGTCATTAATGTGATGAAGATTCCGCCCAAGATCAGGCCAGCGGCGACTACTAAGCGTTGATTGATGATTTCGCTCAGCAAAACAACGCCGCCTAGCGCCGCAATGACCGGCACCAACAGTTGCACCACTCCTGCTTGAATGATACTTAGTGCGGGAACTGCGGCATACCATATTGCATATCCCACGCCCGAGGTGACCACACCAGAGAGAATAGCGAGACCGACGCCAGTTGTGCTCACAGCTACGTCGGTATTTGGCAAAACCAACAGAATTGGCAAAAATACAAGGCTACGGATGAAATTACCCCGGGTATCAGCCAGGGGGTTGCTTGAGGTTCGCCCAATGAGCGTATACGCGCCCCAAGCACAACCTGCTCCCATCATGAATACCGCACCCAGCAAGGAGGGGCTTGAAAGCTCAGGCCAGAACAGATATGCGAGCCCTAACCCAGAAATCAGCACCCCTAACCATTCTAGCAAGCTTGGTTGTTGACCTTTGTACAGACCAAATAAAATTATCGAAAGCTGGACAGTACCGAATAAAAACAACGCCCCAGTTGCCGTATCGAGCGAGACATAGGCAACAGAAAACAGCGCGGCATAAAAGAACAACGCGCCTGCGCCAGCCCAAGACCCTCCAATATCCTTGCTGCGCTTAGGCGAGACGACCGCGACAATTGCTGCCAAAGCGAGCGCACCAGAGATCAATCGAATAAAGGTAAATGTTAACGGGTCAATTGTTGCCTGCGCCAATGCCAGGCGACACACAATAGAATTACCAGCAAACGCCAGCAAAGCCAATATTGAAAAAGTTAGAGTTTTAGTGCTCATTTAGCTGAATGATCATCGCAGATGATGGCGAGTGCAAACCTTACTCTAAAAAATCACGCAGTTTCGAAAAATAACAAGATAGAGAAGTGCACAATATTTGCGCTCTCCTTAATTGTCAGCTCATCGTTCAATCAATTGTGCAATCCATCACATTTGCCACGGCTTCCACTCGAAAATAGTCAAACGACGCTGATACATCAAATTGCGGTTCAGCAGTATAAATATTAATTCCCAGTTGCAACTCGCCGTTCATGTCCGCGCGCTCTAACGGCCATGGAATCCCAGTATTCGGATCGTCAGCCACTTGCCAGACTGTCTCACCTGGCATGCGTTTATACGAATAGAAAGTATCATCAATTCGACAGATTCTGAGTTCAGCTTGTCCGTTCGGCCAGCTTGGCCCCTCAAATTCGCTTTGTCCATTCACCGTAGACTTGGTCTCTACGGATATGTCATTGACATCGAAGCCCACGACAATAAACACATAATTTTCTGAACCCGCATCAGAGTCTGGTCGTCGCGCCATTAAGCCGGCTAGCTGCACTGGCAAATCAGGCAACATATCTGGATCGGAAGACTTGTATACCCTGACTGACGTCGTTGCTTTAAAGTTTCCCTCCACGGTTTGGTACATCAACACACCGCGGCTATTGTTAAACCAAAGCAAACGCTGCGTGAGCTCCAAGTTAAGCTCGCTGTTCGAGACGTGAGCAATCACTCCGTCTCGATTGACAAACTGCCATGGCGAATTTTCTATCGTCACGCTATCACAGTCGAACTCGTCAATGGGCAATGCTGCTTGTTGAAGACACTCTCTAGATTCATCCAACAAAATGGATATGATCGGCGCGAGGAAGCCGGTCGCCGAGGCGGTGCCGCTGAGCAAGAGGCTGTATGTAATTACGACCCTTGAAAAGGAATATTTCGATAGCAACATCCTCGTCTATAATGAAGGAAAGTTCCGCAGTGTCGACCCCCCAGATGGGGGAATCCCATGAAACAAACCCTTAGAGCGTTTGCAAGAAATGCAGGCCCACCCCTGGCTGACATGGTTTTTGTGTCCATGCGTCAACAGGTTCGCGCCTTGCAAAGAGGTGGCATCCCAATGCTGCACACAGCGCGCCCATTTTCATACTATCGCAAAGTATTTTATGCCGGCGCATCTGCGAAGAAAGTACTCGATAATTTAGAGGCCAAGCGGATTGTCGACATCGGTTGCGGTTACACCCCTTACGCCGAAGACTCCATGTTCCAAGCATGCCATGCAAATGGTGTCGAGTTTTTTGGTGTAGACCCCGTTTTGTCGCAAGCCCCCTCGCTAGGTGTAAGAGAAAAGGCCATGGCACGTCTGTTTGGCGGCCGTGGTCGCTTTGATGCCAATGCGCCCGGTCTCGAACGAGCGCTGGCAAACAGTGCCGACGAACTCCCGTTTGAAGATGATAGCGTTGATCAAATTCTGTGCAGCTACCTAATGTTTGTCTGGCTCGAAGATGAAGCTCAGTTGGCCGAAATATTTTCGGAGTTCTATCGGGTACTAAAAGCCGGTGGAGTGATCAAGCTTTATCCTTTTCACCAATGGCGATTTACGCGATTTACAAACGCAAAGCTCAAGGCCGCACTCAATGGCTTCGAGATCACCCAGTCTTTCGTTCACGGTGGCTTAGATTTGAGAGTAACGCCTTCGATGCTTACAGAGTTCTACAAGTTCTAGAGCCACGACTTAGCGTTAATAGTACGACAAACAATACTCACCGTGCTCATCGTTGTTGTCTGAGCTTTATGTGATTAACGTGGACGTCACGCTGTGGATAGGGAATGCCAATGCCCGCAGAATTTAGTGCAACTTTGATGCGCAATAGCAACTCAAGTGTCGATGCTGGAGGGTCTGACGCCTTAGCCCAAGGACGTACAGTTAAGCTCACCGACTTGTTCTGCTCTGCGAGTTATGAAGCCAGCGTCGCTTAGGAGAGAGTCCTTGGTCCTTTATCCTTTTGGGCTCTTAGCCGTGTTTCTAATTAATTCAGTCTTGAGAGCGTTCTTATTGTGTAAAAGCGATAGTTCTATCAAATATCCGACGCTTTCAACGCATTAGTTTGAATCAGCAAGGTCGGCAATATGTTGTTCTTGTTTGTCCTCAAAAAGCGGGTTTGTTGTAATAAACGGTATCACCGCTAACAACTGACAAAGCCCATACTGAGCTTGAGATGTTTCCAACAGTGGTTCCAGATAGTCGTCATACACAACCCCATCGTCCTGGTTATACCAGACCACACCAAATCGTTGTTGACTATCAAAGTAAATCACCAGATAGACATTGTCATCCAAAGGTATGTACCCAATGCTCGTGTAATGTTGATTTAGATAATCTATTTGATCCTGAGTTAAGTGACCGGCAGAGGACTTAAAATCATCCTTGTTATTACCCCAAACAAATTCAAGCATGTGCAGTAAGCCCATATCGGTCAGATGCTCATATTTTTTTCTTGAAGAATCCAGGTGATACTCGAGCTCTGAAATACTGAATATTCCACA
>CALJJR010000024.1 GCA_937973905.1 uncultured Arenicella sp. | reverse complement strand
CTACCGAAGGAAACAAACTGCTAATACGTCGAAGGATTAGAACGAGGTGAAAGAAGAGGGTTAACTTAGAGGAGAGAACCGAAAAACGAAGAATCTAAACTTGCTAAATCTTAAAGATGTGCGAACCATACAGTAATCGGGTAAGAAGTAAAGCAGGTATTTAGTGAATAAAGTCTGTAGAGCAGAATGAGTTTACGGTGAATGGTCTGTTGAATAGAGCAAAAAAATCCGTGTGAGGGCTTTTAAATCAGCAACAGCAGATTGTCTGTAGGGCGGTGGTCTCCACGTACGCCAAATCCAGAACTCCTCACCAAGCCAAGAGTCAGCTGTATGCTATGCTTTATTTTTAAAACAAGCGCTGTGCACGCAGTGCAAGTGATTCTTTTTCTATCGTTTAATGGGTAAAGGCTGCACTTCTTGGTCATGAAACAGTGGCAAGATCTAAAGCAACGGGTTCTCCGGGTTCCGATTATTTTACGCTACGGATTAGCGTTGTCTGCCGGGATCGTCATCTTGAAAACCAGCGAATATCAGTTGTTCTCTTTTCGCTACAGTCATGATTTATACAGCGGAATCTTGGCGGTCTTTTTCCTAGTGGTTGGCATTGTCGTTGCCTATATGGTCTTCGGTACCCGCAGCAACAACGCAATACATTCGCCAGAGCTCAAGGAACCTCTTACCGCAAGCGAGCGCCGTGTCTTAGCGGGCTTAATTGAAGGCAGATCCAATCAACAGCTGGCGGATCAAAATAATGTGTCGGTCAATACAATAAAGTCACATCTCAAAAACCTGTATCGCAAATTACAGGTACGAAACCGAGCGGAAGCCGTATCGTTGGCTAAAAAGGGCTCTTTGCTATGAATATCACCCGTTTTTCACCCACCAAAAACGCCCGTTCAGGCTAGTTTTTATAAACCAACAACACATAAAAACAACGAGGTTTTTCATGCGAAATATTACGGTTAAATATGGTCTGTATTACGCGGCGGCGCTTGTTATTTGCTTTACTGGGTCGTATTTCATTTTTGGCACTAACCCAGACAATTACTCAAAGAGCGAAACCCTTGGCTACAGCATTATGCTGTTTACGTCGATCATCGTCGTGCTCGCCGTCAGAGCAGCGAATCAAAGCGCTGATCAACCGCCTTCATTCTTTTCAGGATTCCGAGTAGGCCTTGGTGTATCAGCAATTGGAGGTTTGGCGTTCGCGATCTACAACTGGATGTATGCAGTTTGGCTGCACCCTGAATTCTTAGGGGAATACGTGGCCTACCATGAGGCTCAAATTCGGCAGAGCGGCCTCGGCGAAGTTGTTATGCAAGAGCAACTGACCGAACTTGCGGCTTATTCAGACATGATGAGCAACACCTTGTTGATGGCCTGCATCATGTTTATTCCCGTATTTATGATCGGGTCATTGTTTGGGTTGTGCGCGGCGTTGGCGTTTCGAGCTAAGAGTTGAGCTTTATCTGCGTCTACCTAAATCCCAATCAAATCGATAGTTCTGTGCGGAAGTTCGCATAAAGAACTTACAAAATAGGCATTTTAGGTTTGGAGTTCACTTGAATAGTGCTACCAAAGGCTAGCTGTAGACTACCTCGACCGAGTACAATTTACCTTGAATCTACTGGAGACATAAAAGGAGATTAGGGTTTTGATTCTTCGAATATATGGGTTGTTGGCTAGCATCGGCTTAATTGTTTTTCTTAACTTGGCGCAAGCGTCGGTAAAGGTAAAGCAGATCGAATCTCAGGAATGGTGGACCGCGGAATCTGAGAACTTTACGGTAATCAGCGATCAAGGCGAAGAATTCGCTACTGAGTTGGCGCTGCGTTTAGAAAAATTCAAAAAAACTTTCGCTCTATTTTATCGCCACTCTCTCCCAGCTGAGATGCGGCGTATCAAAGTATTCTCGACTGATCACTATCAGATATTTGATACCTTATTCGGGCGACGTTACAACGGTACCTCTGGCGTATTTTATGATCGAAGGGCTGGACACTATGCAATTATGCGAGGGGGCAAACTTGATGCGACGACGCGCGATCAGTCAGCCACTAGCGTTCTTTACCACGAATACACGCACTACTTGGAAGTCAACTTATCGGAAGTGGATTTACCGTTCTGGTACAGCGAGGGTTTAGCCGAGTATTTAAGTACGCTGAAGTTTGAAGAGGGGGACAAGATTGTCTACGGATTACCGGTGGAGTATCACCAGCGCAGGATCAAATACGAAACCTGGATACCCATGAAAATATTAATGAGAGGGACTCGAGGTTCACTAGGCGGAAAACTTTATTCGCGAATTTATCCCCAAGGGTGGTTGATGGTGCACTATTTTCAGTCTGAAATGGAGAAGCAACAAAGGCTGCTCAAATTTTTCGAGTACCTTGACCAAGGCGCCAGTGCGGAAGAGGCTGTCAACAAGGGGTTGAATGTCACATTTTTGGAACTCGATAGAGAACTCAAAGCCTACGCTAAAACGCGTCGTTTGCCTTATTCAGTAGTGTCATTAGAAAATGGTTGGAACATTCCAAAGCCGGAGGCTAAGCGCTTGCAGACATCTGAAATTCTGGCCGAGGTGGGTAGGTTTCTAATATCGAGAGGTGTGGTCTATGTAGAGGGGGAGGCCGAGATTAAGGGCGTTGAAGAATACCGCGGTCGAGCAGAAGTTATTGCCAAAGATTTGTTTGAGCGTGCTCTCGAGCTGAACCCGGAAGAGCCGGTTGCGCTGCCTGGACTGGCCTTTTTGACGAAAAAGGGTGACCCCAATGCTGCTATGCCATCGTTAGACAAAGCGCTTGCGCTTCCAGTTGTCTCGTCGGATTCGTATTCATTGGAGGGCGAGAGGCAGGTGTTGTTGATGAGCCAAGCCACCGATGAATCTGTAAAACTTGAACACAGAAAGAAGGCCGTACGCGCATTCAACAAGGCGATTAAACTGGATGGGGAAAATGTTCAGGCGATGGCTTCTGCTGCGTCGCTTTATGCCTTTGAAGAAAAATGGGAAACGGCAGCTGCATTATTAGAGGGGGCTGTATCAATTGCACCATCTAATTCAAGTCTTAGAAAGGAGCTTATCTTGGTTAATCTCAACTCAGGTAATCTTGACGCTGCAGAGCATCAAGCAGCGATTATTCGTCGCGATGCTCATCTAAACCCGAAAAGTAAGAAGGCGTTTGAAGATTGGTATGTTGCCGCGGGTGGAAAGCCCCTGAAATCCGACGGCGATGTAAAGGATGAAGAGATGACAACAAAGGTCAAGCCAGAGTAACTCTTATTTTACTAAAGCCGAACTTACCGCCGGTTTCAAATATGTTGTTGATGAGTATTGGGTGCAATGTGAGATACCTCAATAAGGGCGTAACTCCTTAACATTTCACCTACTGCAAAAACCGCGACAACGCAGGAAAGTACTCCGGTTGTAACGAAATATTATTGTGGTCAGCATTCCTCAGCAGCAGCGTTTCGATTTGCTCGGGGTTGAACGCTGCGGCTAAGTTGTAGGCGTGTTGTTTGGGTACTACATTATCTTGCTCGGCAATAGCGATGAATACCTCGGCCGTTATCGTAGGCGCGCGGCTGATAGAGTTGTATTGGTCTTTAAGTAGCAGGGTGACAGGGAAGATTGGCATCCTCTTTTTGGCGACATTGGCGATGCTATCGAACGGTGTGATGAGTGCCAGTTTGTCGACGCTTCTTTGTGTTGCTAAGTAAGTGGCTACGCCACTGCCAAGGCTGCGGCCAATTAATGAAACGCGCTGGTGCTGTTCACGAATCGCGTCAAACAGTGCAACTGCATCGGCAAACAAACCTGCTTCGGTCGGCGAACCCGTGCTTTCGCCATACCCTCGGTAATCCATCAAATAGATAGTGTGCTCAGCGAGGTGGCGTGTAAATGGCTCAGCGTTAAATACCACTGGCTCTGCATTGCCACCAAAATACAGGATGGCATTGGGCTTGTTAGGGTTGAGAACAATGACATTGATGCGCTCATCGTCGCTATCAATCAATAATTTATCGAAATCGTGCTCATACGCCGGAGAGGGAAAGTACAAAAGCGAGCGTTGCGAGAAATACAAGATGCCAGCCAGAGCAAGATAAGCTGCGGCGATCAGAAGGAGCGTAATTTTCATTTATACCAATTCGAAATACTCGTTTCAACGATCTTACCCTAGTACAAATAACCCAAACGGGTAATTCATTTCTAGACATATGTTGCGTATTTTGAATGGTGAACAAAACAAGCATCCCAAATGCTGCTGATCGTTCGATGTTTTTCTCGTGACCAGCACGAGGATTTCCAACAGCGAGCGCCAACGTTTTGAATTAATAGTTTGGGTAGGATTTAGGTAAGAGGTAGATATGAGAAAAAATAAACCTTTGATCCAGGTTTTCGCATTAAGTCTGGGCATCGGACTTCTTTTGCATGGGAACGCAATCGCACAAAATAAGGTTGTGGTGGTTCCTCTTGGTGAAAGTGAAAGTAAAATCGCGCGCACCGGGCAGACTTTAGCGGGGCAAATTGCAGTTACCTACGCGCCAAATAGCACTGTAGCGGTTGTGCCAATTTCTTTTCCTAAACCACTACCCGCATCCACTGGCGAACCCACTTTGGAATATGTTTTCAATACCACATCTGACAACTGCCCGGGGATAGGCAGCTCATCTCCTGGCGTGCTGTGTGTTTACGGCTACTTTGAAAGTAATCTTTTGACTATTACCGGAAATGTCGGCGGTGACGGTGCGAACCGTCTGTACGGATACTCTTTCTCGATGGTTCCATCAGATCCTCGTTCGAACGGGTTTATGTTAGCTTCATGGGCCTACCGGGTTCCATAAATCAATAATTGGTTTTTAGTTGGGGCAAGGTATAGAAGCGAGCGCTGAGTGAACTAGAGCAGGCCAACTAGGGCCAAATAAACGGCTGCAATTGAAAGAAGCGTAATTTTCATTTAATCCGATTCGTATCTAAACGCCGCGATAATCCAACATGAAGATTCGAGTTTACCCTCCGTCTGAGAATAAATGGTCCCAAGGCTCTCAAACAGTAAGCCCTCGCTGGAATGCATTCACCCATTTGGCCAGTGGACTGTCTTTAGACGCCTTTGGTAGTCTTTATTGAAAAAGAGTATGGGGTTTTACAATGAATATGACCTGGCTTCGTTCAGTACTGTGCTTTCTGCTGTTTGTGTTCTCGTGTAGTGCATTTTCACAAAATCGAGTTGTTGTTGTTCCACTGGCTGGCGACGACGGCCCTCAATATATGGGGGCTTGGCAAGAAGGGGCATCCTATAAGGAATCGGATGTGGTTGAAGAAGGGGGAAGCTCTTACATAGCATTAATTAACCACAACGCTGACCTTTCAAACATACCGCCCGATTTAGATACGTGGGGCCTGGTAGCGGCATCTGGTGCGAATGGAATGCCTGGGCAAGATGGTGCTGATGGGGCTCCTGGCCCAAAAGGAGACACCGGCGAACAAGGCCCGATTGGTTTGACCGGAGCTACAGGTGCAACGGGGCCAGCGGGGATGAAGGGTGATACCGGAGATACAGGCCCAGCAGGGCCGCAAGGTGAGACCGGTGCGACAGGCCCACAAGGCGATACTGGGGCCCAAGGCCCGATTGGTTTGACCGGCGCAACAGGGCCAACTCAGTTTGATGTTTGTAAAGACATCAACGGCAATCATGGCGCAGTAATCAATGACGTTTGCCTGTTGAGCTATGACAATACTCGTACCAGTAACTGGAGTGCCGCAACATCAAGTTGCGCGACGATTGGAGGAGACCTTTGCAGCACCAGCCAATATGCGCGGATTCGACAAGCGCTTCCTTCCCCAACCGCCGACTTGTTTTTTTCATCTAACCCGGTGTGGTCTGAGGATTTTTCAGACAATGACGCCAGCGCAAAGTCTCTTTTTCTAAACTCTTCTGACGACCCTACGCAAAGCCAAGTGAATAGCTATGCCTGTTGCGGCACGCTTCAACCTGAGCCATTTCGATCCGCTGCTCAAAATATTTCCGGCATTACCGTGAATTGGGTAAATACCAAATTGGACACTACTTTTCCTGCTGCCGCGCGTATTTGCAGTGCGTTGGGTGCGAACCTTTGTAGTAAGTCACAATATGCGGCAATGCAAGCCGGGGGCGTAACGGCAAACGCGTTTTGGTCTCGAGATATGAGCGATAACGACAGTAACTTGTTCGACAGCGTACTTGGGGCCACTACCACCGACAACCCTGGGTTAAATGACAAATATGGTTTTGCTTGCTGCGCGAGCAGTCTTCCGGTGGATTATTCTTGCCCCAATGGTTCAACCTTGTCTGGAACAGGTATTTGCATTACCGAAACCAATGAAGCCGAAGACAGCAACTTTTTTGAAGCGGCCGCAGCGTGTGCTGTAAAAAACTCTGACATTTGCAGCAAGAGCCAAATGACAATTATTCGCAGCCTGACACCCTCTTTAGATGGAGTTGCCACTTGGACCAACGACGGCGCAGATAACGACGGACTTCGGGCTGGAGGGTTGATCTCCACTCAGCCCAATAATCCGAACCCCAGCACTAATGATATGGGCTATGTCTGCTGCCGTTGATGATTAAATGAGATGCAGCTTAGATGCCATGGCTTGATGTTTAAATTGAAACGTCGAGAGAGGCTTAAGACTGAAGACCCCACCCCGCAAGTACTAAGCTCACCTCGACTAATCATGATCGTGATGAAAAAAAGCGCAGTCGCCAATCGCCTTAGCCGTATCGTTTTGGCGCCGCCAAGGGTCGGTTTTAGCGATGGCTATTCGATCACTCCCAGGCTCAAACCAAATATGATGTGACCATATTCGGCCATGTCGAACTTGGCCTGGTTTGTATTTGAGATCATCTCGGGTAATCACGTGTGTGCCCTCAGCATCAATCCGCTTACCGTCTTCATAAGCACTTTGTTTAAGGTTGCCATTATCTGCGCAGTTAAAGCCACCATTGGTAATGGGGTGGTAACCAGCCTCATGGATAAGAAACGGGTACTCGATTCCGTCCACCACGATTGGGTCAGGCACTTCTTCGCTGTCGTAAATTGAGGAATAACCCATGCCAATAATCGGCCACCGCTTACGGTTGCCGCGTGACTTTTGGTAGATCAACATGTTTGGGTTGGCTATATCGCCATCCCATTCAATGATGCTGTCGGCACTCGGGGCAGGGCCGCTGCCATCATGCGCAACCATGGTAATACCAAAGCCCACCAGCTCTTGATGCCCAATACCAAAGCTCTTGGTGTGGCTATCAATAAACTTTGGGTCGTCTGATTTTTGCGCATCGATATTTTTGGGGTACTTGTCACGCACGGCAGCCGCCGCAATCGCTAACTCCGTCGTCCCTTCATGGATCACGGTATCAGGGTCAATAACCTGACGAATTGGGCACTGATGGTGTTTTGCTTCGCGCCCACGTTTGCACAACACCAAAAGCTCACCATCGTGCTCACCAGAATCACAGGCATCGCTGAAAGAATCTTCATCGACTACCGCGCCACCACAACTGCCAAGATGAATGCTTTTCTTCTCTCCGCCGCTATTGCAAGTACGCCGGTCAGTTTCCTTACCATTGTTTTTACAACTAACAATAACCCGGCCAGGGTAGTTCCCAGACCGGCACGCACCGCGCGCCGTATTGTGATCACCCGCCGCCGCGCCATCGCAATTATCAAAACGCGCGGTTCTCGCCTCTAGGTTTGCGCTAAATACCAAACAAGCCATCGCCAGCATAAGCAGGCTCCATTTAATCAAAACCATTTCGATTCTCCTTGTTAAACTGAAATTGAAATCCTGAGTCAGCAATTAACTCTCTTGGTAGAAATCTTTCCGTTGGAATAATTACCGTTTCTTGTTGGGCAGAATAACAGTGAGAGTTAGTTTTGTCGCTCAGCCAAACGGTTGGTTGGGTTAACCGTGTTGTTACTCGCAGTTTTCATATTCACACCATTTGGCGCATGGTGGGGGCACCTGCCTCTTCGCGATCATCCACTACCTGCACCTCGGCAGCGCTCAAGTAGCAATATTGGGCCTCATGTTATTAGGATTGGCGGTGGTTCGGTTGCTGACCAGCTAAGCAGGTTAAATAGGCTCTGACCCAATTTCATTTGCCACATATTGATTAAACTCAAAATTATTGCTGAACACGCTGGTAGGTTCTTCTCCCTATGTCTGGGATGGACAGCTCTAGCTCGTCTTCGTCAAACCTCAGAGTTAAAGCTCCCTCTCTAAATATTGACGCGATAAATTGCCGGTCGCTATCCGCAAAGCGTATTGTTCTGGCCTCCCCCAAAAATCCTTCAAATGAATCTGTTCGACCAACGGATCTAATGTTTCTGATTATCGGCTGACCTATAAGGTTGGGAAGCCCATTTATCGATGATAGGAAGTCTCCTTTTGCAACTAAATTACAAACTCCATCACTCAGAGAACAAGAAATTAATTGGCCATTCTCTCTACGCCAAACCCCATCTAACACCGGCTCATCTGAGCCACAAAGGGGTGGGGTTATTGCATAGTTCACGCGAGGTAATAACGGACACAATTCACCACCCCTAAGATTAGATTGTCGTAATTCGATAACACCATTACGCCTTTCAGTAATCATGGTGGTTCTTGTCGAAATATTGGGAAGAGTGAAACCAAATATAGGCGTCAAAACGTGAAGCCCGGCCTCAAGTTGTATATCTAGCGAACTATTGTCCTCGAGTCTCGCTATAGACCTTTGTTCGTCGACATTAATAAGCGCGAGAGGCATTGGGCCTGAATGGGTTATGGTGACCAACCCCCCTTGGTCTATTATAAAAGAGATAGGCTCTCGCAAATTACCCTGCGTCCAAAATCTTTCAGCAACGAAAAACGGTTCAGGAGTAGTTTGGATACTGGCTAGAATTGGGGGTATGAAATCTAAAATATCATCTTCAGACTGACCACTAGCATTAGAAGCTACAAGTATAAGGACGAGTGTTATTAACTTTTTCATGGCGAGTTTCATTATCGGTAAATCCCTTTTCGTATGCGTCTGATGTCAGCGCTGGGCAGCTGATAGCTTAGGTTAGTAATAGTATCAGAATTGAGGAAGCTCCATTTCAGCTCGCGGTTACAAGAGCTGCTTTTCGTTCGTAAAACTAGTGGCAATTTTTGTAGCGAATCCTTACTTCCCATGTCAAATAGTTTGCGAAGTAATTAAGAAGGGGATGACAATGACAAGCAGCAAGTACCGCAAAGGCACGTCAGGTGAAGAGGCTGTTTTTGGAATCATTGCGGCGGCAGCATTCGCCCTTTTTGCGGATATTGACTGGGGCTTGAATGGGTATTGAGGATTCTCTGAGTGATAAACCAGCTTAAAAACAAGCTTTTACAGGCCGTAGAGATGGTGGGTTAGAATAATAAAGGGCTTTGACCCCTTAAATCCTTGTTCCTAGCGATAAGCGGCGGTAAGAGCTTTGGAGCGCGAGAGCGCCTCTCTTTTCGATTAGATCTCACCATCGCCTGATTGCGCAACGATCTTCTTACTTCTTGCGCCAGAGAGCTTTCCTTTCTCTGCAACCTTTAAATTCTTCTCAGTCTCGCCAATATAACTGCTGCCTCTTTGTTGCTGAACGTGGGTCAGCTCATGCTGAAGCAGCGGCTGTTTACCAGCTCCGCCGGCAACTTGATCAAGATCTTGCTCTTGCAGCTCTTTGGTTTTATCAGTGTTGTTTACCATCATTGTTCCTCAGGGATTGCGAACCCAAAAAAACTAACACTTACATTCTACTGTGGCAATCGCCCATTTGGGGGGTCTTGACTGGGTATTGAGGATTATCTGAGTGATAAATCAGCTTAAAAACAAGCTTTTGCAGGCAGTAGAGAAGGCGGGTTGGAGTAACAAAGGGCTTTGACTCCAAAAATCTATATTAGAATTCGAATGTCGCGACAAATTCAAGATTCAACCTGACCCCATCGATGGACCCCATCTTAAATCGTATATTGCTAAACCGAGGTCTGAGATTAGCCATAACAACAGATATGCCTTATCTGATGGCAGCCTAGATTTACACTTAGTTAAAAAGGGGCGGTGACAATTGATTTCTATTCTCATTTGTCACCGACCCCTTTGTTGATTTTCATATATGCCCTCTTTTCTTTGTTGACTGATATGGCTCTTATAACCACCCTTTTGGGGGGATGCACGAACACTTTGATACAGGTTAGTATCATGAGATAGCATTTCTGAGTTCGAGCTGCGAATAATCGACTCTGCCCCCTTGTCTTGACATTGAAAGATGATGTATTTCTGAAGAAGCTTCGTCACAAGAACATCCTACGTTTCGTTAACGAAATTACTCTGGAGTTATTATGAGCTACTGCCGTAATAGTTTTGACAATAAAATCACTGTTAACTTTTTTATAGCATTGCTAATAATTTTGTATGCAGTGATCCTACCCCAATCAAACGCCGCAACAATTACTGTGAATACCGATATTGCAGGAAGTGGTTGTACATTGATCGA
>CALJJR010000023.1 GCA_937973905.1 uncultured Arenicella sp. | reverse complement strand
CGTTAAACCTGGCACCGCAAATCTAACCATGCAAATGCTGGATGAGGGCACCGCAAATATGGATGCCCTCGAAATTAGCTCAGAGTTGGCGCAAATGGGCACGTCGATCAGCAGTTTCGCTCGGCTTGATTCATCCAATGTAAGCATGAATACGATTAAGGAGAATTTGGCCGATTCCTTAGACATCTACTCCGACGTGGTACTCAACCCAACCTTCCCGGAAACCGAATTGGAACGGCTAAAACAGCAACAACTCGCGAGCATTAGCCAGGAAAAATCTTCTCCCTTCGGACTTGGGTTTAGATTGCTGCCGAAGCTGCTCTACGGAGATGATCATGCCTACGCGGCGCCATTTTCAGGGTCTGGGGACGAGACGAGTGTGGCTTCAATGTCAGTCGATGACTTGAAGAGCTATCACCAGAATTGGTTTAAAGCGAACAATGCCACCCTGATCGTCACTGGCGACATCTCGGTTGATGAACTGAAACCGATGATCGAGAAGAGCTTCGGCGATATGCCGAGTGGTGACGTTCCAACCAAAAATATCGGCAGTGTTGAGCCGTTGCAAGAATCGGTCGTGTATTTGGTTGATCGACCAGACTCTGCTCAGAGCGCAATTATGGCGGCGAAGATGATGCCAGAGTATGGCTTTGAGGATGAGTTACCCTTGCAAATGATGAACGAAGTTCTGGGCGCCAGTTTTAACTCCCGCGTGAATATGAATTTGCGTGAGGACAAGGGTTGGTCATATGGGGCCAGAAGTTCAATTCAGAACACCCAGTCACAGCGCCCGTTTATCGTTCGTGCGCCAGTGCAAAGCGACAAGACCGCTGAGTCGATGAGCGAAATTCAAAAAGAATTGATCGGCATCAGCAGCAGCAAGCTCGCCGAAGAGGAGGAGCTTGCCCGTTCGCTCGACAAGCGCATATTAACCCTACCCGGCCGCTGGGAAACGCTGTCGTCAGTTGAAGGTGACATCGCCTCGATGGTGGCCTACGATCTTGGCGATGGATACTGGGACAAATATGTTGCCGATCTGCAGGCTGTTAGCCTATCTCAAGTTCATGACGCCTCGAAGAAATATATAACGCCTGAAAATATGATGTGGCTGGTGGTAGGCGACATGCAACAGGTCGAAGAAAAAGTGCGCGCTTTAGAATTGGGTAAAGTGATAAAGATCGATACCGCTGGCAATATCCTCGAATAATCAAAGGTACCAAAACACAGTCACATGGAAGTGACCATCACCCCAAGAAGGTGAATACGAGATACTGAATTTGCCAGGGTCTTTTCTAATTAAGAATTGTCTTTTTGTTTCCCGTGAATCGCCATAGATATCCGCAGTAGATGATGAACAAAGAGAGAAATGCGATCAGCTGCACATAGTCCGGCACGCTAGTGTGCAGCATCCAAATCCCAGCAACAATCAAAATGAGCTGAACCGTAAGAATGATAGCCAGCGTCACGTTGACCGAAAAACCGTGCGCTTGCAGAATGTGGTGATAGTGAATTCGATCCGCGGCAAAGGGAGAACTTCCACGTAGAGGCCTAATCAGCAAAACAGCCACTGCATCAAATAGCGGTAAGGCAAGCAGCCAGAGCGCCGTGACTGGAGAATACAGGGCAAGCGTGGATTGTGAGTGCTTGATTAACATAAAAGCGAGCAGAAAACCCAACAGAGTGCTGCCAGCGTCACCAAGAAAAACAACCGCTCGACTTCGCCCCACCCGCAGGTTGAATACTAAAAATCCAGCGAGCCCCCCGATTAAGATACTTACGAGCTGATCATTTACACTGAACACCGCTGCGAATACGAGCAGAACTAAGACAACAATGCAGCCCGCTAAACCATCCATGCCATCTGACATATTGATCGCGTTAATCACACCAAGGCCAGCGAAAATTGTCAGTGGTAGCGCCCACTTCTGAGTTAGAACTTGTTGCCCAGGTAAAAGCTCTCCCAGCTCATCTAGACGAATCCCAGTTTCTCCAACCATCCACCAAATCGCAATGGCCTGCAGCAAGAACCGCAACGAAGAAGGCAGCTTAAATCTGTCATCGAGCGCGCCAAGGAAAAATATTAAGAGGATTGGTCCAAGCAGCCCTACTTCAATGTCTGCATCAAATAAAACGAACCCGACAATAATAATAAATATTGCTATACCACCCACCAAAGGTGTTGGTTCGCTATGACGACGATGCTCACCTGGGTGCGCCAACATCCCTAGCCTCGGAGCAACCTTCATCAAGCCCACACATAGAACAACTGCTGCAGCCAAAGATATGAGAGTAATCACTGCAAAGCTATAGGTTTGAGTTGTCGACTCGCACAATTAGTTGCCGGCCCATTACCAACACATCCATATTGGTCCGCAGAAAACAATCTAGAGCTTCACTGGGTTGACGTACCACCGGTTCATTTTCATTGAACGAGGTGTTTAGCAACATGGGAATGCCGGTTTTTTCATAAAACCTGCTAATCAATCGATGATAGAGATCATTACCTGCTTGAGTCACGGTTTGCAGTCTGCCTGAACCATCAACGTGCGAAACAGCAGGGATCAGAGCGCGTTTCTCTTCGCGTATCTGGAACACCTTCATCATAAAAGGCACATCAGCGTCTGACTCAAACCAGTCCGAGACACATTCTCTCAATACGGAGGGTGCGAATGGGCGAAACGATTCTCTGCGTTTTATCTTTAAGTTTAGAATGTCCTTCATATCTGATCGCCTAGGATCTCCGAGAATCGATCGATTACCAAGAGCTCGAGGCCCCCACTCCATAGCACCTTGGAACCAGCCCACAACTTTACCATCGCACAAGTACGTTGATACTCGTTCCACGAGCTCATCGATCTCAAGCCCAGCAACATACTCGCAACCAGATAATTCGAATCCGGGCCGCTTCGATTCACACAGCTGAGTGATTTCGTGGTCTGTATAGCTACTGCCCCAATAGGCATGAGACATAATGAATCGTTGCTGATCGCCATGCCGTGCCGCAGCCACCTGCGCAGCTCCAATTGCACCTCCCGCGTCACCCGCAGCAGCTTGAACGTAGATGTCTTGATACGGTGTATTAAGATGAATTTTGCCATTGGCTACAGAGTTCATTCCACAACCTCCGGCAAGAGCCAATTGTTTACCGCCATGACGATGATGTAAATTATTGAGCAAATTAAAAAATGCGCGCTCGTACGCGTCTTGTACAGAACGCGCAATATCTTTATGAGTTTGAGTCAGTGATTGTGAGGCATCCCTAGTTCCGCCGAGCAAGTCGGCCATTTTATCGCTGAACAGGCGACTCACCTTGGGAGCATCATTCTCCCATTCATAACCAATGGGGTTACGATGGTGAACAAAGTAAGACAAATCTAATTCGAACGACCCGTCGCTCTTTTGAATCAACACCTTATCCATCTCAGCCCTAAACCTGGGCTCTCCGTAGGGTGCCAATCCCATGATCTTGTATTCGTCTCCGTAGTGCGGGAAACCGAGGTACTGTGTCATCGCCTGATAAAAAATACCCAATGAATGCGGAAAGTACACGCGTGATTCTAAGGACAGCTTGCCATTGTTACCCTGCCCCCAGGCTGAGCTGGCGAAATCGCCGAAGCCATCTACTGATACGACAGTGGCATTGTCAAAAGGCGACATATTGTAAGCCGAAGCCAGATGAGCCAGATGGTGCTCAACCACCTCAACTTTTCCAGAAAATTTTTGCCCGGGGAAATTTTGTTCCAATAATTCCGGGATAGATTGCCGTTTTTTCCTAACCAACAATTTTTCGCGCAGCAGCTTTAGCGACGCGTTACCACTCAGGGCATAGGCTAGCTTTTTGCTCCGCGCAGCATTGGAATCAGAGTTAATCGCGATGACATCAATGTCTTCAAGCCTCAAGTTTTGCCTCTCCAAGCAAAACTCAATAGCTTGATTTGGAAACCCTGCCCAGTGTTTTATGCGGCGAAATCTTTCTTCCTCCGCTGCGGCAACCATCTTGCCATCGACAAACAAACAAGCAGCAGCATCGCCATGAAAAGCATTTAGTCCAATAATGTTCATGCTGTAACCAGAGAGGCGTTCTCATACTGTTGGGTTAGTTGCAGGGATTGAGAGGCGATCTTTGGCAAGGCAAATATAAATCCTCCCATTAAACCGAGCATGATGAGAATAAAAATATCGCCATATACTTGTGTCGCCACAGAAAACGTAACAGCATTTCCAGTGAGCAAGATTGCCAGGCTCAACATAAGGGGTAACAAGCGGCTATCGACGCCTATTACCAAGCTCAGTTTCAAGCCTTTATCTACATGAGATGCTAAAGCGACTAATAGCCACAGCCCGCAAAGCAAACCAGGCAAGCCTAGCTCCACCATAACCTTACCCAAACCGCCTTCGCCAGCTCCCCCGGCAACGTCCGACAAGTTGAACAGATAGCTGCCTTGCGAGGCAATCCCCAACCCTCCTCCGAGCAAGCCAACCCGGTTGTAGGCCCATTGAATAGGGTTGATGCCCAACTGAACGAATCGACCAGACGCATCGTTAAAAGTGGTAGATCCACGTGCAATGTAGTCCCGCAATGAGTCATTGTAACTTGCCAAACTGAAAAACTCGTATCCGAACCAGCAGACAACTGAAAATACTAGAATCCCAATGAAATACTTTGGATTCAGAGTTTTGCGGTAATAAAGTGAAGCCACAAAGAAGCCAATTAAGAATAAAACCGTCAGCATCAACATTTTCCGCCGCCCGGTGAGTGAAACGGCAATTAACAGCAATCCAATAATTATTAGCACCGGAATAATTCTGCGGGGTTTGTCCGATGTCACAGCAAGAGCAAAAATCAAGCACGCAGTCGATGAAATATGCCAAGCAGCAACCTCGCCGGTGCGCATGATCCCAGCATGCGACTTTAAGACCGTGCCCTGATCATAAATCTTTAAGCCGCTGCCCACTTCATTGAGTACTGTCAGCTCCGAGCCCATGAAAGACAAAACAACCGAAGCTGCAACGGCTAGGCCAAACACGACATAAACCTTTAAAAATCCGCGGATACTCTCGAGATTACGTACCATCGCATAGCCAACAATCACGGCGAGAAATGGTGCGATATAAGTGATCAACCCGATCGAGGCAACAATCACATTGCCATACTGAACCAAGGAGTACGCGAACTGTGCAAACAGGATCAATAAGAATATGAGCAAGGGGTCACGCAGACTTTGCGTCCAGCCTAGAAAGGGTTCAAGGCTTCTAACAAACCCGCTCCTAGCCCAGATACCCAACAAAACAGCGCCGAACAGAAGACCTACTGTCACAATAAAAATTATCGGCTCTCCCGGGGTCAACTTGCGTACCATGTCCTGGCTGAACCCGATCAATAAAATCAGCAGCAAGGCATGACGCTGCGCGCTGAACACATACAGCGATGCACCGGCTAAAAATATGAAAAACAGTATGGCTGCCATCTTGAGTGAAACGAGGTCCGAAAACAGGAACGAAGGGTTTCGCCCAACATCACTATTGCGTGGACGACCGAGTGGTACTCAGCATGCGGAATTATATGCTACGAAAAGGCTTAGTCACCGTCGGTCTGATGAAAATTTGCACTTTGACAAGTTTCGACGGTCAACAAGTTTACGATACTCTCCAAGCCATTAGCTGAGGCCAATTCGCTTGATTCAGCGCCCATCTCAGTAAGCAAAGGCAAGTCTGACATCATCTTTTTCATTTGCTGCCCTAAAGCATCGACATCACCGGATGGGTACAACAGCGCATTTCGACCCGCCACAATTGATTGCCCAATCGCGCCAATTTTGTCGCTCGCTATGATTGGCAAACCAAATGGCAAGGACTCGGCAGCAACGGCGCCATAAGGTTCACGTTCTGAGGGGAAAATCAAAACATCAGAGACACAAAAATACCGCGCTAACTCGGTCTGATTCGCAAAGCCTGTAAAATGAACCCGATCTTGCAAAGAATATCTCTCGGCTTGCTGTTTGAGATGAGTGGCTTCTGGACCATCACCAACGATTATTGCATATGCATGCTCAAGACCAGAACGAGAGAGTGCCTCGATCAGGTCTATAGCTCGTTTGTGCGACACCAACTTGCCAACAAACAAGAACACCTTCGCTTCTGCAGGCCAATTACGCTTGCTGCGAAAGTTCCCGTACTCTGTTACGTTCAACTTATCTTTCTGACGCGCCCAGAATTCGATATCCACAGGGAAACTTGCAGCCAAAATTTTTCGCTCTGGTACACCATAGTATCTTAGGTACGCCCTATTGGAATCGCTAATCGCAATAAAGCGGTCGCAACGCGCGAAAAACTGTCTTAACACCAGCTTTTTTATAAGTTTCTTCCAAGCCGCTCGAGGATCTTGCAGATTCGAATCTGAGGTATAGAATATCTTGCTTGCCAGCCCCCGATTAAATATTACTCGCCAATTTGCTCGCGCTCCATAGCCATGCAACCAAACGGCATCCGGCTTGTAGTCTGCAAGAGCAGAAGTGACGCGAGCATGGTCCATGGTCTTGAAGTTAAACTCATCGATAATTCGTCTTGGGCTTAAAATCTCATACTGATAACCTTTCAACATCGGCACATCCCATTTCACATCGCGATCAAACTCTTTATCTCGACTGGCTTGCACGCCGTTTTCTGCGAGAAAAAAAACCCGCGCCTGAATTTGACCTTCCTCAGTTAGGGTTCTGTAGACGGGTGCAAAATGTTGCGTTGGATGGGACATCAATATTGCCAGTCGAGGTTTTCTAGGGGGCGAGTTAATACCAATACCGGGAGTTACATTTGCCTTAAACCAAGAAAATCGGATTGCCTGATATAAACCTCCAATTTCAGCAGCAACGCGACCAGGAATATGCCAGGGCTTGCGCAAATAAAACTTAGCCAACGGGCTAGAAACAAAACGCCGCGCAATATAACTCCATTTATCGCCGCCACTGCCCTCACTGAGCGCATAGAAGTAGTCACCACTCGAATGATTTGGACTTGTGCTCGTGAGATGTGAAGCTCCCTCCCTAGTGCCACCCTGCTGCCACTGCAAATGGTTGATTTTAGCGTGAGGCCAGAACCAAAGATGTCGGTTTGTTACTCGAAATAAACGCCGTGCAAACTCGGTTTCAAAACGATATGCAGCGCCCTTAAAGGCTTCATCAAACCCTCCTATCGAAAGCGCCAATCTTCGATTTACACAAAAGTTCCCAGCCATACAATTAACGATTCTAGCCGGGCTCGATGAGTTGAAGGGAAACGCCAGGTCTCTCTTTAGACCGTAGCCACCGTGATACAACACTGAACGATCACCTGATTCTTGTCCGGGTTGAAGCACTTGACCCACTTGCGCTATGGGAAGCTCTCCCTGTTCATTCAGTGCGGCCAACAAACCTCTGAGATGCGCCTCAACAAACCCCTTATCTATCTTGATATCATCATCCAAAAATAATACGAATTCGCTATCGGCTGCGGCCAAACCACGATTCATTGCAGCGGGAATCGACGGTTCAGCGCGCTGTTCAAACACAATTTTCTGAGCCTGTGCTAAGCCTTGTAGCGTGTTTAAATGAGGATCGTTTGTTTCGTATCGAGTCTGATCAACAACGATAATTTCCTGCGCTGGGACCGTTTGTTCGAATAGTTGATCTAAAGTTGCCAATAAAATTTGAGCACGCTTATAACTCGGGATTACGACACTTAAAGAAGGGTTTTCTATCGGCTCTGGCATTAGATGAGAATTGTTGAAGCCCTACAAAGCGCTATATTTCTCTTTGGTGCTCAACACGCGCCCACGTGCGATCCCCATATTAATCCAGCACTGATAAAAATAATCTCTTCGACCCTTTAATAACTGCCAAATACCAGCCAATAATTGATAGCCCGCAGTGCCTATCCATCGTCGCGATGTATCGTTTCTTAAGTTGACTTCGGCTCTGCCCTTCTGTACGCCATATCGCCAGAGGTATCCAAGATTGATTCGCTCGGATTGAAAGCAATGTCTAATTCTTGCTTCTGCAAGATACATACCATCAAAACCTTGATCCATAGCACGTGAAAAATAGTCGGACTCCTCCCCTCGCCCAGCTATGTTACCTCGAACCCCAAGATTTACATCAAAGTCTCCTAGCGCATCAATTAACTCACGACGCAGCAAGAAATTTGCGCCGTATGGCCCTAACATTTCCTTCCGAAACCGCACATCTGTTTCACCAAGATCAAAGACTCCAAACAAACCGCGCAAAAGAGAAACATCATCACTGCGAAGCCAATTAGGTTTTTTATCACGCCAATCAACCGAAATTGGTCCGCCAAAGTAAGTGTATTGCTGATAGTTATTTAGTGCGAGTGAATACGCGGATAATGCCTTCTGGTCTACCAAAGTATCATCATCAAGAAACCAGATACTGGTTCCAGAGAACTCTTTGAGAGCACGATTTCTTGCATTTGAGAGCCCCAATTTATCTTCAAGGATCAATCGGATCGGTAACTGTGATTGAAAATCACTCACCTTCTCGTGAGTCTCGTCAGTACAACAATTCGCGATGACTAAAATTTCTTCGAAATCAGATGACCTAAGCGCCAACAAACTGACCAAAAGATCTTCCAGCTGTTCAACGCGATTGTGGGTGCAAATAGCGATACTAATCATGTATGTCTAGCACCTGATCTAGCAGACTCAGCAATATCTTCGGTGGCAAAGCAAGCTGCAATTGAATTTCACGACTCATGGCTTTCCCAGATTAGCCGCGGCAGAACAATTCCTTCTGATCTGGTACTGAGTCTAAAACCATTGGCCGAAACATCGAATGAAATTTCAGCTTGATCCAAGAACGCTGTGTAGCCATGGCGTAAGGCTCGAAAACTGACTTTGACAACATATTTTCCAGGCCTGAGCAATCCGTTGGGTATGGCACATCTCAGGCAGTTACCAGTCTGTCGCCTATTCTCTAGAGATTGAATAGAATCTTTGTCGATTGATAACAGCACCTCTCTACCAATCGCATCACTGATCAACAGCTCAACATGATAATCAGAATAATTACCCTCATCACCAAAATAAACCTCAATGAAAGAAGGTTCGTCGTAGTCAACGTAATTGGTTGGCCCTCGACGAGCGGTAGTAAAAACCAATTTTTCCAGCGCCTGCGCTTCAACAACGATCTCACCGCTGGCGGCACTGGAATCACTCATGTATTTACCTAAGATGGACGCAGTATCATCGTAGGCGTTGAGGCGGCCATTTTTTAAATACATAGTATGCGAACATAATTCTGAAATAAGCCCCATGTTATGGCTAACAAAGATCACCGTACGACCATCCTGGCCGACCTCATTCAACTTACCAATACAACGCTGTTGAAACTTTACATCCCCGACGGCTAAAACCTCATCCACCAGCAGCACATCTGGGTCTACATGGGCCGCAACCGAGAACGCCAATCGTACGTACATACCACTGGAATATCGCTTCACAGGCGTGTCTAAAAATTGATTGATCTCAGCAAACTCAACGATCGCGTCCAACTTCGAATGCACCTCTTGTCGATTCATCCCTAAAATGCTGGCATTCATATAGATATTTTCACGGCCAGTGAGCTCTGGATGAAAACCGCTGCCAACCTCCAACAGACTGGCGACTCGACCACGCACTTTAATTTCACCAGTCGTCGGCGTCGTGATACGACTCAGCACTTTTAGCAGAGTACTCTTGCCGGCACCATTGCGGCCTATTACCCCTGTGACTTGACCTATGGGAATATCGAAACCTATATCCTCAAGAGCCCAAAATAAACTTTCGCTAGTATTCCCGCTGAGCTTTTTAAATTTTCTAAACGGCGAAGATAAGGCGCCGCGAAGCATGTCGCCAAACGAGTCATAACGCTGTTCAGCACCACCGAGGATGTATTGTTTACCGACTCCTTTGGCTTCTATCGCATTACTGGGCTTCATATCAGATCAAATGATATCGGCGAAACGGCGTTCAGCATGTTCGAAATACCGAATCCCAACGACCAATAAAACTACCGTGATCGCCAAAGATATTCCAACTAAATCCCATTGCACCGCTCTACCTAAGAACGAGGCACGTATGCCTTCAACCCAGCCTAGAATAGGGTTAAGTTTGAGCAGCCATTGAAATCGTTCTGGAATAAATGAGAGTGGGTAAATGACGGGTGTCACGTACATCCAAATCTGCAACATAAACGGAATCACAAATCTAAAATCTCGATAAGCGACGGTGACCGCGGCGAGCCACGTGCCCACACCAATCGCAGTAAGCATTAGACCGACGAAAAAGATTGGAACCAACACGATGCCGGGCGTGAACGGAACACCGTAGATCAACATCAAAACGAGTAAAATGATTACTGCCACAGCAAAATCGACCATGCTGACACCGATCGTCGCGAGCGGTACAATAATTCTAGGGAAATAGACCTTACTGATCATTCCTCCCGCAGAGAGGAGTGAAGTGCCACTGGCCGCCACCGCCGCGGAGAAGAAATTCCAAGCGAGTAGACCGGAAAACACAAATACCGGGTAAGGGAGACCATCCGACGGTATCTTCGCCAAGCCGCCAAAAATCAAAGTAAAAACAACCATTGCCGTGAGTGGCTGGATAACCGCCCAAGCCACACCTAACACCGTTTGCTTGTAACGGACTTTGATATCTCGTGTTGAGAGGGCAAGCAGAAGCTCTCGATAACGCCAGAGCTCAGCGAAATCGACGCTGCGCCAGCCTTGGCGCGGTCTAATTGTAATTGTTTCAGTGCTCATGCGAGATATTTGGCCTGAATTACTCAGGATTACAAGTCGCGAATTATATCTCGTTCGAGCGTTAAAGTTGGCCTAGACTTGGGGCTTGGCCACAGTTTATGACAATTCTATGCGATTAGTTCTCGCAACAAATTCTGCCATTTTTGCGACACTTGTTTGCGACGGTATTTTCTTAGCTCAGGTTCGGCCCGGCGGACCCGCTCTTCTCGAGTAGTGGAGTCACCCAAGAACTCTAATGCAGACTCTGCGAGACAATCGATGTCCTCTGTGGAGCAACGCGCAACATATTTGCCGCCGGTATCCAATAGCGCGCCTGCACTGGAAGTAACCACGGGCGTGCCGCACGCCAAAGCTTCGACGACTGGCATGCCAAAACCTTCATATAACGAGGGAAACAGCAAGCAGTCGACAAAATTATAGACTGCTGGCATCTCACAAGGATCGTTCAAGAAAACACTGCTCACTTGTCCTTCGAGCCCTAATTCACGGACCATGCCCCTGAAATGCTTGGTCGTGATACCTGTTTTTAAGATTCGTACGTTTGTGCCGCTATCGATCATTTTTTTAACCGCCAGCAAACTTGCTTCATGATTTTTATAAAACTCCTGACCACTGATCATCACCCATCGCGCATTCGAATCTAATTTGTAGCGACTGGCAAAATCCATCCTTGAACTGCTCTCAAGCACCGTAAACCCATCATCAACACAAGGCGGGATAACCGAAATATCTTGAAAGGGAATGTTTAGTTGCCTAATTAAATCATTTGCGGTGCACTGACTCGGCACCACCACCTGATCATACTGAGTCAAATACGATAAGCTATGTTCGTTTAAACGCGGCCGGCTCGATTGATTCTCAGTTTTTATCTCACCCAAATACGTCAGCATTGGTATTAAGTCATGAACCAAAACGCAGGATTTTCCACTGCCAAATTTAGGCTGCAAATGGGCGTAGCCATGGTCAACGACTAAATGAACATCTGCGCGAACTCGGCCAACACGACGCGGGTAGTCTACGTAACGCAGGTACCGCATGGTCCAAGCACTGTCGCTAAGGCGCTCGAGCTTGGAACTGGGAGTAACCCTTTCAACGTCGTGATTAACATCGAGGCAGCGCTCGAGTTGTTCGGCATAGATATCCATGCTCAGGCGCTGGTCTGCCTTGAACCCGCTGTAAAGTGCGACTTTCACAAGGTCTAGGAATACTGAGGCAGCTAAGAACTCAAGCGACCAGCTTTATGCAAACCATCGAAATATGCGATGGTTTTCTCAAGTCCATCATCGAGCGCCGTAGATGGTTGCCAATCAAGCACTCGAGCTGCGAGGGAAATATCCGGTTGTCTCTGTTTGGGGTCATCAAAGGGCAACGGTTGATGAACGATTTCTGACTTAGAACCAGTCATATCGACCACCTTTTCTGCCAACTCCAAAATTGTAAATTCATTGGGGTTGCCAACATTGATCGGGCCTGTCACGTCAGAGCCAGTCCCCATTAAGGCCAGCATTCCTTTGACTAAGTCATCCACATAGCAAAAAGAACGAGTTTGGCTTCCATCACCGTATATCGTGATTGGATTATCAGTTAAAGCTTGGACAATAAAATTTGATACAACGCGTCCATCGCTGGGGTGCATTTTTGGGCCATAAGTGTTGAAAATCCTCAGCACTTTGATCTCCAAGTGATGTTGGCGTTGATAATCAAAGAACAGGGTTTCAGCGCAGCGCTTTCCTTCGTCGTAACAAGATCGAACACCAATTGGATTTACATGCCCCCAATAACTTTCCGTTTGTGGATGTTGTTCTGGGTCTCCGTAGACCTCCGAGGTCGAGGCCTGCAAAATTTTCGCACCGACTCTTTTGGCCAAGCCCAACATATTAATAGCACCGTGCACGCTGGTCTTAGTTGTTTGTACCGGGTCGTGTTGATAATGAATCGGCGATGCCGGGCATGCTAAGTTGTAGATTTCATCCACTTCAACGTAGAGCGGAAAAGTCACGTCATGCCGCATAAGCTCAAAACGCGGATTGTCCAGCAGATGCAGAATGTTACTTTTACTACCGGTAAAGTAATTATCCACACATAAGACTTCGTCTTCGCTCGCGAGCAATCTCTCACAAAGATGTGAACCGAGGAATCCCGCCCCGCCGGTCACTAGTATTTTCTTAGTCATGATCTATTTAGTGGCTGCTCTTAGGCACGCTAGTGCCTTAATTATAGCCCAGCAACGCGCTGCGAACTGTGTCTATGTCGGATGGAGGGTGCGGCAAAAATAATAGCTACGGCGACAAAGAAAAACCAGCGTACATTCATTACTTGCAGATTGAAATCTACTAGGGCCTGCACAAGTGCAGAGATAGCTGCAAAAACAGCGGCGAGAGTTGAAACGCGTACCAAATTGCTACGATTGTCTGTTAACGTTTGAACAGCACAATAAGCAGTAGAAAATAAGAAAATCAAGAATAAAGACAATCCAACGACCCCTTGCTCTACGAGGATATGCAGATACTCATTGTGTGCTTGATTATAGATAACCTGCCTTAGCTCGACGTGATCTCGCACTGCTTGGAAAACCACGCCATAACTGCCTGCACCATAGCCCATGATTGGCGCTTCAGAGATGGCCAGCCAGGTAATTTTCCATTGTTCAACTCGTTCACCAAATGACAGCCCCCCACTGCTAAAGCGCTGCACCAACGGTTGGCCGAAAAGTGTGATCAATACGGCTGAAGTGGTGAGGACACCTATTGCGGTGGTCACGACTCGCTTCAGTCGATATCCTTGAAATGCCCAGATAAAAGAAACCAGCAATAATGACAGTAACGGAGCGATAATCGCTGCTCTAGAACGACTCATCACAAGTGCAATGCCCACAAGCAGCAATATTGCAGCAATTACCGCACTTTGAGCCAACTCTCTACCGCTCAAATTACGCCAGGAGAACTGTCCACGTACTAGATGAAAGAGCCCTAAACCTGCCCCGGCAGAGCCAGCCGCGATCAACAAAGCAGCAAAGTGATTTCGATTCACAAACCAACCGCGAGCTGCATGAAAGTGTCCATCGAGTAGCTTTGGATCCACCAAAAACACACCGGCCTGAAGAGCGGCAATGCCCACCAGCGCGTGCAGAGCAGCAATAATCAGTAAGACCCACAATAGTTGCTTTAAGCGAGCACGACTGTGAATCTGACAAATCAATACAAGCAACCAGAGAATACCGATCAGGGTAGACAAAATTCTCCAGCCCGTTCGTATCGGCGCAGCGCTTACGACTCCCTTACTGCTGTCAAACCAGCTTGGCTTTGTTAATTCTCCCTGCCAAGGAAACAGCCGTTCAGTATCAGCGGGCCACACGAGCTGCAAGGCAAGGAACACAACGATCAGGCACATGCTAGTCAACGCCCATTTAGCCGCAACAATGCCTTGTGAATTGCAGCCTATTGGTAATAACGTCAAAACGAAAAAATAGAGCGCGGTATAGAAGAAAAAAATCAGACTCGCAGTCTGCCAGATCATGCTGTCGAAACGACCAGAGTGGGTTGAAACAAATACCATCCCAGCCAACAGTAGCCACCAGAAACTATTATCGACCCAAACCGTTAAACGATTGCATGACGAATCCATTGCCCTTACTCGTTGCTCCCGTCGTGGCCTAAGGTATTGAGTACGCGTTCAAGATGTTGTGGGTTCAATTTCATTCTGTTGGCGTGCTGAATAATCTTTTTGTTCCATGGAAAATTGATCAGCACTTGGTCACACATGTTTAAGAGCGGACGCGGCATTTGTGCCCGCAAGCGTATGCAATAGTGAATCTGCGATTCTTGGCTGCCACGATCCCAGTTACGAAGCTCGATCACATGGGCTAACGCCCACCATTGATCCTCAAGCGGCGCTGATATTTCATGCATGGACCCCAAAAGGTCTAGCCAATGCTTGGAAGACACTTGATCTTGCAGCAACAAAACCTTTAGAAGTTCAATATGCTCGAGTAACAAACCACGCCGTTCCGTTGGCCACACCATGAATTCAAGACTGGTCTCAATCTCTGCAAGTCGAGAAAAATCTCGCTCACTCAAGGCCGTTGGGTCGTGACTGAGGGGTCTGGCGTCTAGAAAACGTGGCTCGGTTCGCAGGTGATAAGTCACCGCAACCAGACAAAACGCAAGAGCCGATAGCGCCAAGAAACAGCTTTTTGCAACAGAGTTCAATATTTCTCTCCGCTCCCACCTGCAAAGTGGCTAACTTTTTTTTGTTTTCAACGGATCGTTGTCTTCAACATAAGCATAGGCGCCATACCCATAGTAACCGCCATATTGATAAGGGTTTCCTTTTTTGATATTTGCCTGAGTAAGAATCAATCCATCAACCGCTACTTTACTGGCATTTAAGCGCTTAATCGCGTCGCGCGCCATATGATGAGTGGTGCGATCCGACTGAACAACCATGAGCAGAGCATCGCACAATTGCCCCAGCACCACCGCATCACTCGCAGGCAGAACTGGCGCTGTATCAATAATGATGTAATTGAATTTACTTCGCAATGCCGTAACAATGTTGGCAAATTTTTCGCTGGCTAGCAGTTCCAGAGGATTTGGTGGAGCAGTGCCGGAATTAAGAATGTAAAGATTCTGCTCTTCCTTATCTTGGCTAACACATTCTTTGAGCGATACGACGCCTGCGACATAGTCAACTAGGCCACGAGTGTGCCCAGCATCAACAATGTGTTTGATACGGGGGCGCCTAAGATCTGCATCGATAAGCAGGGTGATTCCGAGCTGCGCATAAGAAAGTGCCAAATTTGATGCAACGGTTGTCTTGCCTTCGCTTTGCACCGACGAAGTTATGACAATTACTTTGGGGGGGGTATCTACATTGGAATAAGTGACACCAGTACGAATGTGATTAACCGCTTCAGAAAATACGGAACGCTTATTATCTAAATAGTGTCGTTCTACGGCTTTCACACTACTTGGCATGGCTTGCATTATGCCGAACAAGGGCAGCCCTAATTTATCCTCAATGACTCGACCGCTCTTAAAAGTGGTGTCGAGTTGCTCTCTCAAGAACGCCAAGCCAACCCCAAACAGCAGGCCACCAATTGTCCAGGCTAAAACAATTCTTTGCTTCTGCGGGTAAATCGGTAAAACAGGAGGCAAAGCTTTATCAATGATGCGAGCACTGGCTACTTGTGTACCCGTGGTAGACAGATCGGCTTCTTTAAACTTAGCGAGAAATGCCTCATACAACTCCTGACTCACCTGTACATCGCGCTCTAGGCTATTGAGTTCCACTTCCTTAGCGCGGCTCGCAGAAATGCGTCGAGAGCGGCTATCTAACCTACTCTTGGCGGCCGCAACTTCTGCTCGAGCAGCTGTAATTTGAGGATGTCGGGCGCCATAACGCTTGGCCAAATCGTCTAATTTAGCTCGAGCCACGAGATATTCTTGATTGAGGGTTTGTAGCTCCGTTGTGGTGATCTGCGCAGACCGTGACGAATCAAGCATGTCTTCCGCTACCAAAAACGCTTGCAAATCAGTTTGCGCTTCATCCAATGTTGCCCTGAGTTCAACAATTCGCTCTGATAGCCATTCGCTGGTTTGTTGGGTGCGATTTAATTGCGAGTCAAAGCCCTGTTCAATGTAAGCATCAACCAAAGCGTTGGCGACTTCAGCAGCAAAATCAGGGTTGGTAGATTGAAACGTCACTTCGACCAAATTGGTCTTATCACCACCACTGACATTAACACCCCCTTGAACAATCGCGGTCAGCCAAGCTTTGCGCTGCGCGAGCTGTGCAGGTGTTTTCGCCACCGCAACCTTTGGCGGTTCCACGGCGCGTAATAATTCAATTCCAGTAAGACGTTTAAATTCAATCGCCAACGATCGAACGATACCTGGCGGCACTAACATGCCTTGAATGGAGTCACGTTCGGTCAATTGCAATCGATTAACCACCCGCTCGGCTACTGAACGACTCTTTAATAATTCGTACTGTGTTTCGTAAAAGCGAAACGCATAAGGGTCGAACACGGCCTGACTGCTGTTACGAAGAGAACTTGGCTCAACCGACATTGTCAGGGACGCTTGATAAACGGGTGTTTCTGAAACCGCTTTTACAATACCGCCTATGCAGGCCAATAGCATGATCAAAACAATCATTAAGCGGTTTTCACGCACCACCTGCATTAAATTTCCAAGACCCTGCGCTAAAGAATCGCTTGCACCGCCGGCACTAGGTTGTGCGAACCAGTTCTTGACCATCTCGTCTGGCGAAGATGAGGAGGATGGTGATTGATGGGACATTTTGTTCAAAACCAACTCGCGCCCACGTCAATGATGTCACCTGGCAAAACCGGCATATGCAGGGCCACTTTTTTTAGTTTTTTTGGCCGCTCCTCGCCATCAATAATTCGCGAAACCGAAATTCTTCGACGCGATGCTCTTAAGGTAAAACCACCTGCCAATACAACGGCTTTTTCGACCGTCAACCCGCGCCTAAATTCATACTCACCTGGTGATCTAACTTCACCATGCAAGTAGACGAAGGACCCAGCTTCCTCGCCGACGCCTTCTTCTTCGTCAATCGAAATTATATCTCCAGATAACACTCGCAACTGGCTATTGATTGATAGCCCCTCTTCGACAATTTCACCATCTCTAAGCACGTTAACACCGTCTTTACGAGCCGAGAACTTCGCACCGCCAGCGACCGCAATCGCCTTAGCTACAGTCAGACCTTCAGAGAACGGAAACGAACCGATAGTTGCAGCGGCACCCAAGACAAAAATAGGTCGGTAACTATCGATGGTGACACTCAACCGAGGGTTATTGACATAGCCTTGTGATAAGACGTCGCGCAATTGTTGCTCAACCTGTTCGATGCGCTTGCCCGCAACCTCGATCGGCCCGACCAAGGGAAATGAAACCTGCCCGCTTTGCGGTATACGCACGTTCTGCAAGCTCAAATCACGCTCACCAAATACACGCAATGAAATCGTATCGCCAGGAGCGAGTATATGTTCTTGCTCTGTCTCTGAAATCGCCCGCGGTGGCAACGATGCTGAGAGCTCAGGCTCAATCTGCTTCGATGCCTCAGTCTCTGCCACCAATTCATTGCTCATTTGGTTTTCAACTACGTCGGCTTCAGAAACCATCTCAACGGCTTGGACTTTCGCTTCATCAGCTTCTGCATTGCTAATCTCACTTAGAGCGTCACTATCAGTGCTGACGATCTCTCCGGGCGGCAACTGCGTGCGCCATTGTGACGTAGGTCGTGCGGCCACATTAGAGTCCACGCCAGACTGACCCAGTTGATTCTTCGTTCCATTGTTGATGGCGACAATCAAGCTCGTGGGTGCAAGGATCTTCACGAAACCATTTCGTTCTTCCAAGATGGCACTTTGATACCCTCGTTCAACGGAAGCAAGAACGATAGCATCCATACTCGGCGCCGTACGCATGTTCAAACGATTTGCAGTGACGGTTACCAGCCCTGCATCATGCCGCAAAAAATCTGCACTCACCCAGACCGGAACAGAGGGCGACGAAAATTGAATGAGTGACCATTGAGCAGTTTTACTTAAAACTCGAAAAGCCGCTGTGCTTGGTACATCAGTAAGAAATGCTTTGCCGTATTGAGTATGGACTGGAAAACTCTCACTACCCGCTGCCGCCAAGGAGGGCGTCGTCTGCGCAGAAGCAGACCCAACCGCGCAACATATGAAGCCAGCGAGGAGCAAATAATTGCGTAGAAATAGCCTACTTTTTGCGAGCCAAGACATTGATTTATTGGAGGATTTAGAAGAAACCATGCTGGCAAATATAATCGAAAACTGCATAAAAACCGAACTAAATAACGAAACAAACATACTCATCGAACACAAGCGCGGAACAGACAGGTCTCCAGAATACGAAAATAGGGCGCAAGGCGCCCTATTCCCCCAAACACCGAATTATTAATTCCGATCAGCGATCGCTGGGTCGAGGATAATTAAAGGAAGCGGGTTCCTCGGTTTTACCGCGGCCTCTTAGCAATGACCTGAGGTCTGACCTTATCCGAATACCGTAATAGCGATCATCATAGTCAAAATCAGGTACGCTCGAATCACGTTCGATCTCGCCGTAGTAAATTCCAGCCGTTAACCATGATCTCCATACGTAGTCCAAGCCTAACCCAAAATCAAAGAATTCATCTTGACGACCAGTGTCGTAGTCATCATCTACCCATTTTGCGAAGGCGTTAAAAATGAGCTGAGGAGTGAGAGCATGATCCCAACCGACACCAATCAAATCACTGACATAAAAATTTGAGACGTCATCACCGGGCTCTTCAACTGATCTCGATGCGCTGAACTCGATAATTGAAAAAGGGTTGATCATGTAGTTTAGATTGGCGTAGTAAGATGTATCGTCGTACCCTGCTCTACGCGAATCGTCAAACTCGCGATCCGTATTGCCAATGCCGACTACGCCACTCAAAGCATTGCTTGCCTTCCATCGCACACCTAAAAGCCAATCGGTCTGTTCACTGTCCAAGGAATTTAGTTCACGGTCATAGTCGATATCTTGTCGACTAATACGACCGAACACTGAGGTCTTGGCACCTATTTTGTAGCTCAGATCAAAGCGAACTGTGTCCGTTTCGCGGTCACGACCACCGAACAAGTTTTCGTCACCTTGGAAGTTATTGATATAGCCTGTTTCGTGTTTTTCGAAACCAAGAATGGCGATCAATGGGCTAACTTTCTTACCGTAAATGAGATCAGCGCCGTAGAACGAATAGTCAATTTCGTCAGGGCCAGTATCCACGCCTCCGGTAATAAATTGATTAAACGGGCGGCTACCAGAAACTCCCCTCTCTTCGAAGGATTCACCAATCCCGGCCATAAGATTAAGGTCCCAACGGCGGCTAATGTCTAAGCCTAAATTAGCGAGCAGATTATTTGATTCTGCGTCTTCCTCATCCAACTCATCGTGAAATGTAAAAATACCCGAGTAAGCGGCATAAAACTGGTGACGCCCTAAATTAGTGCGATACGCCAAGCTTGGCATCGCAGCAATGACAGTGTCATTTTCTTCGATATCAGATCGACGCCGCAGGTTGTCACGTTCCGAGATCGTGACTTCAATCGCGGGATAAAAGTCGTTCAGCAGGTCCAGAGGTTGATTGATTCCACTATCTCGGACAATGGAGGCGTCGACGAATGATCTGCTGGTATTTGACGCTGGAGGTAACCCTTTATTAGTTACTTGAGCGTTAGCTACTGTGGCAGACATCACTCCGATTGCCACCGTCGACAGAGAAACCAAGAGATGACTTCCTAACCCTTTTCTATTTTTTCGTACCGTATTCATTAGAGCTTCTGCTATAAATTAGTCGCATTAAAACTACTTAGAGTAAAAGCGAGCCAGGTTTCCAACCAAACCTTAACCCTATGGCTCGCTCAATAAATTTCATCTTTCCGCTATGAATTGCACGGCGGCGACGCACACACCGGTGGTGGAGGTGGCGGCGGTGGCGGTGGTGGCGGCGCCACAGGAGGTGGAGGTGTTACAGGCGGTGGTGCCACTGGCGGTGGCGCGACCGGCGGTGGCGCCACAGGTGGAGGTGCCACAGGTGGCAGTGGGCCGAACCCACCTCCGCCAAACGTGCCGCTCGGCACACCTGCACCCACAGCCAATGCCGTCAAGCCTCTTGGGCCTTTACCATAGGGCTTAGTACGAGCGTTGTTAATATAGTAGAACGCTACAGGCACCTTCGTTACACCTAGAGAATTCAGCGCCGCAATAAGATCAGGGCGATTGATAATCAACCCTTTACCCATTATTGATTTCAAATTGACTGGCGAACCATCGCCTGCAACATAGGGGTAGGTTTCTTCGCTGCGCGGATCGTCCCATCGACTGGCCTGCGCTACAACCATATTATCTCTAACACTTCTACTCAGCTGATCTTCATCTCCAGACGAGAGCACGACGAATAGAAAGGCTGTATTCGCGATTTTATAATTTTCGGCTTCTTCGATTAAACGCTGCCAGTGTTCTGGTTCAAAATCCTCTTTGGCAGGAATTTCAAAAATATCGTACATCTCTGCGATACTGCCATCTAGATGATATTCACCATGTTGCCACTCGGGAGTTGGCGTCACCATCAAAGATTTTTCAGCGTAAGCCTGCTGAATGCCTTTAATCGTTTTTGGGTAGTCGACAATTTGGTCTACCGCCCGCTCATTGATGCGATTATAAATAAACACAACTGGTAAGATCGCATCTTGCCCATTTTCTTGCAACGCAAGGTCTATCCTTTCTTGCCCATCAATCACGATCGACTGATCATTTTCATACAGCGCCACAAAAATAGGCCGTTTACTAACTGGTATATCTGAACGAGAGCGATACCACTTGATGCCTTCACCTTGATCTTGCAGGGTTTTTAATTCGGCCGCAGAAGCGTAAAAATGAACCTGGCCCTCAAACCAATCAGGGTAAGGGACTAATACTTGGCGATCTTCGAAAAAGCGTTCAGCAACCTTCGCCACCGAATAAGGTTTGTTCTCATCTTCGCGCTCAAGATCATCCAACTCATAGTCACTGTAGATATAACTCGCCGACTCCGTTAGCAACGGCAAAATGGAGACTGCCGATTGTGCAAAGTCTCTTCCGCGACTCGGCTCATAACGAATTGCCGCTTCCATCACGTCATCGATTCCAAGCCCCATGGAAACCGCATGCAAGAAGACCATCATCGATGGTGTGTCTTTGCTCAACAGTCGGAGAATTTCGAGGCGAGTAGGTAAACTCGCTTCGTTATAGAGCAGCTCCCCAAACTCGGTATCTTCATACTCGGGGTTAGCTTCAGACGGGGGTTTCACGTAGTCAGTTGACGGATTGTCAAACTCACTTAAATCTGTGACATAAGGCTGAGACTGATCATCAAGATCAAGCACTTGTATTGAAGAGTCCTGTGCGCTCACTAACGTCGACGCGGTGAGCGATAAGACAACAAGGCTAAAGGTTGCCAACCAAGTAATAAAGCGATTCATTTTATTTCTCGTAATATCAGAATGCTGTTGCACGTTTCTTGGTCAGGTGAATTAGAATGACATTGCCTTGACTGCCTAGGACGTCATTCCATACCAATTTGCACTCGCAGTCCCGCTGACTCCAGCTTTGACTTACTCGCAAACGACAACGAGACAGCCCTAATACTAACGACAGCACGAAAGCCAGCAAAATCCCAAGTAATAAAAATTCAGCCAACGACGTATTCCCCAACCGAGAAAGCGTTGTCGCTAAAATACCGCCGCGCTCAATCAAGCTGCGCAGCCTTGATACTAAAACCTATTTTTACTAAAAAACTCATGCCACGAAAGTAGTTTCAACATCCTCGCGCCTGAACTTCAAAGGGAATTCGCTTAATGTGCGTACCCAACCTAGCTAAATTCTACCAAAAAGTGATAAAAATAAATAGCTTGCCGAACTCTATAGGTATTCCTTCGTCAACACAAAGAAGACGGTGCCTAAATTCACAATTGGTCACAGAAAATCTGCGTTTTGAACCTTTAATAGACAAGATGCACACGATTTCGCTTAAACCCTGTGCGCTAAAGCCAAGTCTCGCAATGATGATCGCTTGATCAAAGGAATTGCTGCCCTGCCATATATGGCTGCAACACTTGAGGAATCTCGATCCGTCCATCCGCTTGTTGATAGTTCTCAAGCACTGCGACGAGAGTGCGCCCCACGGCAAGGCCAGATCCATTTAGTGTATGTACAAGCTCGGGCTTAGCATTTTCGCCACGGACCCGTGCGAGCATTCTCCGTGCCTGAAAATCCTCAAAGTTGCTGCAAGAAGATATTTCTCGATATGCGTCTTGACCCGGTAACCAAACCTCCAAGTCATAGGTCTTGGCAGCCGAGAACCCCAAGTCACCGCCACAGAGCACAACTTTGCGATATGGCAAATTGAGTTTTTGTAAGATCTGTTCTGCATGCTCCGTTAATTCTTCAAGAGCTTGATAGGAGTTTTCGGCAGCAACAATCTGGACCAATTCAACCTTTTCAAATTGATGCTGACGAATCATGCCGCGCGTATCTCTGCCATAACTTCCCGCTTCTCGACGAAAACAAGGTGTGTGAGCAACCATTTTTAGAGGCAGCTCAGCGGCATCTAAAATTTGATCACGAACCAAGTTAGTGATTGTAACTTCCGCTGTCGGAATCAAATACAACCCACCCTGTCCCCCATCTTCAGCTTGTTGCCCGGGCGCTGCCAACGAGGTGGCAAACTGATCATCGGCAAATTTTGGCAACTGCCCAGTACCGAACAAACTCTCTCGATTCGCCATGTACGGCACATACACCTCAGTATAACCGTGCTCCTGCGTATGCACATCAAGCATGAATTGAGTTAGGGCGCGGTGTAAACGGGCTAGGCTTCCTTTCATAACGACAAAGCGTGACGCCGTTATTTTAGTGGCGCTGGCAAAATCCAGGGTCCCTAAAGACTCACCTAAATCCACATGATCTGCAACGTCAAAGTCAAACTCCTTGGGCGCTCCCCAACGAGCAACTTCTTTGTTGTCCTCCTCACTGCCGCCCGCGGGCACATCCTGATGGGGAAGATTAGGAATACTCTGCACTAAATCGTTGAGTTGTTGACGAACTTCGCCAAGCTCTTGTTCAGTCGCCTTCAGCTCATCTGCAAAGCCCGCTACTTCATCCAACAGCGCTTGCACATCTCCCCCAGATGCTTTCACTTTACCAATTTCTTTGGAGCGAGCGTTTCGCTTGGCCTGCAACTCTTCGGTGGCAATCTGCAGTTTCTTTCTTTGTTCCTCCAAAGCTTGGTATGCAGAAGCATCAAGCTTAAAGCCCTTGTGAGCAAGTCGAGTAACGATATGATCGAGGTCTGTGCGAAGTAATTGAGGGTCTAACATAGGGAAAACTTTGGTTACTGCCGCGCTAGCAAGATGCCAGCAAAGCAAAGGATTAAACAGAAAAAGACTTGGGTTCCAACGTAGGCAAATGCGCGTACGCCGTCACCTTGTTCGAACATTGAAATGGTTTCCAGAGAAAATGCTGAGAATGTGGTAAATCCGCCTAAAAAACCCGTCAATACAATGACTTGCAAGTCGCTGGAAACAGTGAAGCGGTGGGTAAATGCGGCCGAGAGATATCCAATCATAAAACAACCGAGCAGATTTGCGGCCAGCGTACCATAGGGCCAAGCAAGTAAATTAGAATCCACTGCCCAGCGCCCTAACAAGTATCGCAACAAGGCACCAGTACCGCCGGCTAACACCAAGCACGGATAGAAATATACGCCCATTGCGCCGTCGTTATTCGCTTAGCAGGTCGACGCCAGGCGGCAAATCAAACTTAAACCTGTCGGCTGCGATAGATTGATTCGTCACTACTTGAGACAGCTTCAATCGAGTCTCATTGCCCAGACCATCGATTAACTGAATGACGGTCAGAGCATCACTGTCAAAGCCAAGAATTAACTGCTGGTAGGCGGCATCTTCTGACTTTGGCTTGAGTGCAACCCAGCTAAGCCCATCAGTTAAACCGATGTCACTGATGGCGAAAAAGGTATCTAGGGCAGCGCCATCCTGCACCAGCAACAAACTCGGCACTTGATTGATCGCGTCTACCATTGAGCGCTGAGTCACCTGCTCTAAATCTGGGTCGTAGAGAAAAATCGATTTTCCATCAGCAACCAGTTGTTGCCCTTGCTCAGAATCTTCGCCGTTGTAATTCCAGCGAAATTTTCCGGGTCGCGATAGATATACGGTGCCACTCGCGGAATCCAAGGTCATTCCAGTTTCATCAACGACCCGCTGCTCAAATTTTGCTCGCAAAGTGTCGCCATTGGCTAGGAAGTCTCTAAGTAGCGCTTCGGAGGCAAGCACCTGTTCAGCAACGAGTAATGCGCTAAGTACGCAAATCACTTTGATTCCTTGAACCTTCATCTTTAGTCCTCGGGTGGCGGCGGCGCTAGCACTTCGCGCTTACCGTTATCTTCTGCAGGCGTTACTACGCCGGTCATTTCCATGGTTTCAATCATTCGAGCCGCACGGTTATAACCCACTCGCAGCTGGCGCTGCACTGACGAGATGGAAGCACGCCGGCTGCGTGTGACAAACTCCACGGCTTGATCATAAAGTGGGTCGTTTTCTGGGTCATCAGCTGCGGCTTCATCACGAAATGCGGTCGGCAAGGCGTCGTTCACCTCTTTTGGTGCACTGAGTATCGATTCGTCGTACTGAGGTTCTTCTTTGCCTTTCAAAGACTGCACGATCGCGTGCACCTCTTTGTCAGAGACAAATGACCCGTGCACCCGTTCAGGCGCACTCGTACCCGGTGGCAAGTACAACATATCACCATGGCCAAGAAGCATCTCCGCACCCATTTGATCCAGCACGGTACGCGAATCTACTTTAGAAGAAACCTGAAACGCGATTCGAGTTGGAATATTCGCTTTCAACAAGCCGGTAATGACATCCACCGAAGGCCGCTGTGTTGCCAGCACTAAATGGATTCCAGAAGCACGCCCTTTCTGGGCCAAGCGAGTGATCAATTCTTCAACTTTCTTACCGACTGACATCATTAGATCCGCCAACTCATCAATGATGATGACAAGACACGGCAGCTCTTGCAGCGGTTCAGCGATGTCTCCATCTTTAACCATCGGATCCATCACTGGCGAACCACTGTCTGCAGCCGTTTTTACCTTACGGTTGTAGCCGGCAAGATTCCGCACCCCCAACTCAGACATCAGCTTGTAGCGGCGCTCCATCTCTACGATACCCCAACGCAGCGCGTTAGCGGCCTCGCTCATATCGGTTACAACGGGGGCAAGCAGGTGCGGGATTCCTTCATATACTGAGAGCTCAAGCATTTTTGGATCAACCATGATCATGCGAACTTGTTGCGCCGTAGCCTTGTACAACAAGCTAATAATTAAGGCATTGATACATACGGATTTACCAGAGCCGGTCGTGCCCGCGATCAGCAAATGCGGCATTTTCGCCAGATCGGCGATCACAGTATCACCTGAAATATCTTTTCCCAGCACTAATGCTAGTGGGGAGTTCATATCATCAAACTCGCTCGACGATAAACCTTCCACCAGCCTCACAATCTCACGCGCTTCGTTAGGTATCTCGATACCGATATAAGATTTACCGGGAATATTCTCAACCACTCGCACACTCATAGTGGACATTGCGCGCGCCAAGTCCTTCGCCAAACCGGTGATGGTGGCGGCTTTAATACCGGGCGCAGGATCAATTTCGAACCGGGTGATAACCGGCCCTTGGTGCACGCTGATCACCTCAATTGGCACATTGAAGTCAGCAAGCTTTTTGACCAGCAACACCGAGAGAGCCTGCAGCTCATCATCCGAATAACCAACGTTTTGCGGCTCGGCGGGATCTAGTAAGGAAAGAGCCGGCAACGTATCACTGGCGCTTACCATGCTGTCGAACATCGTAGTCTGACGCTCGCGTTCGCGTCGTGGGCTTTCTATATTGGCAAGATTCGGCGCTGTCTTAGGTTTGATTTTTGGCGCAACTCGAACTTTCTCCTTGAACTCAGTGACCGCTTCTTGACGAACAACGCGAGCTTTGGCGCCGATTTCGCGGTCTTCTTTTTGCTCCCTTCTTTCTTGAATAGTTTCGACTAATTGGAAAAACCGCTCGCCGATGTTATCCATCAAACGAAACCATGAGAGGCCGGTAAAAATAGTGATGCCGGTGAGGAACAGCGTCACCATAATCAGTGTGCTACCGATATAACCAAACAGATCGACTACCGAGCTGTTCAACCAATCGCCCAAAAATCCGCCAGCGACAAATGGCTGTGCCGCGGCCCAATGGTTAAAGTGCAGATTTTCTAAGCCGCACCCACCCATCACCGTAACAATAAAACCAATACCGACCAACAAGCGGTTAATAAAAGACGGCTCGGTAGTACTGTGGCGACCACGATAAAAGCGGATTCCCAGCGCCAAAATCATCAAAGGCACCAAGAAAGACATGTACCCAAAGCCATGCAATAAGCGATCCGAAAAATTAGCGCCAAAGCTACCACCTCGATTAGCAACGGCTTGCTCTTCACCCCCGCTGTGTGACCATGCTGGATCAGTTGGATCGTAGGTCAATAGAGAGAGCAACGCGTACAGAGCAACTGCGACACTAACAAACACCACAATTTCAGAACTTAGTTCTTTGAAACGTGGCGACAGGAGTGGTTCTTCGGGCTTGGTTTGTTTTCGTTTTGCCTGTGGCATCTTGCTCTAGTGCTTGGTAAAAAAATCGGGTGGCTAGTTACGCCACGAGTATGGCTGTATTCTAGCCTGATTAGGTTCTAATGACACGCTACAGCTTTTTCCGATTTCGATCTCTTCAAAGCTTGAATTCATAGCTAGGCAGCCGCAGAGGATTTGTTTAGAATCGCCAACCTTATCTATCGAAAACTGTCTCTCAAAACATAGGAGAACCCGGCATGTCCGACCCCAAGCATTGCAAGCTTTTAATCCTCGGTTCCGGCCCTGCTGGCTACAGCGCTGCGGTGTATGCTGCCAGAGCAAATCTGAACCCAGTATTAATAACCGGGCTGCAACAAGGTGGACAACTGACCACTACTACTGAAGTCGACAACTGGCCGGGAGATGACGCCGGGGTCGATGGCAATGAATTAATGGCAAGAATGCTTCGCCATGCCGAAAGATTTGAGACTGAAATCGTGTTCGATCATATTCACACGGTCAAATTGGATGAGCGCCCGTTCACTCTTACCGGTGATGCTGGCACCTACACTTGCGACGCGCTAATCATTGCCACCGGCGCATCGGCAAAATACCTCGGCTTAGAATCTGAAACTGCTTTCCAAGGCAAAGGCGTGTCAGCCTGCGCAACCTGCGATGGCTTTTTCTACAAAGGTAAACCAGTGGTAGTGGTCGGCGGTGGTAATACTGCTGTTGAAGAAGCCTTATACCTCTCTAATATTGCCTCTGAGGTGACTGTGGTACATCGACGCGATGAATTCCGAGCGGAGGCAATTATGGTCGATCACATTATGGAAAAAGTCGAAAATGGCAATATAAACATCGAGTGGGACCATGTGTTAGACGAGGTACTCGGCGATGATATGGGTGTGACTGGTGTGAGATTGAAGAGCACCAAAGATGAAGCGACTAAGGAGCACACGGTGGACGGTGTCTTTATCGCCATCGGGCACTCCCCAAATACCGATATTTTCAAAGGTCAACTCGATATGGCAGGCGGATATATCCGCGTGCAAAGCGGGCTGGATGGCAATGCAACCGCCACCAGCATCCCCGGCGTGTTCGCCGCCGGAGATGTGATGGACCATATTTACCGACAAGCCGTTACCTCTGCAGGATCTGGCTGCATGGCAGCGCTCGATGCGGATAAGTTCTTAAAGAACGAGGGCTAGAGCTTTCTAGCTGCTTACTGATGGCAGATGACGCCGACCAAATGGAGAAACTGCTCGAACTGCAGAAACTTGGCGTCAAGCGTTTAAAACAAGATAAGGTGGCGCCCTATCGACCACCTTTAGAGCCCACACCGCGACAGCGTCTTTTGGACGATGCTCGAGTGATGCAAGAGCTGCTCGAGGAATCGGAAGAAACCACAAGCTTTGAAAGTGGTGACGAACTCAAGTTCCTTCGTTCTGGATATTCATCTCGACTGCTTAAGAAGCTCCGCCGCGGTGATTACGCCATTCAAGACGAGCTCGATTTGCACGGTTTGATAGCCTCCGAGGCCAAACAAGAGACTCACGCATTCGTGAACGACTGTGCACGTGATCGCGTCAGAGCGGTCAGAATAGTTCACGGCAAGGGCCGAAATTCGGCAGGCCGCACACCTGTTTTGAAAAACATGCTGCTCGGCTGGCTGAGCAAAAACCAATACGTCATTGCGGTGTGTTCATCACCGGCCAACGATGGTGGAACCGGCGCCGTCTATGTGCTGCTAGGTCCGGCTCAGGCGTGAACAGACTGCAATTGCAAGCCAACCACTCCTATGAGCACTAGCGCGGTAAAAAACACTTTTGCCAAGTTTACCGTCTCACCATAAAAGACGATGCCAATCAAGGCAATCAGCACAATACCCGCGCCAGACCAAATAGCGTAAACCACACCAATCTCTAAGGTCTCAACGGCTTTAGAAAGAGCGTAAAGAGCCGCACAAAAGCCCAGCAAACAGATTGTCGTCGGCAATGGCTTGGTAAACCCCTCGCTCAGTTTCAGGGTGCTTGTTGCAGACACCTCAAACAATATACCTAACAGTAAATAGGTCCATGCGTTCATAATTCTTAGCGTTCTATCATCAATTTCAGCATCATATTAATCTAGTTGATCTCATATTTCTAAATTTGCTAGCATGACAATGCAATTATTTCGATTTGTTAGATTTTAACCTGTGAACATTGAGACCATTCGCGCCTTTTTAGAGGTTGCTTCAACTGGGAGCTTTTTGCACGCCGCGGACAACCTCAGCATCACTCAATCAGCGATGTCGGCGCGGATCAAAAACCTAGAAGAACACCTCAATCGCCAACTTTTCACGCGCAAACGCACCGGCGCCACCCTCACTAATGGCGGGCTTGCATTTCATAAGCATGCGCTGACATTGGTACAAGCGTGGGAGCTCGCCAAACAAGAAAGCGCTTTATCCGCTGGCGTCAACGCAATGGTGGGCATGGGCGTCCAACTGAACCACTGGCAAACCACCGCGGCTCCCTGGTTGCAATGGATGAAGGAAAACGCGCCACATATTGCCACTCAAGTTCATTCTGATTATTCAGACAGGCTGATGAGCATGTTGCGCAATGGTCTAATCAGCGCTGCAGTGCTCTACGAACCTCAGCGCAACCCAGACTTAGTAATTGAAGAATACGTGCGCGAGAAACTCATCTTGGTGTGTACCTACCCTCGGCAAGCACAGCCTACTCCCGTAGAGGGCTACGTTTATGTGGACTGGGGGCAGCGATTTAGGTCTGAGCACAGCCGGCGCTTTCCAGACAATCCTACCCATCAGATGACGGTGGGCTTATCCGCCGTCGCGCTCAGCCATATTCTTGAACAAGGTGGGTCGGGTTACTTTCTGGAGAGTGAAGTCATTGAGTTACTCGCAAGCGAACAACTTTTTAGGGTTTCCGATGCACCAGAATTTAGTTTAACTACCTACCTCGCGTACTTCACTGCGTCGGAAGAAACCGAAGCGGTACAAACTGCACTGCGCGGTCTACAAGCGGTGAGATCCGAATGAAAATCACTGGCGTAACCACGCGTCTCGTAAACCTGCCATTGGACAAGCCTATTGCCACGGCAATACACCAAATTAGTTCAGTCGGCTGTGTTTGTCTCACACTTGAAAGCGATCAAGGCGTGGTTGGTGAATCTTACCTATTTACGATCAACGCAGCTCGCCTCAAAGCATTCGATGAAATGGTACGAGGCTTTGATCATGTTTTAATCGGGCGAGACCCGCATTTCGTAAGCGCGATCTGGCAGGAAATATGGCAAGAGATAAACCCCAGCGGGCAAAAAGGCGTCACCGTGGCGGCGCTCTCCGCAATGGACACGGCGTGCTGGGATCTCGTTGGCAAGATCGCCGATCAGCCTTTGCATCGCTTGTTTGGCGCATGCCGTGATGAAATCAAAACCTACGCCAGTGGTGGCTTGTGGCTTAGCAACTCCATAGAAGAATTAGCGTTAGACGCGCAAAACTTTGTTCAGCAGGGATTTAGGAGCATTAAGATGCGAGTTGGATCACCAAAATTGAGCGACGATATTGAGCGAGCCCGGATCGTGAGGGAGGCCATTGGGGATGATATCGAGCTATTAGCCGACGCCAATCAAAATCTAGGTGTGAAACACGCCATCAAGCTCGCCAGAGAACTCGATCAACTCAATATCGCATGGCTCGAAGAACCGGTTGCCGCACATGATCTTGACGGCCATGCGCAGGTAACTGCGGCGGCCCCCATGCCAGTTGCTTCAGGCGAAACTGAGTACACTCGTTTTGGCATGCAGGCCATGCTGCAGGCAAAAGCCTGCGATGTACTCATGCCAGATCTCCAGCGGATTGGCGGCCTGTCTGAAATGCTCAAGGTGGCGGCCTTAGCCAGCGCTTACCACGTGCCGATTTCAACACATATCTTTACGGAACACAGCCTTTGTATTGCGGGTGCAGCTCCCAACTGCATCAGTGTTGAGCACATGCCTTGGTTTAGCGCGCTGTTTAATGAAACTCTCGAGTTACAAAATGGCCTGCTGCAGATACCCCAACGCCCGGGCACAGGTTTTACCTTTAATCAAAATACGCTCGATCAATTCGCACTGGGTTAGGGCAACTCAGGCAGCTAAATCCACAGATCATTTTTAGCCGTGCGCGCGGATGATTCTTCATCACCCGTATTAACCACGCCTTTTGGTTCGACCAACAGCATCTTTACTTCCTGTTCAGCAAAGGGTTTGTGCTCTAAACCTTTTGGTACCACATACATCTCGCCCCGCCCAATTGTAACTTGGCCATCTGGAAAATCGATTCGCAGCTCGCCGTCAAGAACGATAAATGCCTCATCGGTATCTGTATGGGAGTGCCAAACAAAGTCACCGAGAATCTTGACGATCTTGAACTGATAATCATTAAGTTCTGCTAAGACACGCGGCTGCCAATGATCATCAATTTTCTCCAGCTTGGCGGCAAAATTAATCGATTCGTATTCCACTTAACGTCACTCCAACAGAATTATTGAATTTCCGCTCTAAATATTGGAATCTGGAAAGCTCGCTTTGCGTTGCTCCATAAACGCCAGCAATGCTTCATCGATCGCGGGATCCAGCTCGGGCGCTTGATACGCGGCCAACATTTCTTTAAATCGAGCATTAGCACGAGTCGCCGTATCTTGACTGCCATCTTCAACCCACTGCTCATAACTGTTGTTATCGCTCACGTTAGACATGTAGAACGCTGTTTTGAAATTTGCCTGCGTGTGCTCGCACCCCAGAAAATGTTGCCCAGGTCCCACCTCTCGTAAGGCGCTCATTGCTTGCCCATTTTCAGACATATCAACGCCCTCTGCCATAATGCGAATCATGCCAGCTTGGTCTGCGTCCATGACGAATTTCTCATAACCCATGGCCAGACCACCTTCCAACCAGCCCGCAGTATGCAGAGCAAAATTAACGCCCGCCATCAATGTTGCATTCAAAGTATTGGCAGCTTCATAAGCAGCTTGAGCATCTGGTAGCTTTGAGGAAGTGAAACCACCCCCACTGCGAAAAGGTACGCCTAAACGACGTGCTAGTGCGCCGCCAATATTCATAACTTGTCCTGCCTCAGGAGAACCAAAAGTTGGCGCGCCGGATTGCATCGACATCGAACTCACAAAATTACCATAGATCATCGGCGCACCAGGGCGCAGCAACTGAACCAAGGTCATGCCCGCGAGTCCTTCGGCAAAGCTCTGCGCGGCAACACCGGCAGCCGATACCGGCGACATGGCGCCCGCCACGATAAACGGCGATACCATCGTTGCCTGATTATTGCGTGCGTAAACTTTCAATGCGCCCAGCATCGTGGCATCAAAGGTCATTGGTGAATTCGCATTAATAAGGTTAACCATGACGCAATTTTGATCGACAAATTCGTCACCGAATACGATCTTCGCCATATCTACTGAATCTTGCGCTCGCATTGGGTGAGTCACCGACCCCATAAACGCTTTGTCAGAGTATTTGATGTGGCTGTAAACCATATCGTAGTGGCGTTTATTGACTGGCAGGTCAACAGGCTCACAAACCGTGCCTCCAGAATGGTGAAGATTGTCTGACATATACGCCAGCTTGACGAAGTTGCGGAAGTCTTCGATGGTTGCGTAGCGACGGCCGTTATCGAGATCATGCACGAAGGGCGGCCCATAAGCCGGCACCAAGACTAAATTATTACCTCCAATGACCACGCTGCGAGCAGGGTTGCGCGCGTGCTGGGTGAATTCGCGAGGAGCTGTTTTTTGGATAATTTCACGGCACATCCCACGCGGGAAATGAACTCGCTCACCCTTGATATCAGCGCCTGCTTCTTTAAATATCTCAATCGATTCTGGGTCTTCCAGGAAATCGATCCCAATTTCTTCAAGAATGGTTTCAGCGTTACCTTCAATCGTCTGCAGCGCTTCTTCATCGAGTATTTCAAAATGAGGAATTTTACGTTTAATAAACGCTGGGGCTTTGGGCCTGTTGTCCACGCCCTGATCACCACCGCGTCTTCTTCTATTTCTTCGTTCTCTAGCCATTATGGTTTTGACTCCTCTGTAATTGTTCTTGTGCGAACTCGTGCGCCAAAGGTTATGAACGCCTATGGCGACGATTGCGCTGTGATTTCTGCCCGGCAACCGGTGACACAGAAAACTTCATGCCTTCAACAAAATATTCTTGAAAGCGCGGTTCATTCGCGCTTTCAATTTTTTGAACTTTTCCAACCTCTGTAATAATTCTTTCTCGTTCCCGGGTGTCGAGAAGCACCTTAGTTGCGCCGATCCCTGCTGCATTGCCGACCGATCGAATCTGATCTTTTCGCGCATGCGGCACTAAATCCAAATCGGCCACGTAATCGGGGTCGAGATGCGATCCAAAGGCGCCAGCTAACAGCACCGTTTCAACGGAGTCGCATTCAAGGTAATCCATGAGCAGTTGCACACCCGCATACAAGGCCGCTTTAGCCAATTGTATCGAGCGCACATCGGTCTGTTCCACATAAATCGAATGTTCGCCCTGCTCCACCAGCAAAAACCGCGTAGTGTTATCCACTGTATCGAATAAGTGCGGGGCCCGATCTTGTACAAACAAGCCGCCTTGATCAATGAGACCAGCTTGTGCCAAACAAACCATGACTTCGATGATGCCTGAGCCACAGATTCCAATCGCCCGTTGTCGAGTGGAGGCAAATTCTTCGGTATCCGACCAACTGTCCACGCCAATCAATTTATAACTCACGTCGAGAGTTTCAGGGTCAATTCTAACGCGCTCAATTGCGCCATGCGACGCACGCACTCCGGCGCTGATCTCTGCACCCTCAAACGCTGGGCCGGTTGGTGAAGAGGTCGCGTATACGCGGCCATTTTTTGCCAACATGATTTCAGCATTGGTACCAATGTCGACCAGCAATGCGGTCTTACTTTGCATGGTCTCTATTTCGCTCAAATAGGCGGCGGCGGTATCGGCACCAACATGACCTGCAATGAGCGGTAAAAACGTGATTCTCGTTGTTGGGTTGATCTCCAAGCCAAGGTCTACGGCAAGCACGGTTTGAAGCTCTCGCGATGCGACGGTGAAGGGGGCTTGGCCGAGTGGAACCGGTGATATCCCGAAAAACAAGTGATGCATAATCGGATTACCAACCAGCACCAGCTCCAACAACCTTTCCGCCGCGAGTTCGAGTTTTTTACAAGCTGCCGTGACCATCTCTAGCAACTTATCCCGCACCGCTTTGGTCATTTCTGCATCGCCACCTTTATTCATCATCACATAAGAGACACGGCTCATGAGATCTTCACCAAAGCGAATTTGCGGATTCATCGCTGACGCTTCGTAAAGCAGCTCACCGGTGTGCAGATCATGAATATACAGTGCAATGGTGGTCGAGCCGATATCAACCGCGCCACCGATTACACGCTTGGTTTCCGGGGGATATATTGCGACAACCTCTCGAGCATCCCTAACCGCGACGGTCAGGCAACCTTTGGATTCTTCGATGGCCGATTGCAGACCAGCTAAACAATGAAAATTTAGCCTTGCTTCCACGCCCTGTTCGGCGAGCCGCGCGGAGATATTTTCGCTGGCCGATGGATTGTCATCCATCGTAGCTTCGGCCAGAGTGAGATCAACGAGTTGGATGCTTGGATGAATTATAAAATCACGCGCGACGTTGCTTTTACTAATATTGGTCAGATGCTCCTGACTTGCCTCAGGAACGTCAACCAACAAGTCACCACACACTTTAGTGCGGCAGGCTAAACGCATACCCTGATAGCGTTTGATGCGGCTGGTCATGCGTTGCTCGATGTCGGTCATCGGCGAAGCTGATTCGGGCCCTACCTCGATGCCGTGCTTGCTGTGAGAACCTTCAATGATTCTCACCCAACATTGACGACAATTACCATTACCCCCACATAAGGAACGGATCTGCACACCAGCGTCAAACGCCGCAGCCAGCACCGTGGTTTGCGGTTCGGTCTCGCGGGCTAGTCCGGCCGGTGTGAAAACAACTTTACTCATGGCTAACTAGTCTTCCGTCCATTGGTCACACTGAACTTCTGAATCAGGTAGCTGATAGTAGTGACCTTTTTCGGCGACAAAAATATGCCCCTTATTGGGCAAATCATGAGTGTTATCCATGCTGCCGCCGGTGATGCTCATATACGGGTTTTCTTCATTGCGCCAAAACATCTGCGAACCACAATCCGGACAAAACCCGTGCTTCGAACGTTGATTAACGTAATACCATTTTGGCGCACCAGTAATCTCGATATCGGTCAGATCAACTTGCGAGGCCGCCATATAGTGTCCGGTCATGCGCCGACATTGTTCACAATGACAATACCAGATCGGTTTTACCTTGGAGGCCGTATACCGCACCTTTCCGCAAACGCAGGATCCACTTCGAACCGTCATTGTTAAATTCTCACTATGCTCGACGACGACGATTGCGGCGCCCTTCACGGTTGCCACGCCCTCCAGCCGCCGATTCACCCTCTTTAGGTGGTTCCCGATAAGTATTAATCCAATTCTCACAATTGCTGTCGGTGCCGGCGAGCACGTCCGCTGCATGAACGGATTGAACCAAGCCCGCATGCAGCGGATTCACAATCGCCGACGTCATGCCAGCGGCAATTGCCATTGGCAGGAACGCATTGTTGATTCCATGTCGATTGGGGATACCAAAACTAATATTAGAAGCGCCGCACGTTGTGTTTACTTTGAGTTCATCACGCAGGCGTCTGACTAACTGAAAGACTTGCTGACCCGCTTGACCAATTGCGCCGATCGGCATCACCAGCGGGTCTACTACAACGTCCTCTGGCTTTATGCCATAGTCTTGGGCACGTTCTACGATACGTTTGGCGATTTCAAAACGCACGTCTGGGTCTTCAGAAATGCCGGTCTCATCGTTGGATATCGCCACCACCGCCGCGTCGTACTTTTTCACTAGCGGCAAGACGCGCTCCATCACTTCTTCTTCTGCAGTGGTTGAATTGACCAATGGGCGACCTTGGTAAACTTCAAGACCGGCCTCGAGCGCTTCAATAATTGATGAATCAATACAAAGAGGCACATCCACCACGGCTTGCACCCGACGAATGGTCTCAGCCAAAATTGCTGGCTCGTCAGCAAGGGGTATGCCTGCATTAACATCGAGCATCTGCGCGCCAGCTTGCACTTGGGCAATGGCGTCTGCCTCGACCCGACTGTAGTCGCCTTCCTTCATTTCAGCGGCCAGAATTTTTCGACCTGTTGGATTTATTCGTTCTCCAATCATGGTGAACGGTCGATCAAACCCGATGATGACTTCTTGCTTAGGCGAGGTAATTCTAGTGTGTGTCATTCTGGTTCCTGCAAAAGTTTTATGTTTATTGTTATTAGATTGAAATGCTAGCTACGCAATAGCGCCGGTGTCTTCGGGTGCCCAGGCTTCTCGATCATCCAGCACACCCGACTCCGCCACCATTTCACGTACGAATTCTTCTTGCTTATAGGCCATGATGTGAACGCCATGTACGCCATCAATTTCTTTTACTTGCTGCATGAGCTCAACACAGATTTTTTGACCTTCACGCTTCTGATTTTCTGCGCCCTCTAAGCGCAAAATAATCTCGTCAGGGATATAAACACCCGGAACATTGGTGCGTAACCATCGAGCTGTACGCGCGGAGGCTAAAGTGCCGACTCCCGGCAAAATAAATGCTCTTTCCGTTAAGCCCGCATCAACCGCTCGCGCCATCATGTCTTTGAGAATTGTTAGATCAAAACAATATTGGCTTTGAATAAATTCAGCACCCGCATCAATCTTCTTCTTGAGTTGATCCACCCGATTTTCAACCGGAGGCACAAACGGATTGATTGAGGATCCTGCGAATATCTTTGGCGGCATATCCAGTTTTCGCCCACTCAAAAATTTCGACTCGTCGCGCATTGTTTTAATGGTAGAAAGGAGCGAAATACTATCTAGGTCAAATACCGGTTTTGCCTCTGGGTGATCGCCTGCTGAAACGTCATCACCGGTTAGGGCGAGCACGTTGCAGACCCCCATTGCCGCAGCGCCCAAAACGTCTCCTTGGATAGCAATGCGGTTTTTATCACGGCAAGAAATTTGCAATATTGGCGAGTAACCAATGTGCGACAACAAAGCACACACAGCGACGCTGGACATATGGCAGTTTGCGCCCGAACCGTCGGTCGCGTTAATGGCATCAATAGCTCCGTCAAACAACGCTGCGCGGCGATACACTTCTTCAGCATCGGCAGAATCGGGTGGAGCGATTTCACTCGTCACAGCGAATTGCCCTGCACGTAAAACTCGTTCAAAACGGCCAAGGGAAACATGACCCTCCAGGGGCGGCAGTGGGCTGCCGGGATCTTCCACAAAGGGATGATGATCTGGTGCGTTCATCTCGCTAGCCTATTGAGTTCGCGGAGGCGCAGATTTTACGCGGCCGGCTGCTTCCAACTCGCGTTGCTTGAGTATATTGAGCCAAGCACTTGTGCCACGCTTAGACCGGTCACTAGCGAACTGTACCGTATGAATTTTGTCGCCGCCTCGCATGCGCGATGCGCCATCCCAGGCCTCGACCCAAACACATCTCATTTCTGGTTTAACTTCACAATTACCGTTTTCGCGCACGCCGCCACAGGGGCCGTTACGGATGGTTTTTGGACAATTCATTGGGCACGTCATGCCAGTGCTGGAGAGCACACAATTGCCACACATTTGGCAATCGAATAGCGCGCCCTTGGCCTGTTTTTCAACCCACGTCATGGGCGCATCCAGCCGCCCACCTGAAAGCTTACTCAGCCCACTCATTATCGGTAGGATGACGGGCTCAGCAAAATTGTAAAAAGCCTCGAAAGCACGTGAATGTCGAGTAGCGAAGCGGCGCAGACTATACATGATTCACCTCTATTCGAAATGGCGCACCCGCTAACGGTTGTAGCCCGGCAATGCCCACCATTCGATACTCATAATCAAGCCCAAACGCTTCTGCGTGTCGTCGTGCCTTATCCCGCAGCTCTGCATTCTCAGTCTGAGCCAAATAAACCAAGCGTTTGTAATGCTTAAAATAATCATCAAAGAGTTCTGGATAACGGTCCAAGCCGAGCCCTTCGATCACCAATCTTTCAAAATGCCGTACTAAATAGTCGGTCAGGAAAAAGCTACCGATTTCTTCATCAATCAGTCCTTGGTAATGATCGGAGCCAGCAAAAAACTCATAGCAATGCGCACCCGGAAGACGCTGAGCTTGATATTTATCGAGCACCCTATCCAACTCACCAGCTGTTCCACAATCACCATAAGCAACAAAAATATCCGCATAATTGTGGCCATGTTGCTGGAGGTACTTATCGACCTCACCGGCGATCAATTGCGGTGTGTTATGTAATTTTGCAGGCAAACATCGAATGTCGATTACCGCCTTGAGCGCCTCGTTATTTTTCACCAACGCAATCATGTCGTGAGCTAAAGCACCACAGCCTAAAACTAACCGTTTACCCGCCATAACGTGCCTCATGCTCCGGGTCATCTACCCTGGATTGACTAAAAAACTCTTTTACCATCGGCGCAAAAAAAGCCAGTGGCTCGGATTGGTAACCAGGGTCGAAGCAGTTTTGATCATAGTCATGACAAAACCTTACTGCGGAATCAAAATACTTATGATTCTTAAACATGTCTCGCGCATGCCGATCACCGCCAGAGTGATGCGCGTAATAGTACATTTGGAATAAACCGTGATGCTTTACCACCCAATACACTTCGTCGCTCACAAAAGGGCGCAGAATCGCCGCCGCCATTTCACTGTGCGAATAAGGCGCTAGCTCATCACCGATATCATGCAGTAGAGCGGCCATAACCCATTCTCTTTTTTCGCCCGCACGGTGTGCACGAGTCGCGGCCTGCAAACAATGTTCAAGTCGCGAAATCTGATAACCTGAAAGTGAGTATTCCAAACCCTCAAGTTGAGCCAGCAACTTATTCGGCAGAGCAGCTTTGAACTCATCTTCCAATTTATCTAGGAACACGTATTCGGCCGCTGTACCGTCCTCCATTTTAGTAAACGCTACTTTTTTCATAGCGCTTTTCTAATCATTCGAATGCGACTTAAAACGTCGTCCATATCCATATACGATAATTGCAAGTGTCGGTCGCCCGTGCTTGGATCGAATGCTTTTCTACCGTGCATTACCCTAAGGTTATTCGTCGCCATCATATCGCCCGTGTTAAGCCGAAATTCAACCATGTTTTCGGGTGCTTCAACTAGGCGGCCAAGCTTTCGATAGGCGCTATAGAAAGCTTCCATATCATCAATCGACAAGTTGGCGGGTTGCGCCAGTTGATTAGAATAACGAAAAACCTTCAATCTCTGATCGGTATCAAGTGTTAGTAGGGGGTTGCGCGACTCTATGTCGCCTCGAGCGCTGAACATTTTGAAGTGGACCGGTGTTTGGCTCAGCACTCGGTAGGCATCAGGGTCTTGTTCCAATAATTGCTTGGCAACATTGAAGCCGTCAACCGCTGTGCTGTGGCCACCTTCACTCTCATTGACCAGAAAGTGAAACATTTGCACGCCGGGCGGATTATTGTAATTCGGCATGTCGGTATGCGGTTTAAGTTCAAGAGTCGTAGACGCCACGTTATAAGCATTGTATTCGCCTGGTGTGGCACGAACGTTGTGTAGTCGATCGTAAATGGTCTCGCGCACTACCGCGACATGTTCAGCAAAACGTTCAATCTCGCCCTCTTCTAGCGGTGCGCCGCGAATTATCGAAAGCCCATAGTCTCTCAGAGCCTCACACCACTCCAACAACACAAGATCATCATTGCGCAGGTCTTGATAGGAAAAAGTTGGAATGTGATCTTGCAGTTCTTTGCCCCAAAGAACCGAGGAACCAATAGCCGAGTCAGATTCAAATGCGTGATCACTGTAATTGTGCGCCGCCAGCCAGTCTATTGAGTAGCGGCTCTGATGTTGAGCTTGGTTCCAGTTGACAAGTAATTCGTTGTCGCGCAATTCAGCGGACTCCGGAGCGATATCGTCAGCAATTGTGTGTGTAACCAGAATGCGTTCCTTCGTATCCGGATGAACGCATTTGGCGCATGGACAATTGTCGCGTAGCCACACGTAGTGGAAAGTGGCAGCTTTGTCTAACTCTATGGTTAGAGCGTTTTTAGCGAGCGTCAACATAATCTGCAACCAACACTCTGAGCAACTTTTACTGTAAGCTGCGCGCGTAATCGGCTGCCATTTCGGAACTTCTAGCAGCGTCGCGACCGTAGGCAGGTGCACCAATCGCGTCAGCGAATTCTTGATTCAACGGCGCGCCACCCACCATGATGTGAATGTCATCCATCATCCCGCGCTTGTCGAACTCTTCGATCACAACTCCCATATAAGGCATGGTCGTGGTGAGCAATGCTGACATACCCATGATTACCGGCTTATGCTCATCGCAGGCTTCGAGGTAGTTTTCAACTGGGTTATTGATTCCTAAATCAATCACTTCAAAACCCGCGCCCTCCAACATCATGCCGACTAGGTTTTTACCAATATCGTGAATATCCCCTTTCACGGTTCCAATTACGAACTTACCGAGTGAGATATCAATGCTGCTATTTGCGAGTATTGGTCGTAACAGCACCATCCCGGCTTTCATCGCCGCAGCACATTTAAGCACTTCAGGCACGAACAAAATTCCATCGCGAAAATCTTCGCCGACAATTTTCATGCCGCCCACCAAGGCATTGCCCAGCACATCGTTCGCGTCTTGGCCACGATCTAAAAGTATTTCGACCCCTTCAGCGACTTCGCCTTCAAGACCATCATAAAGATCGTCCTGAATTTGCTCCACCAATTCACCGTCGTCGAGATCTTTTAGATCAAAATCTTGGTCATCACTCATCGTCTTCTCCAACACCCGCCCTGAGCAGGTTTTTTCTATATTCGTAATTCAACAACAGGATGGCAGCCGAGACTTTCTCAAACACGCCTCATAACCCTTTGTTTGGTATAAATCGGTTCAAAATCTCCAGTTATCCGCTGCGTACCAGCATCAACCGTCTTTTCTAATCGTTTCGTTCTTGGGGTCGTAAGGACTGTCGACGACAATTTCTGCATCCCACAATTCTCCTTGCATTCTGACCTTCAGTTTTTGGCCTACTTCAGCCACCTCTGGCGTCACATAGCCAAGCCCAATACTCTTTTCAAACGCGACTGAATAGCCGCCCGAGGTCAGCCTTCCAACTTTCTCGTCACCATCATAGAGCGCTTCTCGCCCCCAAGGATCCGCGTCAGCAGGACCATCGATTAGCAGCGTCACGCATTTCCAGCGCACACCGGTGGCCACCATCTCGGCTTTACCATGAAACTCTTTAGACAAGTCGATAAATCGAGGCAGATCGGCTTCTTGCGGGGTCGCGTCGCGACCCAATTCGGTACCGAAAGCACGGTATGACTTCTCTTGCCGCAACCAGTTTTGTGCACGAGCACCAACCAGCTTCATCTGAAACTCTTCTCCGGCAGCAATCAACAAGTCATACAAGTAGTTTTGCATTTCAATCGGATGGTGCAATTCCCAGCCAAGTTCACCGGTATAAGCGACCCTTATGGCTCGCACCGGGCACATGCCCAATTCAATATCGCGCGCCGACAACCAAGGGAAGCGCTTGTTCGATAAAGCTGAGGCTGGATCGGCGTCCTTTATAACCTTGCTCAAAACCGCACGAGCATTAGGGCCGGCGATCGCAAACACGCCCCATTGGGTTGTGACATCCTGAATCTCGACGTAACCAAACTGGTCGGCTCTATCGGCGGCGGCTTTACGCAAGAAGTCAGCGTCATAGGCCGTCCAAGCACCCGCGGATACTAGATAATATTCCTCTTCTGTCCGTCGCACGATCGTGTATTCAGTACGTGTAGTACCTTTTGCGGTCAATGCGTAGGTGAGATTGATGCGTCCCACACTAGGTAGTTTGTTGCAAGTGAACCAATCCAGAAACGCCGTAGCACCCGGGCCCTTTACTACATGCTTGGTGAATGCCGTTGCATCGATCAGGCCAACGTTGTCGCGAATCGCTTTGGCCTCTGCTACCGCGTACTGCCACCATGCTCCTCTTCGAAATGAGCGAGCAGCGTGATCATCAAATCCTTCAGGTGCATAGTAGTTAGGTCTCTCCCAACCGTTGACCTGACCAAATTGCGCCCCGGCTGCCTTTTGTCGATCGTAGGCAGGTGAAGTACGCAGCGGACGACATGCCTCACGTTCTTCATCGGGATGATGCAGCACATAAACGTGCTCATAGCATTCTTCGTTCTTTCTGGCACCATATTCAGTGGTCATCCAGTCGCCATACCGTTTTGGATCAAGCGAAGCCATATCGATTTCCGCCTCACCCTCGACCATCATTTGCGCCAGATAATTCCCTACCCCACCGGCAGCAGTGATACCAAAACTGAAACCTTCAGCTAGCCACATATTCCGCAGTCCAGGGGCTGGACCTACTAGAGGATTGCCATCTGGCGTGTAGCAGATGGGGCCGTTATAGTCGTCTTTCAAACCGCTTTGCTCACAGGATGGCATGCGATGAATCATCGCCATGTACTGCTCTTCGATACGCTCTAAATCGAGCGGGAAAAGATCGGCGCGGAACTCATCTGGTACGCCATATTCGAAACGCGCTGGGGCTCCACGCTCGTACACTCCGAGTATCCAGCCGCCTCGCTCCTCACGCACGTAAGACTGAGCATCTGCATCACGAATTACTGGGTGCTCCGGATTACCCTCAGCTCGCCAAGCCTGCAACGCTGCATCCGGCTCAGTCACAATAAATTGGTGCTCAACTGGAATTGCTGGAATCTTAATTCCAAGCAGTTGAGCGGTACGCTGGGCATGGTTGCCTGTGGCTGTGACAACGTGTTCCGCAGTCACCACAACTTGTTCTTCTGTGACCACTAGATTGCCGCCCTGATCCTTCATTTTGGTGAGCGTGACTCGCCATTCAGCGCCAGTCCATTGGTAGGCATCCACCTGCCATTTTCGTTCGATAGTCACACCGCGCTGACGGGCGCCTTTGGCCATCGCCATAGTAACGTCAGCAGGATTGATATAACCATCAGTGGGGTGGTAAATGGCACCGACCAGATCATCAACGTGGATCAAAGGCCAACGCTCTTTTATCTGTGCTGGCGTCAACTTCTCATAAGGAATACCGACAGTTTCCGCGGTAGATCCGTAGAGTAGAAACTCATCCATCCGGTCTTGAGACTGGGCCATCCGTAAATTGCCAACCACCGAAAACCCAGCGTTCAAGCCTGTTTCTTGCTCTAGAGTTTTATAAAAGTCGACTGAATAATCGTGTAGATGAGACGTTGCGTAACCCATATTAAACAAGGGCAATAGGCCCGCAGCATGCCATGTAGACCCAGATGTCAGCTCGTCGCGCTCAACCAACATAACGTCCTCCCAGCCATACTTTGCTAGATGATACGCAATGCCGGCGCCTACTGCGCCGCCACCAACAACCAGGGCTTTTACGTGGGTTTTCATGTGGCTGACTACTCCTCTTGCTATCCTAGTATGCCTTTTGAGGCTACTTTTATTGTGTTGATGGCGCGTAGAATTGGAAGTGACTTTTCGCTCTCTGATATGACAGCGCTTGGTCAATCAATAGTCGCAATTCACTGGACCCAAAACAACTCAAATCTGGCTCTAAGCCGCTCTCTTACTCGCGTGCGAAACTGCGCCAATTGGTTGAAGCTGGGAACGCCACGATGCGGCCTAATCTACGCCAATTATTCGGGTCTAAATGCTCTAAATACGACTCAGATAAGTGTCGTTCAGAACAGTGGCATTTTCTCGATTGAAGCTAGTTTTAGCAAGGCTTTAAGTCCGCATGAGTCAAACTGGGCGTGATCGGATCGCACCACTGATGTCGCAGAGAGAATAGTCTAAAAACAGCGCACTAATTACCATCATCAAATCATATAAATAGGTCGCAAGACGCCACCACCAGAGGATTGTAGCAATGAGTTTTAAAACCGATATCGAAATAGCTCGCGAGGCCAACAAGCAACCCATTCAAGATATTGGCGCCAAGCTTGATATACCTTCCGAGCACTTGCTGCCTTTCGGCCACGATAAAGCCAAAGTGAGTGCAGATTTTATCGCCGAGCAACGCGGCAAACCCGATGGCAAGTTGATCCTCGTGACGGCGATCAATCCAACTCCGGCTGGCGAAGGTAAAACCACAACGACGGTTGGATTGGGTGACGGACTCAATGCGATTGGCAAGAAGACGGCTATCTGCATCCGCGAGGCTTCGCTGGGCCCCTGCTTTGGAATGAAAGGCGGTGCTGCGGGCGGCGGCATGGCGCAAGTGGTCCCTATGGAGGATATGAACCTGCATTTCACCGGTGACTTTCACGCCATCACCTCAGCTCACAACCTGTTGTCTGCCATGATTGACAATCACATCTACTGGGGCAACGAACTAGAGATTGATCATCGCCGCGTTACCTGGCGACGCGTTATGGACATGAACGATCGCGCGCTCCGCGACACGGTGACCAGCTTAGGCGGGGTAGCAAACGGCATTCCGCGCCAAACTGGTTTTGATATCACCGTTGCCTCCGAGGTTATGGCGATTCTATGCTTGTCTAACGATCTGGAAGACCTACAAAAAAGATTGGGCGACATCATCGTGGCCTATCGCCGTGACCTTACACCGATTTACTGCCGAGACATCAAAGCCGACGGTGCGATGACGGTTCTTCTGCAACAAGCCATGCAGCCAAACTTAGTGCAAACCTTAGAGAATAATCCGGCCTTTGTGCATGGCGGCCCATTTGCCAATATTGCACACGGCTGTAACTCGGTGGTTGCCACCACCACGGCGTTAAAACTCGCCGACTACGTCGTCACTGAAGCTGGTTTCGGCGCTGATCTGGGCGCTGAAAAGTTCTTGAATATCAAATGTCGTAAGGCGGGCATTTCTCCGAGCGCTGTGGTTCTGGTTGCCACAGTCAGAGCCATGAAAATGAACGGTGGTGTCGAGAAGAAAGACCTGGGGCCAGAAAATGTATCAGCCGTTCAAGCTGGTTGCCCTAACCTTGGACGTCACATCGAAAATTTAAAATCGTTTGGAGTGCCAGTCGTGGTCGCGATCAACCACTTCGTCACCGACACCGATGCTGAAGTCGCGGCAATCCAAGACTACGTGGCCGAACAAGGCGCTGAGGCGATTGTTTCAAAACATTGGGAGCATGGCTCCGAGGGCTCTAAGGCGCTGGCCACCAAAGTCGCCGAAATTGCGGATGCAGATATGGCGTCTTTCGCGCCGATTTATCCTGATGAAATGCCTCTCATGGAAAAGATCTCAACGATTGCCACACGTATTTACCGAGCCGACGAAGTAATCGCCGATAAAAAGATCCGCAATCAATTGAAGCAATGGGAAGAGCAAGGATACGGAAACCTACCGATTTGTATGGCCAAGACGCAATACAGCTTTAGCACCGATCCGAATCTGCGCGGCGCACCTAACAACCACTCTGTGCCAATCCGCGAAGTGCGGCTGGCGGCTGGCGCCGGATTTATTGTCGCCATCTGTGGCGAAATTATGACCATGCCAGGCTTGCCTAGAGTGCCTTCTGCAGAAGCAATCTGTATCAACGACGATGGTCAAATCGACGGGTTGTTTTAGCTCCCGGCCAACTCAGCATTAAACAAGCAGTGGTTTGCCGCTCAGATAAGAGCGGCGAATCATCTGCTAGAACTTATGCGATGAACCCGCAGAGTTAAAAACTATCGCCGGGTATCCGCACAACCCCTTCCATCAATACTCTGGCGCTGCGACTCATAACCGCTTTAACCGCCGACCACTGATCATTGACCTTGATCGCTTCGCCACCCACTTTAAGCGTGCCTGAGGGATGACCAAATCTAACAAAGTCGCGCTCGCCGCCGCCAGCAGCACGATTTACGAGCGTACCGGGGATCGCCGAAGCAATGCTAATCGCGACCGCAGCAGTTCCCATCATCGCGTGATGAAGTTGCCCCATTGACATGGCTCGCACCAATAGGTCGACGTCATCCGCTTCGATACGCTTGCCGCTGGAGGCCTGGTAGCTCTGCGGGCTGGCCACCCAAGCGATCTTGGGCGTATGCTGGCGCGTTTCCGCCTCGCTCAATTCAATAATCAATCCCATTCTCAACGCACCGGCAGCGCGAATCGCTTCTAGCTTTGCTAGTGCCGATGCATCGCTGTTGATATCAGCCTGCAATTCGGTGCCAAGATATCCGATTGATTCCGCATCTACAAAAATCGTTGGGATACCGGCGTTGATGAGCGTTGCGTCGAATACGCCGACCCCAGGCACATCAAGCTGATCAACAATATTACCGGTAGGAAACATATTACCTTCACCGGCCGGGTCTAAGAACGCCACCTCGATTTCTGCCGCCGGAAAGGTCACGCCATCTAATTCAAACTCACCGGTTTCTTGAACCTCGCCATTAGTAATTGGGACTTTGGCGACAATGGTTTTTTGAATATTTGCTTGCCAAATACGAACCTCGGCCACACCATTTTCCGGCACTCGCGAAGGATCAATCAACCCCTTGCTTATCGCAAACGGACCTACTGCGGAACTCAAATTCCCACAATTACCGCTCCAATCAACAAAAGGCTTGTCAATAGAGACCTGACCAAAGAGATAATCCACATCATGATCGGTTTGTTGCGAGCGAGACAAAATGACCGTCTTACTCGTGCTAGACGTCGCTCCCCCCATGCCGTCAGTTTGTTTACCGTAAGGGTCGGGGCTGCCGATAATTCGCAACAACATGGCATCGCGTGCAGGCCCTGGTTGTTTAGCTGCCTGTGGCAAGTCTTCCAGCCGGAGAAACACACCTTTGCTGGTGCCACCACGAATATAAGTGGCAGGAATTTTGATCTGCGGAGTCGTAGCCATGATTACGCAGCCTGCTCCAAGAAATCTTTGGCGAATCTTTGCAATACGCCGCCAGCTGCATAAATGGACACCTCTTCTGCGGTATCTAGTCGACATAACACAGGTACTTCAAGTTGCTCGCCGTTTTGTCGTTTCACGATTAAGCTGAGCGATGCACCAGGAGCAGGCGTTCCTTCTACGTCATAAGTCTCAGTGCCATCGAGCTTGAGTGTTTTACGTGTGGTACCCGCTTGGAACTCCAATGGCAACACACCCATCCCAATCAAATTGGTGCGATGAATACGCTCAAACCCTTCTGCAGCAATGGCCTCAACGCCCGCCAGCCGCACTCCTTTTGCGGCCCAATCGCGTGACGAACCCTGCCCGTAGTCTGCACCAGCGATAATAATTAGCGGTTGCTTGCGCTGCATATACGTCTCAATCGCCTCCCACATGCGCAGAGTATCGCCTTCTGGCTCAACTCGAGCCAAAGAACCCTGTTTGACCTCATCGCCTTCTACCACCATCTCATTCAGTAGCTTGGGATTTGCGAACGTCGCTCGCTGCGCCGTTAAATGGTCACCGCGATGGGTAGCGTAGGAATTAAAGTCTTCCTCTGGCAAACCCATTTTCGCCAAGTATTCACCAGCCGCACTGCTCGCCAAGATCGCATTCGAAGGAGATAGATGATCAGTCGTGATGTTGTCGCCTAAGATCGCCAAGGGACGCATATCTCGTAGCGTTCGCGGAGCCGCTAAGGCACCCTCCCAATAGGGTGGGCGGCGAATGTAAGTACTCATCTCGCGCCAATCGTACAGTGGGCTGATTTGCTCGCCTTGTTCTACCTGCACGTTAAACATAGGCTCATAGACATCATTAAACTGTTGCGGCTTCACGCTTGCGGCGACAATTTCATCAATCTCGTCATCTGTCGGCCAAATGTCCGCCAGCCGCACTTCTTGACCATCTTGATCGATTCCAAGCACGCCGTTTTCGATATCAAATCGGATGGTGCCCGCGATTGCATAAGCAATAACCAAAGGTGGCGAAGCGAGAAACGCTTGCTTGGCATACGGATGGATACGCCCATCAAAGTTGCGGTTACCCGATAATACTGCCGTGGAATATAAATCTCGTTCCACAACCTCTTGTTGAATATCAGGGTCAAGCGCTCCGCTCATACCGTTGCAGGTCGTGCAGGCGAAACCCACGATCCCAAAGCCTAGCTGCTCAAGCTCCGGTAACAATTCGGATTCCTCTAAATACAGCTGTACAGCTTTAGAACCCGGCGCGAGCGATGTTTTGACCCATGGTTTACGATTCAAACCGAGTTGATTGGCATTTCTCGCTAACAATCCAGCTGCGATCACATTGCGCGGATTGCTGGTGTTAGTACACGAGGTAATCGCGGCGATGATCACCGCGCCATCCGGCATAAGGCCGCCATCCTCTGAATACTCACCAGTAATCCCATGTGCCGCCAAATCTTTGGTTGCCACTCGACGGTGTGGATTGGATGGGCCAGCAATGTTACGACCGACTGAAGACAGATCAAATGTCAGCACACGTTCGTATTCGGCCTCAACCATACCGTCGGCCCATAGCCCGGTTTGTTTGGCGTAGTTTTCCACTAATTCGATCTGTGCTTGGTCCCGACCGGTCAAGCGAAGATAGTCGATCGTCTTTTGATCTATATAAAACATCGCGGCGGTGGCGCCGTATTCGGGCGTCATATTGGAAATGGTCGCTCTGTCCCCTAAGGTTAAATCTGCAGCTCCTTCACCATAGAACTCAAGATAAGAGGAGACCACTCGCTCTTGACGTAAAAACTCCGTTATCGCCAAGACAATGTCCGTAGCTGTGACGCCAGGTTGCCTTCTCCCTTTAAGCTCTACGCCAACAATGTCGGGCAGCCTCATATAAGAAGCACGACCTAGCATGACGCTTTCGGCTTCCAATCCACCTACGCCAATTGCAATAACGCCGAGCGCATCAACGTGCGGAGTATGGCTATCCGTGCCTACCAGCGTATCGGGAAATGCAATACCATCGCGCGCATGAATGACCGGCGACATACGCTCCAAATTGATCTGATGCATGATGCCATTGCCAGGAGGAATCACGTCCACGTTCTTGAACGCTTTGCGGGTCCAATTAATAAAGTGAAAACGATCTTCGTTGCGTCGATCTTCGATGGCACGATTTTTATCAAACGCATCCTCTTCAAATCCGGCATGCTCGACGGCAAGCGAGTGATCGACGATCAACTGAGTTGGCACAACCGGGTTCACCAATGCTGGATCCCCGCCCTGTTCGGCAATGGCATCGCGCAAACCGGCCAAATCAACCAACGCGGTTTGACCGAGAATATCGTGGCAAACAACACGAGCTGGAAACCAAGGGAAATCGAGGTCACGTTTGCGCTCGACTATTTGTTTTAGTGCATCTTCAAGTTGTTCCGGCGGGCAGCGGCGCACCAGGTTCTCAGCAAACACCTTGGAGCAATAAGGCAATTTTTGATATTCACCTGAGGCGATCTCTTCAATCGCTGCGCGGGTATCAAAGAAATCAAGCTCTGAGCCTGACAGTTTTTTTCGATAAGCGGAATTTAGGACCATCACAGCATCTCGGACGTATAAGTGTGCACTCAAATATGGAGCGCGCGAGTATATCACTCGCCCTAATAAACTGTTTACAAAATGATCGATTTTATCTAATTTTTGCGTGATTTTGGTTCCTATTTATAATTATTGTTGACAATCCTAGGCAATCTTTCGCTCTTGATCGAATTCGATCAGCCATTTCCTCATCAACTCCTTGATCACTGCTTGGTATGGCCGACCTTGCAGTTGCGCTTGTGTTTTGAACGCAAATAATAGGTCTTCTGGCACGCGCATGCTGATCAGCTTTGAGACCGCTTTGTGCTCATTCGTCGGTGCGTGCACACGGCGAAAATCATCGAGGAATCGAGCGATTTGCAAAGGTGTCATCTCCGCGCATCGGTCAACGTATTCGTTGGTAAATAACTGAACTGGCTTCATGTTTCGCTCCGCTGTGTGCGCTTTTGTATCGCCAGCAATGCTTCGAGATCAAATCTATCCTGGTCTCGGTTACTGGCTCGTTTCATATCAATTAATTTTTCCAGCTTTAACACTGGAACCTGCACGCCCCCCACGTCCAAATCAATTGCATCCCCCTCTTGTAGATCAAAGGTGACCACAATATCCACGTTCTCGGTCAAATTGTTAGGGTTGTAAAAGTTCCACGAAATGAGTCCACGCTTAGACACATATTCATCGCGAAATTGGTAAACATCGATGGCTTCAAGCGGCTGTTTTGAGATCAAACCTAGATTGCTGAACACTGACTGCATGCCCACCAAATTCTCTGGCTTCCACGCAGCGACAAAATCGATATCGATTGTGCCTCGGGGTGCGCCGTGAAAAGCAACTGCATGGCCCCCTGCCACTGCATACAGTAATTCTTGTTCGTTCAATGCTGTACATAACCTTTGGATAAATAACACTTTTTAGACGCCTACCTTTCTAATACCCATTCTTAAAAGCAAAAAATGGGCCCGCCGAAGCGGGCCCCAAGTCCGAGCCTACTTTTAAAACTCTCTCTGAAATTTCATTATTTATTCCGACCTATAAAGTTGCCTTCAAGCCGAAGAAGAAACGTCGGCCTAATGGGTCATAGGTTGCCGGATACGTGTTACCACTGTTTTGCAATGTGCCGCCGTAAGAGTTACCTACAATCGGTGGGTCAGTATCTAATAGATTCAAAATACCGCCTCTGAGTTGCAAGTTTTCGGTGACTTGATATCGACCGGTCAGATCAAAGTAATGTTCTGAATCGATATTTGGTGCCGCAAAGTTAGACGCCGGCGCATTGGCTAAGACCAATGAATCATTCGTCACACCGTCAAGATACTGCCAGCGCAACTGCACATCCCAAGGACCATTGCTCCAACGCGTGGTCTGTACAAAACGATACTCATGATCTGGGTCCTGACAGGTATTTCCGACTAAACCAACGCAGTTATTAAGCGGTGTGAATTCCGCGGCTTGCTGCTTATTGTCGATCAAATAGTTGCCATTGAAGTTCAAGTCCAATACTCCGTTGCCGCCAAGATCAAAGGCGTAATCGATACCTAGATCGATACCTTTTTGCTCCAGAACTGCTGAGTTATTAACCGCAACATTAACGCCCACCGTAGTCGGCCCAATCAAGCCACCGAGGCCATTTCGAGTGATCAAACTACAGAACCGACCATTGGCATCGCGTTCGGTCAAATAGCAACCATCAACCACATCTTGCTCAGCCAACTGTACGATGGCGTTGTCGACCGTAATGTCGTAATAATCCAAGGTTACGGTTAATGGGCTATCGTTAGGCGTGAATACAAAACCGAGCGTATAGGTATCGGCCTCTTCAGGTTCAAGGTTGGGGTTTCCTCCAACAAAGTTATTCACCTGCCCTGAGATAATGCTCGTTACGTTGCCAATTTGTGAAACTGGCACACCGGTATCGATACACAGCTGAGTCAACGCAGCATCACCGACAGGCCCCGCACCTTCACAATAATCAACACTCAGATCTCCAGTGGAAGGTGTCAGCGGCAGACCCGCTTCTTGGATAGACGGCGTACGTACGGCACGATTAAAACCACCGCGCATGCGCACATTTTCGTTAAACGCCCAAGTTCCTAGCACCTTCCAAGTGGTCGTATCAAAGGAGTTTGAAAACTGATTGATTTGATAGTCGTAGTCACTGAATCGAATCCCTGCTTCGAGCGAAATAGAATCCGCAAATGCCTGATTTTGCACAACCGGTAAAATACCCTCGGCGTAGTACTCAATGACATCAAACTGAGTATCCACCGGTGAGCTAGCGCCGAAACCAATACTGTTGCCAGAGGCGTAATTGGTATCTGGGCGATTAAGAGCCGATTCATCTCGGTACTCAATACCCGCCGCAAAGGCCAACGGCGCGTCAGCGCCTGGTAGCTGTACACCAGCGATATCGCCCGAAATGGACCCACCAAAGACAATTTGATCGGTGCGATTAGTTTCAACTAAGTTCAAGCGGATAAAGTTCGCCATCGCCGGAGTGATGGTATCCAAACCATAGAGATTTAGTGGCACACAACCAGCCGGAGAACCTGCCGGACAGCCACTGATACCTGCTTGCACATTGGTGGCGTTGAGATCATTGATAAAATTCTGCGTGCGGGAAGTTTGCCCATATTGAAAGAAAGTATCCCAGTTCCAGTTGTCAGCGATCTCACCTTCAAGACCTGCTAATACTTGAAAAGCAGAGTTTTCATACTGCGAAATACGCGGGCCAACTTCGACCGTTCTGCGGCCGATCAACAAGCCATCTGCCACACCATTATTGGCGGTCGCGCCGAGCTCCATGGAGTCGTGTTGACGAAGTCGATCAATCGCGCTGGCGCCTAAAAATCCGCCAGGATTTTGCGCGTATGGCACATTAAATGAGAAGAAGAAGGTGCCTGACGGCGCAATGATGGTGTCAATTTGATTGTTAGCGAACGACGCTCTGGTGTAAGCGCGCAGCTTGTCGTTGATCTCATAGTCAGCCAGAGCCGTAAGCGTCAACTTATCTTGTGGCACTTGAAAGAGATTAAACGGGTTGAAGTTAAAGCGATCATTACGAGGTTCGACTTCTCCGCCTGAATCAGAAAATTGAAAACCACCGATAATATCGAACACGCCACCTCGCGGTACGGTTCCACTGCCCACGGTATTGAGCAAATTATCGAGCGTTTCAACCGAGAACGAACGGTCGCCTTGTGCTATTGATTCTGAGGTTGAATAACCCATATTGACGACCGCATTACCACGCCCATCAGCAAAGTTACCGCCGGCAGTAAGACTAATATCTACCGTATCGCCGTCACCTTCTTCGGTGATTCCATAGGACAAATCCAACTCAAGCCCTTCAAAATCATCTTTAAGGATAAAGTTGACCACGCCAGACACGGCATCTGCCCCGTAAACTGCGGAAGCACCGCCGGTCAATACTTCGACCCGTTTAACGAGTGATGCAGGAATCATCCCCAAATCGACATAACCTTGCGAATCGTATGGAGTAAATCGCTTACCATTGAGTAGAACCAGCGTTCTCTCTTCAGCAAGGTTGCGTAAATCGACAGTTGCAGAACCATCGTTACCGTTATTGCCCTGGGCTCCTACCGAAGGACTAAACTGGGGAAGATCACGCAGGAATTCTTCTACGTTAACGGTATTGACTGATTGAATTTCATCCGCACCATAAACAGAAACAGGCGAGGTTGACGTTATATCAGCGCGCTGAATTCGCGAACCGGTAACGGTAACCTCTTCAAGTACCCCGTCTGCGACGCTGGTACCTTCTTCCTGCGCTTGCAGCGGGAATGTGGTTAAAGAAAATAGAACTGCGAGGGTGCCAGCGACTCGTGCTACCGGGTAGGTAAAACGCGTCGCAGGTTTCCCGCGAGTGGCCATCATGGTGGCCGTTGGAATATCACTAAGTCTAAGCATTTCGAGCCTCTCTTTTCGTTATTGAGTACAACGAAACCACGGCAACAGATACGCTGGTCAACTTTTTGCTACTGCCTGGCAATACGATCTACAACTTCGTACTAACCTGACAATGCAAGTCAACTCTTACATTCTCATGACGTTTTTAGGCGGCTTCCTTCCCGATCAACGGGCGGGCCACTCTCTCTTTATAGGCTCGGGACGTCAGTGAGTAACGGAACTGCTGCGTCTCTTGGTTTTGTTTTAATCAATTGATACAGACAGCCTGTATCTCTCGATATGCGTCTACCTTAAATCCATTTCAACTAAAAAACAACATCTTTGTCATTTTTTGTGACTTTTGGCACAAATTTATTATGTATATATTTCAACAATTTAAGCAAGAATCCACTGTATATATTGTATGTTGTGTTGTGTATATACAACATATGTTGCTGTTTTGCATAAACTAATTGCTCTGGACACTAGTCTATCTATTGATGTTGGCTCAGAAATTTAGTGTGTTGCGAGCTGATTCAATAACCATGATTGTAGGGCAATACATGTCAAGCTTTGGCAGCATGCACTGCAATAGTTAAGCTACAAATACCTTTGACCATTTAAAAAATGGCCCAGGGTCGGTTTTCCGCCCGGGCGCAATATCGCTATGCGCGAAGATGCGATCATCCGTGAGTTGAGGATAGACTTTGCGCAGAGCCTTGATCAGCTCGGCTAGGGTTTGATACTGCGGGCTGGCATAACCATTTTCATCAGTATCAAGACCTTCTAATTCGATCCCTAGGGAAAAATCATTCACTTTGGGTTTGCCTAAGCAATAGGACTCGCCAGCGTGCCATGCTCGCTGCAAGGTTGATACGTACTGCACCAATACACCATCACGACGAATTAAAAAGTGTGAAGACACCTTCAGCGCGGCGATCTCGGCAAAATAAGGGTGTGCAGCAGAATCCAACTGGTTTAGAAAAAGGTCATTGATCGCCGTGCCACCATACTCACCCGGCGGCAAGCTGATGCAATGAATAATGAGCGCCTCAGGCTCACTAAAATTCTCTCTGTCATCACAATTTGGCGACGCAACCACTTGCGCCTGATTAATAAAACCAGTCTGAGAATCCAGTCTCATATGAGGGCTGCTAAAACGGGTTGCAACAAAATAAGCAGAGTACAAGCGAAAACACCCGCCAGCACATCATCAATCATAATCCCGAACCCTCCGTGCACATGTCGATCGAGTAATTTGATCGGCCAAGGTTTGACGATATCGAATAAACGAAACAGCAAAAAGCCAATAATCAGGTTTACCAGCGTAGGAGGAACCCACACGAAGGTGATTAACAACCCAACAATCTCATCCCAGACGATTGCTCCATGATCATGCACACCCACATCTTTTGCCGCGCGACCACACAGATAGATCCCAAGCAAAAATAGCAAGGCAATTAAAACAAGGTAGGTTACGGAAAAAGGGCTTATATAGTGCACAACAGCCAAATAAAGCGGCACACCGGCCAAGGTTCCCCAAGTGCCCGGCGCGGGCCGTATTAGACCACTACCGAACCCCAGTGCTAAAAAGTGCACCGGATTCAACATGTTAAACGGCTGCTGCTGTTTACTTTTCAAAATGATCAAAACCTTGTTTGTGTCGAATCGGAACTTGCTCGCCATTTGATCGCAAGACAACGGGTTCATCGCCGTGAGATACAACTTGCCCAATCTGGGTGATCAAGAATTTGGAATCAAGTTCAAGCCCAGCGACGACGGCTTCAGGCGCTGTGAACGCAAGCTGATAATCGTCACCACCATGCAGCGCAAGCTCAATAGGGGCTTGCGCTGCCATAAAAGATTCAGACAGCGGTAATGCGCTCAGTTCAAGTTCAATGGATACGTCACTCGCCTTAGCAATATGCGCCAAGTCGGCAACCAATCCATCAGAAACATCTATTGCCGCAGTGGCTGAACCCAGCAATGAAACACCCAGCTCGACTTGTGGTTGCGGTAGTTCTAAGGCTTGCAACAGCAGTGGATTGTTTACGCTGCCCTGCTCTTGCCGCTGCTGGAGCGCCAGCGCGGCGTCGCCCAAATACCCTGAGACATAAACAGCATCGCCTTCCCGAGCACCAGAACGCACAATTGCATCGCCTTTTTTTACCAGGCCCATTATTTGTAAGGAAAGCGTTAGTGGGCCTGAGGTTGTATCGCCGCCGATTAATTGCACGCGATATTCGCTGGCAAGTGAGTGCAATGAATCCGAAAAGGCACCTAGCCAGCCAGAGTCAACTTGGGGAATTGTTAGCGCCAATGTCGCCCACTTAGGCGTAGCGCCCATCGCTGCCATATCGCTGAGATTTACTGCGAGCAATTTGTGCGCGAGCTTAGCCGGCGCAAGATCAGCGAAGAAGTGCACTCCCTCGACCATGGTATCGACACTGACTACCAAATCCATACCTACTGGCACATCGACCACGGCTGCGTCATCGCCAACACTCAGCTGGGTTTCTGGATGAATATAACCAAGACCACGACAATACTGATCTATGATCGAAAACTCAGACATCATCTAAGGTCGCAGCGGGCGGGCCGCATAGAATATGATGACAGTGAGCCGCCACATGGACTCAAGCCTTGCGTAATACCGCAGCCATTTTATCCATCACGCCATTGATAAATTTGTACGAGTGATCGGCTCCAAATACTTTGGCGATTTCCACCATTTCATTGAGTACAACCTTGGTTGGCACGTCGGCGCGATAACTCAACTCATAAGCCCCTAGACGAAGAATTGCTCGCTCTACGGGGTCGAGTTTCTCAAAGTCACGGTCCAGATGCAGACTGATAGCGGCGTCAAGTTCAACCACATTGGTCGGAACTTTATCTGTTATTTCCCGTAGATATTTTTTATCCACGTTTTGCATATCATGGATTTTTTCGAACTGCGTTTGAATTTGATCAGCCGCTTGGGCTGTAAGGTCCCATTGGTACAAAGCCTGTACGGCGGCCTTGCGGGCATTATGGCGATTTGACACCGGGGCTGCCTATACCTTACTCATGACATTGACCATTTCCAACACAGTCATGGCGGCTTCGGCGCCCTTATTGCCAGCTTTAGTGCCAGCTCTTTCTATTGCTTGCTCAATTGAATCGACAGTGAGCACACCAAAGCCAACTGGCACACCAGTTTCAAGCTGCACTGAATTAAGCCCCTTTGCACACTCGCCGGCGACATAATCGAAGTGCGGCGTGGAACCTCGAATCACAGCGCCCAGAGCGACCACACCGTCATAGTCTCCACTTTGAGCGAACTTTTTGACTAGTAATGGAATTTCAAAGGCACCGGGCACATAGGCAACGGTGATATTTTCAGACTTAACACCGTGACGCTCGAGCACGTCAGTGGCCCCGCCAAGTAAGGCATCGCCAATAAAACTATTAAACCGCCCAACGACGATTGCCAATTTTTGGTGCCCGCCTTGCAGCTCACCGTGAATAATATTGTGGGTCATTTTCTATTACTTATGTATTCAACAATTTCTAGGTCAAAGCCCGACAAACCATGGGTTTTACGCTCTCGCCCTAAAACTTTAATCTTGCGAGCCCCTAGGCTCGAGAGTATCTGACTGCCGGCACCCAATAGTCGCAGGTGGCTTTGCCCTCCAGGGCGACGATTCATTTTTAACTGCTCGAGGTCGAATGCGACTTCCTCAGCATTTTGTACATATCGCAGAATCACGACGATACCAGTACCAGCCTCGATTATATAGTCCAGCGCATCATCGACAGCAAAAGAAGTTTTGCCTTCGATATCTTTTAGCAGGTTGAGAAAATCAGATTCAACATGAATTCTGACCGGTGTTGGCTCTGCCGGATCAATGTCTCCCTTTACCAGCGCAATATGGGTCTCATCACGTTCCGTATCCTGAAACAGAACTGTTCTTAACAATCCGCGGCTGGTCTCTATCTTGGTATCTTTAACCGGGATAACAGTGGGTTCTTTTTCGAGACGATAACGAATCAGTTCAGCGATTGAACAGATTTTGAGGTCGTGCTCCGCGGCGAACTGCTCTAAGTCTGGCATACGTGCCATGGTGCCATCTTCATTCAAGATCTCACAGATAACACTGGACGGATCTCGGCCCGCTAAGCGCGGAAAATCGACGCCGGCTTCGGTATGTCCAGCACGAGTTAAAACACCACCCGGCTGCGCCATTATCGGGAAAATATGCCCAGGCATCACGATATCAGAGGGCTTTGCATTCGCGTCCACGGCGGCCGCCACGGTTTGCGCACGATCAGCGGCGGATATACCAGTGGTGACGCCCTCGGCAGCCTCTATCGACATCGTAAAGTTAGTAGAGAACCGTGCACCATTGTTGTCGCCAACCATGAGCGGCAAACCAATCTGCTCGCACCGTTCTTCAGTGAGCGTGAGACAGATCAAACCTCGTCCCCAGCGTGCCATAAAATTAATATCTTCGGCAGTGACGCAATCAGCCGCCATCATCAGATCGCCTTCGTTTTCGCGGTCTTCATCATCAGTGATGATAACCATCTTGCCGTTGCGGTAGTCCTCAAGGATCTCCTCGATACTGCTCAAAGTCATGATTGGTTCCTACAAAGACGGGATGTAATGCCACAGTATTCTTACTGCGCCAAGAATCAGTACCGACAAAGTGACGATCATACCCACTTGCCGCAGCAAGATATATTTAGACGGGTTTTTCATCCCGAAGACGTGCAGCACTCGTCCAAGCAACAACATCACGCCTAAAATCAGCGCAAAATTGCTGTCGAACAAGGCTGTTTCGATGAACCACATCAACAACAACGACAGCGGTACGTATTCGATAAAGTTTGCATGCACGCGAATCGCAACTTTCAAATCACGGTTGTCTCCGTCGCCCAGGGAGATCTTTTCTCCCAACCGAAAGCGAATCACACCAAACGACAAAAACACATAAAACAGCGCAAAAATAGCTGCAAAGAACGGAGTAGCTAACATCGTATCACCAGCAAAGTTTATCGGTTTTAAGCAAAGCCATGCTCTGCCAAAAATGAATATGACAGATCACCTTTGCTGGTGCTGTCGCCTATGAGCAGGCGTTCGAGGTAACGAGCAATAAGATCAACCTCAATATGCACCCGATGGCCAACCTTAATATCTCCCAAAGTTGTTACCTCAAAGGTATGTGGAATCACATTAATTTCGAAGTACTGATCAGCCACGTTGTTTACCGTTAAGCTAATGCCATTGATGGTGATCGAGCCTTTTTGCGCAATGTACTTTTTTAATTGTTTAGGCGCCTTAAATTTCATCCGCCAAGACCGGGCGTCTTCTTTCAGTTCGACCAATTCCGCCAGCCCATCTACATGCCCTGATACCAGATGACCCCCGAGACGGCTTTGCGGCTGCAAGGCCAATTCCAGATTAACCATGGCACCTTCCTGCCAATCCCCGATTAGAGAATGGTTAATCGATTCGATCGACACATCGAAGCTCAGATCTGCGCCATTGCGCTCTATAACTGTCAGGCAAACCCCATTGCAAGCCACGCTGTCGCCAATGGCTATGTCGTGATTTAGAAAGTGTTCAGCGGCAATGACAATGCGCACATCACCACCGGTTCTACGTGCTGCACGAACCTGCCCCACAGTTTCAATAATTCCTGTAAACATTAGGCTGCTAATCTCGCTTTGCTGGCTTTGTGTACTGCTGTAATGCGCGCGTCTGGCCCGATCATGTCAGCAGATTGAATAACGAACTCGGGTCGAGAATCGAATGAAATAGCGGCATCTGAGACAAATACAGACTTGCCTCGATCCCCCAACATACTGCCGCCATAGTAGAGCACTGCTTCGTCAACTAACGAGTCTTGCAAAAATGCACCGCACAGCGTCTGGCCTGCTTCAAGCAGAATTTCATTGCACTGCCAATTGGCTAATTCTGCCAATACTTCTTCGAGAACCAAGCGGTTTTGATCGCCCACCTGGTGGAGAACTTCAACACCCAACTCGGCAAAAGCTCCCTGCTTGTCATAGTCGTCGGAGCAGGTAAATAGTAAAACGTTATCTCCGTCGCCGATAATCTTTGCATCCAGAGGCATACTCAGCTGGCTATCTAAAATAACCCTCATGGGTTGACGATGTACGTTTTCGAGGCGCACGTTGAGCTGGGGATCATCGGCTAGCACGGTCCCTATCCCAGTAACAACCGCAGAACTCTCAGCCCGCAAAAGCTGTACTTCAGAGCGTGCCTCTGAACCAGTAATCCATTTGCTAAAACCGTCTGCATCAGCAGTTCTGCCGTCGAGTGTGGCAGCCGATTTTAATTTAACCCATGGGCGGCCAGATTGCATCCGAGTGATAAAACCGCGATTTAGCCAACGCGCTTGCTCTTCCAACAGCCCAGAAGCCACTTCAACACCGGCCAATTTGAGTGTCTCAAAACCACCACCGGCAACCAGCGGATTTGGGTCGCGCATCGCAGCGATCACCTTAACCACACCAGCATCAATTAATCCATCCGTACAGGGAGGGGTGCGACCCTGATGACAACAAGGTTCTAGGTTTACGTAGGCAGTAGCACCACGAGCACGCTCACCGGCATGTTTTAGGGCCTCTCTTTCTGCGTGCATTTCGCCCGCGAATCCATGATACCCCTCACCGACAATCTCGCCACCTTTGACTAATACGCAGCCAACCCGAGGGTTCGGCTGTGTGGTCTGACAACCTTTAGCAGCCAGCTCAAACACGCGTTCCATAAGCGCCGTTTCGGCGGCCGAAAAATTTGCAGTAACAGCTGGATCTGGCATCAGTTCTTTTTGCGATTTACGGCTTTTTTGCGCGTGCTTTGTCGGCCGCGAACGGTCTCGGCCTGGAGTCGGCGAATCTCATCGCTGAAAGCATCTACATCTTGGAACGAGCGATAAACTGAAGCAAAGCGCACGTAAGCCACTTGATCTACTTCACGCAGCTCATTCATCACTAGCTCGCCGATTTCTCGCGCATTTATTTCGCGCTCGCCGCAGGTCAATAAATTCCGTTTGATGCGATGGAGTATTTGGTCAATTTGCCCCGACTCAACTGGCCGCTTTTCCAATGCTCGCTCAAGCCCACGAGCCAGCTTAGACTCATCATAATGCTCTCGATCACCATTAGACTTGACGATAAAAGGGAGTTTTAAACTGGCCTCCTCCATCGTGCTAAAACGTTCTCCACAAGCTTCACAGCTGCGGCGGCGGCGCACGGCATCGCCATCTTCAGTCAAGCGAGAATCAACCACCCGCGTATCATCGTTTTGACAGAATGGGCAACGCATTGACTAGCTCACAAACACTGACAATGCGGAGGGTTAATCCGAATAATCATAAACTGGGAAACGCCCACAGAGTTCAAGCACTTCTGATTTAACGCGCTCGATTACTTCTGTAGCGGCATGCTCTCCACCATTCTCAGCCAAACTATCCATGACGTCTGCCATCCAGGTTGCCAGTTGGGCTGTCTCGCCTACTCCAAACCCGCGTGTGGTGATGGCCGGCGTGCCGATTCGAATACCGGAGGTAACAAACGGGCTTTGCGGGTCAGCAGGTACCGCGTTTTTGTTTACGGTGATGAATGCGGCGCCGAGCTCGGCTTCAGCGGCCTTACCCGTAAGGCCCTTTTCAACCAAGCTAATTAGACTAAGGTGGTTATCAGTCCCACCAGATACGGGGCTGTACCCTCTTGTTTTGAGACCGTCAGCCAGAACACGAGAATTATTTAATACGCGTTGCTGATAGTCCTTAAAATCTGGGCCTAAGGCTTCTTTGAAGGCAATGGCTTTAGCAGCAATGACATGCATCAATGGCCCACCTTGAGAGCCTGGAAAAACTCGGGAATTTAGAGCTTTCTCAAGATCGGG
>CALJJR010000022.1 GCA_937973905.1 uncultured Arenicella sp. | reverse complement strand
ACGCCAATTTGAAGCGCTATTGGTTCGATATAGGCGATATCTATATTTCGAATGCCCCAAATTCTATCTTCCTGCCTGTTAGCGGCACGAAAAGTGACTTCATTATTCCCCGTGGTAAAAAAGTTCCGATTTAGAATGAACACATGACTGCGCTCAGCAGCAGTCGAAGTCAAAGAGGTAGCCGCACGCTGAATGCCATTGACTAGGATAAGGGTTCTATTGGCGTTGCCGATTTCGATGCCGTGACGGGTAAAGAACTCCACTCGCACATCTCGCTGTACATCAGTGGTAGCGAAAGTGCTGGGGCCGGGTGTTGCAGTACTGAAATTTACGTTAAAAGTGACTTCTGTTGTAGAAGCAAATTCATAGGGCTCACCAAAAGCCTCATTGCTGCCTGCTACTCGGTCGGGATTGTCTGGCAACGGAGGAAACTCAAGCTGAGCGGACACTATGCTGCTCCAGCACATAGCCAACACTAGAATAGCTATGTTAAGAAAACGCAGTTTCACTAAGCTTCCCTTCCTGTCCTTCATTTCAACCTCTATTTATTCTTGTCTGCTTTGATCGACCCCAGATAACTCAGATCAGATTTTTGCAGGTTCTGATACGTATTCAATATAAGCTTGCTCTCGCAATTCGCGTACCCACTGCTCGAATTCTCGTTCGGCGCGTTGCCGTCTAAGAATATTATCTACACGGTTTCGAATGACTTGATCGGTGACATTCTTCTGGCGTCTATCCAACACCTCGAGAATATGCACACCATATTGCGTTTCGATGGGTTGGCTTATCTGGTTCAGTGGCAGCTGCTGAAAGGTTTGTTCAAACTGGGGAACCGTCTCGCCCGGTGAAACCCAACCTAAATCCCCCCCGTTGGCCGCGGACACAGAATCATCAGAATAAATTCGTGCTAAAGTCGAGAACTCTTCCCCGTCAAGAATGCGTTGTCGGACGTTGAGCAATTTTTTTGCCGCCTGCGATTTCGCCACTGCGGACTCAGATTTAATCAGTATATGACGTACCTGACTTTGCATCACCTCTTCACGATCACCTTTAATGTCCAGTAATTTAATAATATGCAGGCCATTCCCAGTCTCTAAAACATCAGTCACGCCACCCACTTGCATGGCTTTCACAGCTGATGCATAGACATCGGGTAGATCTTCGAGTCGACGCCAGCCGATTAAGCCGCCTTCTTGCGCATCAGTGGCCTCTGAATATTTGAGCACTGCTTGTTGAAAACTCGCGCCGGCCTGCAATTCAGCGACGACTTGTTCGGCCACTGAGCGATTTTGTTCGGGATCAGAAATCAAAATACGCGCTATTTGATACTCTGCCCCTGCGTCAGACATTTGGTTTTGCTCGATAAAACCATCAATTTCATAGTCTGGAACAACCACTCTGGTGCGGGCGTAGAATTCAGTCAACCTCGAGATCACTAATGATTCACGAACCGACTCCTTAAAGCGAGGAAAAGACTGCCCTTGCGACGTAATACGTTGCTCCAGCTGCACCATATCCAAGTTCTGGGCACCCGCAAACCGCATTAAGGCGGCTTGCAGTTCTTGATCAGAAATCCGAATGCCGCGTCGCTCAGCTTCCTGGATTTGCAAGCGATCAGCCACCATGCCATCCAACAATTGTCGGTCAAGATCAGCTGGGATTTGCTGCGCTCCATCGCGTTGCAGTTCAGCTTTTACGGTTACTAAGCGATAATCGAATTCAGACTGGGTGATTACGTCTTCATTAACGATAACGAGAACACGATCCATCATCTCAGCGGCCGCGCTGCAACTGAACAGGGCGATTATAATCGCAGTAAGTGTTAAGTTTCTTTTACACAACATTATTTAGCTTCTACTTCGGTCTGTTTGGCGTAGGCCTTTCAATGCCACGCAATAATCAACGTGACTGAGATTAGACCGATATTTGGGGCTCGTCATACACAGTTAAATTATCTTAACCGTGTTCATAGCACCCATTTTAATGTTTTTGGGGCGTTGTATGTTGAGTGCAGTGTTGGCCATCAACTACAAACCCGTACGTACACGCCCGAGACTGGTTAACTCGAGTTGTACGAATACCGCAGTTTTTTTATCTTCGATATCTCGATTGTTTAGTCGTTCTTGGCCAGTGATACGGAACTTCCAACAACACCCGTTGTATTCAACACCAAGAGTCGAAGAAATACTTTCCGAGTCTTCCAAAGAGTATCTCTCGTCGCCAAAGACTTGCCAACGCGAGGACAAGGGCCAGCTGAAGCCAAGCGTCAACTGATCAACATCTCTAAACTGCCCATTGGAGTAGTAGTACCCTAGCGATAACTTTTTACGCCGATTCTCTTTTGGCTCATAACCCAGCGCGACTCGCGCGGTACGAATTTCACTTTCATCATGGTCGTACTGCACGAAGCCGTAAGTAGTCCAAGGACCCTCGGATTCCGTATACACCTCACCCAGCAAGTCGCCCAAACCAGATTCAATGGGATTTGGAGAAAATAAGTTTTGCTCCAAATCGTCAATAAGATACAACTGCCCAATGCTCGCCTTGAGTCGCTGATCACCAGTTTTATTGTCGATGATACGGGTAGTCATACCAATTGTGACCTGATGCGTATCACCGACACGGTCTTCTCCAAAGAAGCGATTCTCACGAAAAATATTTGAGAAGTTGTTCAAGGTTGTTTGGCTGGTATCGAAAATGGGCGCGTCGTTTTGATCTTCTTCATTCGGCGCATAAACGTAGAACACGCGAGGTTCCAATGTGTGCAGTGCACCTTCGCCAAACCAATTTACGTTGCGTTCGAGGTAGATACCCGTGTCCAGACTAAAAATCGGCACAGAAAACGAAGGGTTGTCATCGGCCCCTTCAGTGACGTTATCGAGATCATACGTTCTGTGAAACAGCGAGACCTTTGGCCGCGCATAGCCCCAAATCGATTCGAAGGGCAGCGTCACCGATGAATTAATGGAAGTTCGAGTGCCTTCAACCCGAAAGTCTGAGGCGAAATTAGTATAGGTAGCTCCAAGCCCAAACTCCATTCCCCAGGGGCCTTCGGGTAAATTTGCGCCGATGCTCAATGATGGAAGTCGCTCATAAGGTTTGCGAAACTCTGGGATGATCGGATCGATGATTTCGTATTCATTGGCGCGAGCATAGACATTGAAAAAGCGGCTCGTATAACTTAAGGACACATCCCGCGGTACAAACGTCGCACTAAAGAAACGTGCGTTGTCGCGAAAATCATCGAAGTAGTCGACATCTGAGACATCGTTATAATTTATCTGACCTGTCAGATTCGGCGTAAATTGCTGATAGTGCTGAACGCTTAACATGTCACGATCTTCGCCAAATAAATCATCGCCGGGCAAATACTCACCGTAGATATAAGTCTGGCTAGTCAACGACTTACGTCGATATTCTGCTCCAACTTGTACGCCGCGATCAGTGAAATATCGAGGCGTGATTGTGGCGTCTTGGTTGGCCGCAATATTCCAATACCAAGGCAGGCCAAACACGTTGCCAGATTCTTCGTCAGACCCAAACTCAGGGGTAAGCAAACCGGTTTTGCGCTCATCGTTTAAAGGAAAGGAAATATAGGGCGTGTAAAAAATCGGCACCCCCATAAATCGAACCGTGGCACTTCTGGCCTTACCCACGCCAGAATTCTGGTCTAGTTCTAGGTTTTTTGCAGCGATGATGACGTGGTCTTTACCTTCCTGACAATTGGAGTATTTTACGCGCTCCATATCAATCACGCCTTCGCCTTCTAAGTTCACCACTTCAGCCGAGCCGCGCGCTTCAACTTTAACGGTATCGACACCGTCTGCGCGATTCAATGATCGAGCAAGTTTGAAATCCGTATTGGTCAACGTACCAATTTGTGTTGGTGCATGGACGTCGACTGATTCACTGGCTAGATAGTTGCCGTTCTCGGAAATCATCTCAACATTTCCAGAGGCGACTACTCGATCACTGGATCGGTAATACTGCAAGGAATCGGCCACTATAGTGCGACGACCTTGCGATACCTCAGCATTGCCACTCAAAGTGACCAAATCTTCACCTTGAGCTTCAACATTGTCGGCTTCCAACGAAATTGGATATTTACCATTTTCACCAGGTGGCATTTTTGGCGCGGCGAATTGCAGCTCAGAGGGCGCACAAACACAATTTGCACCATCGTCGCATTCTGAACCTGTATCGACCTCTTCATCTTGCGCCGTGTACTGGGCATTGACTCCTGATACGAAAAAACAGGTCAGCGCAATTGCAAGAATTGAGGCAACGAAACGAGTCAAGCTCGGCATAGCTAGGTTGATTGCGGAACTGCGAGTAACCGCCGAGGTTGCGTGATTTCGCGGAGCGGCAAGCCGAAGATCTGGCATGTAGAGGTTCCTCTGATTATTTTTCTAATTCCGGTCACTGTCACCAGTGCCGATGTTTATCCAGACGCTTTAGTTGGAAATACGAGTGCATCAACCAAGTCGCCGGGGGGAAACGTGCGGCAATTATAGTGCATTCACAGGCTGACTGCGAAGCGCTTCCTTCGTTTTAACACGTCAAATAAGGAGTTTTTGCAACTCAACATTAGTACTGACAGCACTGGATCACGCGGTTACCATTGCAATGTGATTTATTCGCTGAGCGAAAACCCGCTGAACAACCTGTGGCAACCCAAGATAAACGCTTATACGCCCTTGAAGATTGGCTCTTCAAGATAAGAGACGGAGAAGCATACGAGCTCAGCTTAGCGTCAGCCGACGCGAGCTTTCGTCGCTATTTTCGTTTAGAGACCGCGACTCAAAGCTACATCGTGATGGACGCCCCCCCCGAAAAAGAAGACATCAGCTCATTTCTTGCAGTGACCACTTCGCTACGCTCTCAGGGTGTGCATGCACCGAAGTTGTTTGCCCACGATGAAAAGCTCGGATTCATATTACTCGAAGATCTCGGCGCAACCTCCTATTTGCGCGCTCTGCGCGATAATCCAGATGATTTATACAATGACGCACTGCAAGCACTGGTTAAAATCCAACGTGGCGTACTGGATCAACCCACGACGAGCTACCCAGAATACAATCACGAACGCCTTGATGTAGAACTCGATGTCTTCGAAGAGTGGTATTTAAACACGCACCTGAGCTTTGAGATGAACGCCTCACAAAAGACTTTGTGGCGATCAACAAAAGAGCAACTAATCGAAACTTGTCTTGCGCAACCGCAGGTATGGGTTCACCGCGACTATCACTCTCGTAATTTGATGCTCTGCCGCACGGATTCACCGGGCGTCATCGACTATCAAGATTTGGTGGTGGGGCCAGTAAGCTACGACGTCGTTTCGCTATTCAAGGATTGCTACATTGAATGGCCTCGAGAACGCCAATTGAAATGGTGCCGACAGTACCTACAACTGTGCGCACATCAAATACCGGAAATACCAATCAGCGATGAAGAATTCGTACGTTGGTATGATTTCACGGGTCTACAGCGGCATTTAAAGGTGCTCGGCGTATTTTGTCGACTAAATTATCGAGATAACAAACCAGGCTATCTGAATGATTTACCATTGGTGCGAAAATACGTAGACGAAGCTCTTAGCTTGTACCCTGAGCTGGAACAATTTAAACGCTTTTACCAACAGCTTTCGCATGTCTGATGACGCCTACCCTTCGGTCGACACCACGGTGATGATACTTGCCGCGGGGCATGGCAAGAGAATGTTGCCGCTAACGGCGAATACACCCAAACCATTGCTTGAGGTCAGTGGTGTACCGCTTATCGAACACCATCTAAAATCCCTTGCGAGCGTCGGCTTCCGATCTGTGGTGATTAATCACGCCTATCTGGGTGAGCAAATTGTCTCTCACCTGGGTGACGGTAAGCGTTTTGGGATAGAGATCAACTATTCAGACGAATCTGCATCCGGTGCGCTCGAAACGGCAGGCGGCATCCTCAATGCCCTGCCGCTCATTGCGAGTGATCCATTCATTGTTATTAATGGCGACATCTTCACTGACTTTCGTTTTGAGCAATTGCTGCAGCCATTCGATGAAAAAGCTCGATTAGTCTTGGTACCCAACCCCGAGCAGCACCCAGCTGGTGATTTCGCAATCACCTCTTCTGGATTAGCCGCATTGAAATCCCAAGACGTTGCCAGCTGGACCTACAGCGGGATCGCCGTTTACAAGAAAAGCTTTTTCGAAGGCTTGGCTAAAGGCCCTCAACCACTTGCACCATTACTGCGACAAGCCATCCGCGAACAGGAGGTATCTGCGCAGGTATATCAAGGTGCTTGGCATGATATCGGCACACCTGAGCGATTGAGGGCAATTAATGCTGAATTTAAGCTTAGAAATTAAGCCTTAAACCAAGCTCGAAACGGCGCCCTGGCGCGGGCGCAAAATCTTTCACAAAGGAAGTATGGTTGCGTTGCTCATCATCGCCAAGATTGCTGCCTTTAAGGAACAAGGTCAAAGGGCTTGACTGCAACTGCCAAGTTCTGGCTATGTAAACTGACAAATCGTCATACGCTTCAGTTGGTAATTCAAAGTTGGCCGCTTCACGCTGTGCACTGACTCGTCCGGCGCCAAGCCGAATCTGCCACTGATCATTTTTCCATAACGCTTCAAGCCGTGTGCGCGACGCCGGAATTCTTGGCAGATTTTGATTCGCGCCACCACTTACATCAGCATCAACCGTATCGTACTTAACAATCAAGTCGAAATCCCCATCGGCGATTTCACCGACGTGCCAGGCCATTTCCAGATCCAAACCCAAAAACGATGCATCATCTTGTAGGTACACCAGCACAGGTAAACCATCCTCTACTTCGCCGGTGCCTACTTCATAAATGAAATCGTCAAATTCATTGGCGTAAGCAGTCAAGCTAAAATCGAACACATCTGAGCGGTAGTCAGCGCTTAACGTCAATGCCACCGCGGACTCTTCGGTCAAATTGGGATCGCCAATCTCAAAACTTTGAGTTGCCAGGTGAGGTCCATTCGAAAACAGCTCTTCAATACTTGGGGCACGGCTCGAAACGTCTAACAAGGCGGCGAGCGTCCATTGTTCGCTCATCGGCCAAACCGTTCCCAACGACGCACTAAAGGTATCAAAGTCCCGCTTGGGCGCGCCCGCAGCGGTGGGTTGATGTGAAACCTCCTCAAAGCGAATACCGAGTTCTAATTCAAAGGACTCGTAGCTGCGCTCTCCGAGCCAGAACAGCCCAATGCTATCCGAATCAACCGGAGGAACAAATGCTTCTTCACCAATAGCACTGAATTCGCGTGAATTAGCTTGCAAACCGAACACACCAGAAATATCCGCAATCGGGGCATGCCTCGCTTCAACTCGTGCTTCCCAAGCTTGGTTGTCAAACAATGTGCCTATCTCGCCATTCCCTTCAATTTCTTGATGTTCATAGTCATTGATACCAATTCGAAAATTAATGGCTTCAAACCCAGCAAAAGGATCATCCAGTTGTGCCTCAATATCGATTCGAGTTTGTTCAAGCTCGATTCGCCCAGGCGCTTCTTCCTCTTCCTCGCCTTCCTCGCCTTCCTCTTCTCCATGACCGCCGACCAGACCATATTCGGCATCGGTCGTACTAACCGACATACCGATGAAACCACGGGACCCGATATGGCTCAAGCCAATTGCACCGCCTCGGTTTTCTGAAGAACTCCCTGCTAAAATATCACGCTCTTCCTCTTCCTCACCAAGCTCCCCATCGCCAGGCTCTTCCTCAGCCTCTTCGGCTTCCTCGGCAAGGCGTTGTGCAGCACTTTCAACAAAGCCTGGAATGTCGTAGTCCTCTGCCTGACGATCAAAGACATCTAAATGCCAAGCAAAATTCCCTACAGCACCATCAATCCTCGCCGCAGCTACGGTCGCGTCAGCATTATCAGCGGCACGAAACTCTACTCTACCGCTGGTTTTTTCAGGCAGACTTTTCGCTATCCGCCCAGTCTCGACGTCAACCACACCTCCAATCGCGCCGGAACCGTACAGCAATGTGCTGGCGCCTTTGAGAATATTGATCCGATCAGCAATAAATGGCTCAACAGTAACAGCGTGGTCAGTACTGGTCACCGACACATCCAGACTGTCGATTCGATCTTCTGTCGTTTTAATACGGGCACCACCTAATCCGTGGATTACCGGTCGTCCTACAGCAACTCCAAAGGCCGCAGAATGCACTCCTACTTCCCCAGCAACAGTTTCACCTAAAGACCCCTGTAATTTTTCAGCAAGGTTTTCACCCGCCAACACTTTGGTTGACTGCGCTACTCCGTCTGTTGCCAGTGGATGCGCAGTTACTTTGATTTCCTCAAGCACCTCATCCGCAAATACGGCAGGTGCAAAAATACTTAACGTTACGATAATAAAAATTCGCATAATTTCTCTTCTCTTATGAGCGAAGCAGGTTTATCTAAACAAGCTTCAAACCATCTCTGGCCATGGCTTTAATTGCCAATGACTAACTTTTTTCTAGGAGAAATTAGCTGCTGGCGGAGCACGGCCAGCATAATGCTTGAGGAGTGGCGAATCGGGGGCATTAAGAACGAGAGGTGCAGCAACTTCGCTGCGCCCACCAAATAAAAACTCGGGTGCTGACTCAAGAGTGAAACCACCGAGATCAGCATTACCAAGAGCTTGGCACCAGCCAGAATGTTCCGAAGGCTGGTGTTCAATCGAATGCACAGCATTGCTCATCTGGGCTACAAGCACCAGCGCGAACAATATAGCTAACAAAGATTGATTAAATTTGTGCACAGAAATTCTCGACTAATTGCGAGCCAATAACAACAAGGTCAAGTTCAGCAGAGGTACAATGATCGGCCATCTGCGTTGCCTGCAGCCCTGCAAACCCACAGGGGTCTATATTACCAAAAGGCGCCAACTCCATGTCAACATTTAAGCTCAAGCCGTGATAGCTTGCACCACGACGTATACGCAATCCCAGTGCCGCAATCTTCTCCTCTTGCACGTAAATGCCCGGAGCAGCTTCTCGCCGCAATCCCTCTATTTTGTAGTTCTGCAACACGTCAATGACGGATTGCTCTAAAGCAGAGACCAATGATTTCACGCCAATGCCGAAACGCTTTAGATTTAACAATGGGTAGACCACGATTTGCCCTGGCCCGTGAAAGGTTATTTGCCCACCACGATCGGACTGCAATAAGGGGATATTTGAGGGTGCCAAGGGTTGTTGATCACAGGCCGTCCCTTGGGTGTAAACCTGAGGATGCTGCAGCAACCAGATCTGATCCATTGTAGATTCAGTTCGCGTTTGAGTGAAGGCCCTCATCGCGTCTTGGCACACCAGGTAGTCGACAATACCAAAGCTCAGGATTTCGATGTCTCGACCTGAATCGGTAGTTATTATCTTAGGTGAATCTGGCGGCGGAATAGCCATTGATGATG
>CALJJR010000021.1 GCA_937973905.1 uncultured Arenicella sp. | reverse complement strand
TCAACAACGCCGGAATTTGCATCGAAAAATCGCTCACTGAAATGAGCTTAGAAGAATACGAAAATACCATGGCGGTGAACGTACGCAGTGTGTTTTTATGTTGCAAACATGCGCATAAGCTATTGCGTAAATCCGCTCCGGCAGCGATTGTGAATATTAGTTCAATCGAAGGTTTGGGCGCGAATCCGCTGCACGCAGTCTATGCCGCATCAAAAGGTGCAGTTGCTTCTATGACCCACAATATCGCCCTTGAGTTTGGCCCCCAAGGTATTCGATGCAATGCAATTGCGCCTGGGTGGATCAACACACCATTTAACGAGAATTTGCTCAATCAGTATCCGGATCGAGACGAAGTCGATGCTCAGATCACAGCGTTGCATCCGGTTGGTCGACTCGGCGCACCTGAAGACATTGCCAATACCGCGGTGTTTCTCGCCAGCGAACAAGCGGCGTTTATTTCAGGTCAAGAGCTAGTCGTAGACGGAGGTCGATTGGCCAAATTACCAACCCCGTCACTGTGACCAATCAATAAGGCCTGATCAATGACTTCAATAGCAAAAGAATCGCCTACCCGCTTAGCCATGATTACCGGCGGTACCAGCGGTGTTGGTCTGGAGTGCGCGAAATTATTACTTGAACAAGGTGCGTCAGTTTTCATCTGCGGCCACAACGCGGACAAACTGAATCGCGTTATCAGCGAATTGGACAACGCCAATGTAAAAGGTGTCGCGGGCGATGTTCGACAAGCCCAAACAGCCATCGACGCCTTTGCTCAAGCACAAGCTACATTTGGCCAACCGGTTGACCTGCTGATCAATTCTGCAGGCACGATTTTGCGCGAACCGGCAAGCTCAACTAGCGATGAAGACTGGCAGTTTGTGATGGACGTCAATGTCAACGGCGTGTTCTTTTTTAGCCGTAGCTTTAGCCAACAAGCCACCCGAGGTGGTGCCATCGTTAACGTATCTTCCACCTGCGGCCAGGTGGGAGCTGCCGGGCTGGCAGCCTATTGCGCCAGTAAAGGTGCCGTCGATCAACTCACGCGCAGTATGGCTTTAGAACTCGCTGCACAAACGATCACCGTTAACGCCGTAGCGCCAGGTGCCATCAATTCGCCCATGCTTTATTCAAAGCACGCGGAGAAGGTTGAAGCGCAAGACGTAAAAGAAGCTAACCTCGCCAATATCCCCGTCGGAAGCTTAGCGGAACCTAAGGAGGTGGCGCGTAGTATTCTCTTCCTAGCTAGCGAGCCACATATTACTGGCACTATTTTGTCGGTAGATGGCGGATACACGGCCGCCTAACTGAATCTGAGCTCAAGCGCTAATTAATGGTAACCCAACGGCCGCTCGCTCTTCATTAGTCTTGAGAGAAAAGTCGGTACCTGCGTATTGAGCTCCTGAAGGACCACACAGATATAAAACACCTTTCGCCACCCACTCGGGAGGAATATGCGTTGACCAATCCAACTGACTCACCGGGTTAACACCTGACGCTTTGATCTTCATCATCATGTCGGTGGCCACCGTGCCCGGGCTCAATCCAATCACTTTAACCCCTGCATCAGCGTATTCTTTATGCGCACATTCAGTGAGTTTTTTTGCCGCCGCTTTACTCGCGCAATAATGACTCCAGCCCTCCAATTGACTATTTGCCGCGCCCGAACTCATATTAATGATGGTTCCGTCACCTTGTGCTTGCATGTGTGGAATCGCTAGTCTGAGTGCGTAGTAGACGCCTTTCAGATTCACGTCAATGGCCAGACCCCAGGCGTCAACATCGGAGTCCGCGAGGCGGCTAATGGGGTCAATTAGGCCCGCATTGTTGACTAAGATATCGATGGAGCCGAATTCATCTTTACAGGCCTCAACCACGCGCGATACATCCTCGAACTTTGCGACATCGCCGGCCATCGCGATTGCTCGACCACCGCTGGCGTTAATTTCTTGCGCAAGCTCATCAATAGCATTTTGGGATCTCGCCGTTACACAGACGTGGGCACCCTGTTGTGCCAATTCTAGGCTAATTGCCCTGCCAATACCGCGGCTGGCGCCAGTGACAATGGCGGCCTTGTTCGTAACGTGGCTCATATCGTAGTTTAGTTGATTGGTTTAGTTGTTGGCGGAAAAGGTGCTTCAAGCTGCTTGTGGTCCAGCACGCACTTTGCCCGGGCCAATACCCATCACTCGCTTAAATGCTTTTGAAAAAGAGGCTTCGGTTTCGTATCCACTGCGTAGCGCGGCTTCTAAGGTACTCATGCCCTCGTTGGCGAGCCATTGCCAAGCATTCGTCATCCGCCAATGAGTTTGATAATCAGCCGGTGACTGTTGCACCATTTCTTTGAAAAGCGCCGAGTAGGCCGAGCGCGACATACCGGCTGCGGCGGCTAGGTCGTCAACACTGACTCGTTCAGAACTATCAGTATGAATAAGGTCAAAGGCCTTACCGAGTTTGGGGTGTGCCAAGGCTGCAAACAAACCATCATCGATGTTGACGCTGTCTCGTAACATCACAAACAACAAACAATCCGCCAAGCGGTTCAATAATAGATTGCTGCTCTGACCCGAGCTTTTAGATTCGTTCAGCAGGAGGTCGATAATTTGACTACCAGCTGAATTTTCTTCTCGACGAATAATTAGGTAACTCGGTAATTGATCAGCGATCTTTTTAAAGATCGGATTCGCGTTGCCAAAATTGCCGCACACTAAGCCTGTGCCATTAGGCACCAAGTCTTGCATCGACAAAGACACTTCCATATTGACCGGCACCTCTAAAGACGCCTCACTAGCAATACGATGTTGTGCATCTGAAGGCATAAAAACCGCGTCGCCCTCGAACAATTCGATCGACTGTTCGTCGATCAGTAGATGACATGAGCCGTGCGTCACAACATGAAAAGACATTTCGCCTTTGCCCGACGTGTCGATAGCCCACATTCCACAATACTGACCATTGTGAAACACATTGGCCTCAAGCTGTAGGGCCCGTAGAAGTTGGCTTAATGCATGCATAACGAACTGTTTATAAGCAAAGGTGAATCGGAAATAGCTAACTTGTTTAGCAACGCTGGTTTTATTCCAAACTGACACATTGTCGGCCTCAAATATTGACCGTTTTTGGAGAGCGAAACAAGGTGTTTGCGTTTTTATAATCAATCGCGACCTTTTCCGGCCATCCAGCATCTATAAAGAACTAAGCCAAGCAAGTCACAGACTTGGCGCTAACCAAAGGAGTCTTAGACCATGAAAAGATTATTTTCGATTGCGCTAGCCTTGCTATTCGCAAGCACGGCGCTCGCCGATGACCACGAAGGCGCTGAAGAAGGCGCAAAGCTCAAAGAATTGATTGCTAGAGTCGTGGATGCCTATGGAGGTGAGTCACTCACGGGCATTACTGGCTATCGGATAGCTGAAAAGTTTCTTACTTTGACGGTTGGGCAAAGCCACTCGCCTACGCTGCAAGAGATAGCCGAGTCATCACAAGTGCTGAATATGGACATGGCGAATAAACGCTCAGCTTACGACACCTGGTTTTATGGGCGTGACGGTGGTTTTCAAGGCAACACCATTAGCGATGGTGAAACTGGAACCGCGGTCAATCACAGAACTAAGAAAATCGGCGAGGCCGGGAACGCAGATCCTTACGTTTTCGCCGGTGGCACAATGCGCACTTCAGACGCCGTTTTGGTTTATGAGCTTAGCAAAACCGCGGACAAAGCAACGCTCGGCGAAGACGCGATGTATCAAAACCGCAAACACCATGTAGTAACCATGCCGTTTCCATCAAGCCCTGATCTAAATTTATACATCGATGCAGAAACCTTTTTAGTATCAAAAATGCTGCGTAATAATCCACAACTGGGTGCGCTGGATTATGTGTTTTCAGACTACCGCAAAGACAAGGGCATAACCTACGCAGGCAGCACTCAATTCTCAATTGCAGGCGCTCCGAACTTGATAAGCAAACAAAGGAAAATTGAATTTAATCCGCAATTTGCAGAAGCCACGTTCGCCGTTCCTGAAGGCTTCGAAGCTGAGTCAGAGCGTACCGATACGTCTGAAATGGCGGCCACCAAGATTTCAGATCGGGTCTACCATGTTGGGCAAGGCAATGCTTATACCTTGTTCATCGATACTCCTACTGGCTTGGTTGCGACTGGTGGCTATGCAGGTCTGGCTAACCGACTGGAGTATTTCCGCGAGCAAAGCGATAACTTCAAACCACTGTCGTATCAAGTTGTCACCCACCATCACTCTGATCACATTGGTGGGTTAGCAGAAGCGCTTAGTGCCGGCGCCAAATTGATTACGGTTGAAAACAATGTCGCTGCCTTGACTGCAGGCGTCGACCCAGCCCCGAGTACCGCGGATTTTTTGCTCGCAAATAATCGTATGACGCTGGGTGATGGCCGCAACCGAGTAGAAATCTACGAGGTTTCTACTAGCCATAGCTCCGGGTATCTGGTGGTTTACGTCCCGGCATCAAAAACGATTTTTATCGCTGATCATTTGGGCTCGCCGTTTGTTAGTGGCACGCCGGTTGCGACTCAAGGCACCGTGACAATGTTGGCTGCACTCGATGAACTGGGAATCGACATCGACCGAATTAGTACCGCTCACAGCGCGCGAATTTTCTCGATGAAGGAAATGCGAGACTCGGTACGCGAATACTCAGCAAACGAATGTTTAAACGATCGACCGGTGTGCGCACTGGCGGCGAATTAACGAATTAGAGGAGAGGAGCGATTGCTCTCGGAGCCGCGCCGTCTCGCGGATTTTCACGCCCCGCACAAGCGGGGCTTTTTTATGCTTGGGTAAAATCGAGTAAACCCAATAGCTCATGGGCATCTCCACAATTGACACATTGATAACCCGGCAACTTGTTAACCGCTGCTTGAAACGGTGCGGATTTAAGCGTGGCGATAAACGCTTGAATATCCGCGTGCTCTTCGTCTGCTTTTCTAAACGCCCATAAATAAGTGTCCTCAACAATGGGCACAAACCCTAAATCGAAGTTGGCCGCTGCCGCTTGGACCCCAAAGCCCACATCAGCCATGCCGGTGGCGACATGAGCAGCAACCGCCGAGTGCGTGTATTCATGATTCTCATAGCCGTTTATCCGAGTCGATGCGACACCCTCGCACTCCAGGAGATAATCAAATAACTCGCGAGTTCCGGATCGCGGTTGACGATTGATCAGACGCACACTAGGTTGAGCTAAATCTTTAAGACTGGAAATCTCATCAAGTCTACTGGGCGCAATCATCAATCCTTGTTGGCGTTCGATAAAGCTCAAGACACAAATGGTCTCTGGCGCCAGCAAAGTGCTGTACCGCAATTGTTGTTCGGGTATTTTGAGATGCAGTGGTAGATGAAAACCGGCAATCTTGCAGGACCCTCCATGTAAGGCCCGCAATGCATCTTGTGGCCCATGAAAGTGCATCTCCACCTGATAATCTTTGATAAAGCTGGGCACCATAGAAACAGCAAAACCGTGGCTTGCATATATTGGCAAGCTATCAATCTCGTCAGATAGAACACGATGTATCTCGCTATTGAGCTCCATTTCTAGGGTTTCAATCTGCGTATGTAAGCGCGCTTCGATACGTTGTTTAGATTGCAGCAACACGCTACCTAAAGGCGTCAATTGAGCGCCCTTGCCTCGTTCCATGACGGTTACAGGGTGGTTAAAGACGGCTTCGGTCGCTTGCAAAATATTCCAAGCATGACGATACGACAAGCCGCATTCTTGAGCAGCAGCGGTTAATTTGCCATGCCGCTGAATTGCGCTTAATAGCGACAACAAAACAGTATGGACCTCTTCGCCCTCGCTATCTTCGAGGCGCCATTCAGGCACAATTTTTAAATTGTTAATATGCATTTTGTTTCATATTTAATACACGATTAAAGCATGCTAGCTTAACGTTTCAGCCTTTTTATATATGCAATATATTTCATATATAAGACTTTACTGGGGCAAGCGGTTATTGGCAAGCAAATTACGCCGAGACTAATTACGCCGAGACTGCAGAACTTTAATGGCGACCCCAATCTCCTTGGATCAAACTAACTTTATGACTGTTGTAACTGATACTCCCACTGGCCCAGTAGCTCAAGCGATTGCTGCTCACAAGCACAGGCAGGGGCCTTTATTGCCCATTCTCCATGATGTGCAAAACGCCCTAGGCCACATCCCAAGTGATGCGGTGGGCGAAATTGCCTCGGCCTTAAATCTGTCGCGCGCAGAAGTGCATGGCGTGGTTACCTTCTACCACAGCTTCACCAGCGAGCAACAAGGTGAGCATATTGTCGAGGTCTGCCGCGCAGAGTCTTGCCAAGCAATGGGAGGTAGAGACATCGAAGCCGCTTTCAAACAGCAATTGGGCCTCGATTGGGGGGAAACCTCGAGCGATAAAAAAGTCACGTTGGAGCCGGTTTATTGCCTCGGGAATTGTGCCTGTTCACCGTCGGTAAGAATCGGACATAAAGTCTATGGGCGAGTTGACGCAGCCCGAGTTGCCGAACTGATTGCTGACATTCAGGAGGCTTAAGCTGATGACACGAGTATTTGTACCGAGAGACTCAACAGCATTATCCGTTGGCGCCGACGACATTGCCGCCCAGCTAACGGCGCTACCAGATGTTGAAGTTATACGTAATGGTTCACGCGGATTGTTTTGGCTTGAGCCCCTTATCGAAGTAGAGACCGAAGCTGGGCGAGTCGCCTATGGCCCAGTTAAACCGTCGGACGTAAAAGACCTGCTCAAGCAAGGACTTTTAAATGGCGAACAATCCCACCCGCTCTCTCTCGGCTTGACCGAAGAGATCGATTATTTAAAAAAGCAGCAAAGGCTGACGTTTAAACGTGCTGGCATCGTTGACCCACTCAGCCTTGAAGACTACCAAGCCCACGACGGTTACAAAGGTTTACGTAAAGCACTGAGTATGTCGGGGCAAGAATGCGTTGATGAGGTTAAAAACTCAGGCCTTAGAGGGCGCGGCGGCGCGGCCTTTCCCACCGGCATCAAATGGCAAACTGTTTTAGATACGGTGGGCGAGGAAAAGTACATTGTGTGCAACGCCGACGAAGGCGATTCCGGAACCTTTGCCGATCGACTGCAAATGGAAGCAGACCCATTTGCACTAATCGAAGGGATGACCATTGCCGGCGCGGCAGTTGGAGCGAGTAAAGGCTACATCTACTTACGCGAAGAATACCCACACGCACATGAAATTTTAACTGCCGCAATTGCGTTGGCTAAGATCTCTAACTTTTTAGGCGATGACATTCTAGGTAGTGAGTTTTGCTTTGACCTGGAAGTCCGTCTCGGCGCCAAATCCTATATTTGCGGCGAAGAAACCGCGCTGCTGGATAGTCTGGAAGGAAAACGCGGAATGGTGCGCGCCAAGCCTCCACTTCC